>CALFDH010000104.1 GCA_937950405.1 uncultured Meiothermus sp.
ATTGCAGCGCCGAATACGCTTCCGAGTTGCACTTATTTTCACGATACGATGCTTGTTAAATTTTTCTGCAAACATCGCAGATTGAACCCATACTGCTAACTCGAGTTCGGCTAAACTGAGCAGCGTGGACACAGTGCAATACCTCGACGATCACGGTAAACCGTTGCGGGACATACCCCTGAGCCACGAGGAGTTACTCCAGGGCTACCGGGCCCTGCGCAGGGCCCGGCACTTCGACGAGCGGGCGCTGGTTTTGCAGCGACAGGGGCGGCTGGGGGTGTATCCCCCCTTTCGGGGCCAGGAGGCCGCCCAGGTAGGGGTGGCCCTGTGCTTGAAGGCTGACCACGACTGGCTTCTACCCAGCTACCGCGAAAGCGCGGCAGCCCTTACCTTTGGGATGCCCATCAGCAAACTAATTCTGAGCTGGCGGGCCGACCCGGCAGGCTGGGGCGCCCCCCCCGACGTGAACATGGTGCAGTTTTACATTCCCATCGCCACCCAGATCCCCCAGGCGGCGGGCGTGGCGCATGCCCAAAGGCTTTTGGGTAAAGATGCCGTGGCGGCGGTCTTTATCGGCGACGGCGGCACCTCCGAGGGCGACTTCCACGAGGGGCTGAACTTTGCCTCGGTGTTCAACGCCCCCTTGCTGGTGGTGGTGCAAAACAACGGCTGGGCCATTAGCGTGCCCACCCAAAAGCAGATGAAGGTACCCCGGATTGCCCAGAAGGCCCAGGGGTACGGCATTCCGGGGGTCACGGTGGACGGCAACGACCTGGTGGCGGTCTGGAGTGTGGCCCGGGAAGCCGTGGCCAGGGCTCGCAAAGGCGAAGGGCCAACCCTGATTGAGGCCCTCACCTACCGGGTAGCCCCCCACACCTCCTCCGACGACCCCAGCCGCTACCGCACCGAGGAAGAAACCGAGCGCTGGCTGAAGCGCGACCCCATTCTGCGCATGAAAAACTGCCTGCTGCACCTGGGGCTCTGGAGCGAGGCGCAGGAAGCCGAGCTCACGGAGGCACTCGAGGGCGAGTTCCTGGCTGCAGTGGAAGAGGCCGACCAGGCCAAAGAGCCCAAGCCCTGGGAAATTGTGGAGCAGGTGTACCAGGAGATGCAGCCCGACCAACTGACTGCCTGGAACTATCTGCGGGGGGAAGCATGATTGCCGAGCGCGAGACCCGGGTTCTGAACAACGTACAGGCCATCAACGAAGCCCTCGACCTGGCCCTGGCCCAAGACCCCCGGGTGGTGGTCTTTGGGGAGGACGTGGGCAGGATGGGCGGGGTCTTCCGGGCTTCCGATGGCTTGCAGCAGAAGTACGGCGAGCAGCGGGTTTTTGACACCCCCCTGGCCGAGTCGGGCATTGTGGGCTTTGGGATCGGGCTGGCCATGGCCGGGCTCAGGCCGGTAGCCGAGATTCAGTTCGCGGGCTTTTTGTACCCGGCCCTGGATCAGATTCTCTCGCACCTGGGCCGGATGCGCCACCGCACCCGGGGACGCTTTACGGTGCCGATGGTGATTCGGGCGCCCTACGGTGGCGGGGTGAAAACCCCCGAGCAGCACGCCGATAGCCCCGAAGCCGTGCTCTGCCACGTGCCGGGGGTCAAGGTGGTGATTCCTGCCTCACCCGAGCGGGCCAAGGGGCTATTGCTGAGCGCTATCGAAGACCCCGACCCGGTCTTTTTCTTGGAGGCCATCAAGCTCTACCGGGGGGTGAAGGGCGAGGTGCCAGAAGGCTACTACACCCTGCCCCTGGGCAAGGCTCGAGTGGTGCGCGAAGGCCAGGCGGCCAGCCTCTTCTGCTACGGCGGCATGGTGGAGGTCTGCCAGAAGGCCGCCGAGGTGGCGGCACGGGAAGGGGTGGAGCTGGAGGTGGTGGACCTCGAGACCCTGGTTCCCCTGGATACCGAAACGATTGTTGCGTCGGTGCAGAAAACCGGCCGCGCGGTGGTGGTCTACGAGGCCATGCGCACCGGCGGCTTTGGGGCCGAGATTGCCGCCCGCATCGTCGAAGAGGCCCTGGACTACCTGCAAGCCCCCATCGTGCGGGTAGCGGGTTGGGACGCCCCCTATCCCCCTTTCAGCGCGGTGGAAAACTACTACCGCCCCGACGCCAAACGGGTGCTCGAGGCGGTGCGAAAGGTGCTGACCCACTGAGAATTGCCTTGTCGTTTAGCCCATACGCTGGCGTAGGTCTCGGGTCGCAAGTCGCAGGTCTAACAAGGATTAGCGCCCATGCCCTAGCAAAGGCTACACCCCCTGCCATACCAAAGGCTTTTATCGTTTTCCCCTTTCCCTCTCCCCTTGCGGGAGAGGGTGGCGACAGCGCCGGCCAGTAAGGTGCTCTTTTGGCCAAATACAACAATTCTGGTGGTAACTGCTGTCGCCGGGTGAGGGGTTGAAACGACGATGCCCAGGCAAATGATAAGAGCCTGCCATACCACACCCCACTTGCCCACATACAAACAAGCGTTTGTTAGAATACCGGACATGAAAATAAGCAGCTATGCCGCCGGGGCCTGGTACCAGAGTCCCGCCGAAGGAACCCTGGTACGGGACGCCGTCTATGGAGAGCCGGTAGCCCAGGTCAGCAGTGAGGGGCTCGACTTCAAGGCCATGCTCGAGTACGCCCGCAAGGTGGGGGGGCCCAACCTCCGGCGCTACACCTTCCACGAGCGGGCGGCCATGCTGCGGGCCCTGGCCCAATACTTGCAGGAGCGCAAGGAAGCCTTTTACGCCCTCTCCTACAAGACCGGGGCCACCCGCTACGATAGCTGGTTCGATATTGACGGGGGCATCGGCACTTTTTTCAGCTACTCGTCGCTGGCGCGGCGCGAGCTGCCCAATGCGCGTTTTCTGGCCGAGGACGACCCCCTCACCCTCTCCAAGCAGGGCACCTTCCTGGGCCGGCACATCCTGGTGCCCAGGGAAGGGGTGGCGGTACACATCAACGCCTTTAACTTCCCGGTCTGGGGGATGCTGGAAAAGCTCGCACCAGGGCTCATTGCGGGCGTACCGGCCATCGTCAAGCCGGCCACCCAGACCGCCTACCTGACCGAGGCGGTGTTCAGGGCCATGCTCGAGGCCAACATCCTCCCCGAGGGGGCCATCCAGCTGGTTTGCGGCGGGATTGGCGACCTTTTCGATCACCTGAACGAGCAGGACAGCGTGACCTTCACCGGCTCGGCGGCCACCGGACGCAAGCTCAAGACACACCCCAGCCTGATTGCCCACTCGGTGCCCTTCAACATGGAGGCCGACAGCCTCAACTGCGCCATTCTGGGCCAGATGGTGGAGCCGGGCGACCCCGAGTTTGGGCTTTTTGTGAAGGAAGTGGCCCGCGAGATGACCGCCAAGGCCGGGCAGAAGTGCACCGCCATCCGGCGGGTGATTGTACCCCGCGAGAAGACCGAGGCCGTACTCGAGGCCCTCAAGCAAGAGTTGAGCCAGACCCGCCTGGGCGACCCCAGCCGCGAGGACGTGCGCATGGGGCCGCTGGTGGGGGCTAACCAACGGGCCGACGTACTGGCTGTGGTTGAGGCGCTTAGAGCGCAAGGCTGTGAGGTGGCCTGGGAGGGCTCGCGCGAACTGCTGGGTGGCGACTTTGAAAAGGGCGGCTTCATGCCCCCCACCCTGCTTTTTAGCCCCAAACCCTGGGACTCTGCCGCCCACGACCTCGAGCCCTTCGGCCCGGTGGCTACCCTGATGCCCTACGAAAGCCTGGACGAGGCTGTTGCACTGGCCCGCCGAGGCCGGGGAAGCCTGGTGGGGAGCGTGGTGACCTTCCAGCCCGAAGAAGCTCGCACCCTGTTCTTTGGACTGGCCACCCACCACGGCCGGATACTGATTCTGAACCGCGAAAACGCCAAAGAGTCCACCGGCCACGGCTCGCCTTTGCCCCTGTTGCTGCACGGGGGGCCCGGAAGGGCCGGGGCCGGCGAGGAGCTGGGCGGGGTGCGCGGCATCAAGCACTACCTGCAGCGCTGTGCGGTGCAGGCCGACCCCACCACCCTGATGGTGCTCTCCCAGGAGTACGTGCGGGGAGCCCGGCTCAAAGAGGATGTAATCCACCCTTTCCGCAAGTACTTTGAAGACCTGGAGATTGGCGAAAGCCTCCTTACCCACCGCCGCACCGTAACTGAGGCCGACCTTGTGAACTTCGCCAACGTGACGGGCGACTACTTCTACGCCCACGTGGACGAGATTGGCGCGAAGGACTCCATCTTTGGCAAACGGGTGGCCCACGGCTACTTCCTGATTTCGGCGGCGGCAGGACTGTTTGTGAGCCCGGCCCCCGGGCCGGTGCTGGCCAACTACGGCCTCGAGAACCTGCGCTTTATCGAGCCGGTGGGGATGGGCGATACCATCCAGGCCCGCCTCACGGTCAAGTCCAAAACCGCCAAAGACCCCAGGCCCGGCGAGCGGCCCACCGGCGTGGTGACCTGGGCAGTCGAGATTACCAACCAGGAGGGCAAAACCGTGGCCCTCTACGACATCCTGACCCTGGTGGAGCGCAGGCCGGAGAAGGCCCCCCAGGCCTAGGCCACAGCTACAGATTGAGGGGCTCGGCCTGGTAGCCCTTCTCGGTGTGCACCAGCCGCCCCAAAGGGTGCCCCGGCTCGTGGGGGAAACCCAGCAGGTACTGGCCCTGAACCCAGCGCTCATACAGGCGTTTGCGGGTCTCGAGGGTGGTCATGGGGTATAGGTCGTAGGCCATGATGTAGGGCAAGGGGGCGTGGGCCATGGTGGGTATCAGATCGGCGGTATAGGCAAAAAGCTGGCCCTCCGAGCGAATCTCCACGGCCTGCATCCCCAGGGTATGACCCGGCACCGGCACCACCCACAGCCCTGGCAGGATTTCCTGCTCCCCCTCCACGGTTTCAAACTGTTCAAGAATGGGTTCAATATTCTCTGGCAGGTAGCTGGCCCGGCTGCGCTCGTGGGGGTGTAGCGCGTCCTCCAGTTCTTGCTTCTGCACGAGGTGGCGGGCGTTGGTAAAGGTGGGCACCAGCCGCCCCCCCTCGAGGCGGGTGTTTAGCCCGGCGTGGTCGAAGTGCAGGTGGGTATGAATCACCAGCGAGATATCCGCGGGCCCCAGGCCCAAAAGCGCCAGCTGGCCCAGCAGTGGATGGGTTTCGCTCAGGCCGTAGATGCGCCGAAACTTCTCACCAGGCTTGCGGTCAATGCCGGTTTCGATCAGCGCATACCGCTCGCCCATACGAAGAAGCAGGGGGTTCATCCCCAGTCGAACGCGGTTTTGCTCGTCCGGCACCACCAGCTTCGACCACAGCACCCTGGGCACCACCCCAAACATGGCTCCCCCATCCAGCCAGATTTCGCCATCGCTCAGGAACCAGAGCTCGAAGTTACCGAGTTTGTGGTACAGAATGGGTCGCATCAAAACCGATTATCTCAGGGCCATAGGGGGCCAGTCTACGCTGCATGATGGCGATGGCCTCGGGGCTTTCATCCACCAGCACAAACCCTCGGCCATGTTTTGCGGCGGCCTCGCCGGTGGTGCCCGAGCCCGCAAAAAAGTCGAGCACCACATCACCAGGGTTGGAGTGCACCCGCACGATACGCTCCAGCAGCTTGAGGGGCTTCTGGGTGGGATAACCGGTTTTTTCCCTGGAGCCCGTCGGGACGATGGTCTGCCACCAGACATCGGTGGGCGTTTTGCCCCTGGCTGCTTTTTCGGGGCCGACCATCTTGGGCGTGAGGTAGGGGATGCGGTCTATGGCTTCGTAGTTGAAGGTGTACCGGTGGGGGTTTTTGGCATACCACAGGAGGGTGTCGTGCTTGGCCGGCCAGCGCTTCCTGGAACGACCCCCATAGTCGTAGGCCCAGATAATCTCGTTGATAAAGCTCTTGCGTCCGAAAATGGTATCGAGCGCCACCTTGATGTAATGCACCTCGCGGTAGTCCAGGTGCACAAAAAGCGAGCCTGTCGGGCTAAGCAAGCGATAGGCTTGCTCGAGCCGGGGAATCAGAAACGCCTCGAAGTCCTCGAAGCGGTCGGCATATACCGGGGCCGCCAGAGCTTCGGTTCGATAGCGCTTGCCGCCAAAGCCCTGGCGCTGGCCCCCCTCGTCGGCAAAGGCCCGGATTCGACGCCGCTGCTGGGTTTTGCGGGTGTTGAAGGGGGGGTCCAGGTAGATGAGCGGAAAGGAAGCCTCGGGCAGGGTGACGATGTACTGGAGGCACTCGGCCTGCACGATGCGCTTCATCAGCCTGATTCTAAAGCACCAGGCCGGGAGCGCCCTCGAGGCCGATAGGCGCGAGCCCACCGCGTAGGGCTAGAGACTCGCTTCACTGCACAAGCCTCGTCTAGCGCTCGAGGCCCGCCCGCACCTCGCGCAGCACCTCCGCCAGCCCTCTTCCCTCTTCGTGGGCGCGGATCAGGGCGCTGGCAATCACCGCCCCATCGGCGGCCTGGGCGGCCTGCTGGGCGGTGGCTCGGTTGGAGATGCCAAAACCGATGGCCACCGGGGCCTCGGTCACCCGGCGTATGCGCCCCACCAGCTCCGGCAGCCCCTCGGGGAGCTTGTCCCGCGCCCCCGTGACCCCCGCCACCGAAACCGTGTACACAAAGCCGGTGCAGTAGGGCGCCACGGTCTGGATGCGGGCCTCGGTAGAGGTAGGGGCCAATAGAAAGGTGGTCTCGAGGCCGACAGGCGCAAGCCCCCTGCTAAAGGAAGCGGATTCGGTTGGCTGCGCGGGCCTCATCTGGTGCTCGAGGCCCGCCCGGTGCGCCAGGGCCACCAGCTCGGGTTCTTCGTCGGGGGGCAGGTCGGGCAGGATGAGCCCGCTCACCCCGGCCTCCTTAAACATTTCAAAAAAACGTTCCGGCCCCACTGCCAGCACCGGGTTGATGTAGGTCATCAAGAAAAGGGGCTTATCGGTCAGGGCCCGAATTTCCCGCACGAAGGCCGCCACGTCGGCCACACGTATCCCCTGCCGCAGGGCCTGTTCCGAGGCCCGCTGGATCACCGGGCCATCGCCCAGGGGGTCTGAGTACGGCAGGCCGACCTCGAGCAAATCCGCGTAGGGCAGCACCTGCTTGACCATCTCGAGGTCGGCCCCCCGGCTCGGATAACCGGCCATCACGTAGGGAATCAGCGCCGCGCGCCCTTCGGCTTTGGCCCTGGCAAAAGCTTCGCGGGTGGTCATGACTGCCCTCCCTGCACAAAACCCTCGGCCCTTGACCCCTGACCCTCCTCCATGACGCGCATCACCTCCACCACGTCCTTATCGCCCCGGCCCGAAAGGTTGATCACAATCACCTGCTCGGGCTCCATCTCGGGGGCCAGTTTGGCCGCATAGGCGATGGCGTGGGCCGACTCGAGGGCCGGAATAATCCCCTCCAGGCGGCACAAAAGCTGGAAGCCTTCCAGGGCCTCCTCGTCGGTGATGCCCACATACTCGGCCAGGCCGGCCTCGGCATAGTAGCTGTGCTCCGGCCCCACGCCAGGGTAGTCCAGGCCCGCCGAGACCGAGTGCGCCGGACGAATCTGGCCGTCGTCGTCGTAGAGCAAGAACATCTTGGCCCCGTGTAGCACCCCCTTGCGACCTGCCCCGATGGAGAGCGAGTGCAGGCCCGAAGCCGCCCCGTGGCCCGCGGCCTCTACCCCAATCAGGCGCGGACGGTTTTCCTGGTAGGCAAAGGGCGCAAAAGCCCCAATGGCATTGGAGCCCCCGCCCACGCAGGCAATCACCACATCGGGGTTCTCCCGCCCCTCCTTCTGTAGGAGCTGGGCCTTGATCTCCTCGCCTACGATGCTCTGGAAGTCGCGGGCCATCATGGGGTACGGATGCGGCCCCACCACCGAGCCGATGATGTAGAAGCTCTCGCGCACGTTGGTCACCCAGTCCCGGATGGCCTCGTTGGTGGCGTCCTTGAGGGTGCGGGTGCCGCTCTCCACCGGGCGCACCTCGGCCCCCAGAAGCTTCATGCGAAAGACGTTCAAAGCCTGCCGTCGCACGTCCTCGGCCCCCTGGTAAACCACGCACTCCAGGCCCATCAGGGCCGCCACCGTGGCCACGCTCACCCCGTGCTGACCGGCCCCGGTCTCGGCAATCACCCGCTTCTTGCCCATGCGCTTGCACAGGAGGGCCTGGCCCAGGGTGTTGTTGATCTTGTGGGCCCCGGTGTGGTTCAGGTCTTCGCGCTTCAAGTAGATTTTGGCCCCGCCCAGGTGACGGGTGAGGTTTTCGGCCAGGTACAAAGGCGAGGGGCGGCCCACATACTCGCGCAGGTAGTAATCGTACTCGGCCAGAAACTCGGGGTCGTTTTTGTAGTGCAGGTAGGCCCCGGTGAGCTCTTCTAGGGCCGGCATCAGGGTCTCGGGTACGTAGCGCCCGCCAAACTCGGCATAGCGGCCTTTGGCGTCGGGCAGAGGGTAGCTGGGTAGTTGCATGGAAACCTCTCGTGTTGATTCGGTCTATAGTCTATGGTCTATGGTCGATGGCGAGTGGACTATTGACTATCTGCAATCGACTATCGACTATTATCGCTTGAGGCTAACAAACAAAAACTCGAGGCCCACACCTCGAGAAAAGCCCAAGCGCCGCGTTAGAGAGTGCGCTCGAGCCTACCCACGCCACCAGCGCTGGTGGTGCCACTTGTAGCTGCGGGGGGTGCGAATCCGCATGTTGCCCAAAGGGTAGCAAGCCCTGCTGCTTCCGTCAAGGTTGGAGCGCCTTTCACCTGTTTTGAATCAACCGACTTCAAAAAGCTTTGCCCTGGGACAAAAATTAGCTGCCTAGCACAGTGTCGTAAAGGAGCCTATACATTCTGGCAAACGTTGGCCCAAGCACTCGCCAACCAGTCTCTCAAGCGGCAGCCGTCATTGCGAGGAGGCCAAAGGCCGACGAAGCAATACAAAGGAAGTTTCCCAGAGTATCGGTGGGATGTGGCGATCTGGATTGCTTCGCATCCTGCGGATGCTCGCAATGACGAGAACACTTCCTAAACTACCGTAAGAATGTACTGGTATCTATACGACGTTTAAATAGATTGGCGGTCACGTCCATGAAGGGATCGATAGGGTAAAGTTGGCTGGATGGAATCTTTTGAGACCCAACTCGACCAACTGGCCCAGGTAGCTGTTCATGTGGGGCTTGGCCTCCGCGAAGGCCAGGAGCTCATCGTAACCGCGCCCATCGAGGCGGTGCCGCTGGCGCGAAAAATCGCCGAGCAGGCTTACCGAGTCGGAAGCCCCCTGGTAACGGTGCTCTACGACGACGATGCCGCCACCCTGCTCCGCTACCATCACGCCCCCGAAAGTGCCTTCGACCAAACCCAAAAATGGCTTTTTGACGGGATGGCTGCCGCATTCCAGAGCGGGGCTGCACGCCTGCACATCGCCGGCAACGACCCCAACCTGCTGCGGGGCCAGAACCCGGAGTCGGTAGCTCGAGCCAACCGCGCCCGCTCGCTGGCCTACCGGCCCGTAATGGAGCTCATCACCACCCATCACATCAACTGGACCATTGTGGCCTACCCTCACCCGGCCTGGGCCAGGGTGGTTTTTCCAGAACTGACCGAGCAAGAAGCCGTACGAAAGCTCTGGGAAGCCATCTGGAAAGCCTCGAGGCTCGACACCCCCGACCCCGTGGCCACCTGGCAGGCCCACAACCAGAACCTGTCCGAACGGGTGACCTACCTGAACCAGAAACGCTACAGCGCCCTCCACTTCAAAGGCCCTGGCACCGATTTACTGGTGGGGCTGGCCGACGATCACGTATGGGCAGGCGGTGCCGTGCAGGCCAAAAACGGGGTGGTCTGCAACCCCAACATCCCGACGGAGGAAGTCTTTACCGCCCCCCACAAAGACCGCATCGAGGGCTATGTCCGAAGCACCAAGCCGCTCTCTTATCAGGGAAGCCTCCTCGAGGAGATCGAGGTGCGCTTTGAAAAGGGGCGGGTGGTGGAAGCCAAAGCCAAAAGTGGCAGCGAAGTCCTGGAGCGGATTCTCCAGACCGACGAGGGGGCCCGCAGCCTGGGCGAGGTGGCCCTGGTGCCGCACTCCTCCCCCATTGCCCAGAGTGGGATTCTGTTCTACAACACCCTGTTCGATGAAAACGCCGCCAGCCACATTGCGCTGGGCCAGGCTTACAGCGAATGCGTTCAGGGGGGAAGCCAGCTCAGCCCGCAGGAACTCGCTGCCAAAGGGGCCAACAGCAGCCTGATTCACATTGACTGGATGATTGGCTCGAGCGAGGTAGACGTAGACGGCATCAACCCGTCCGGACAGTCCGAACCCCTGATGCGCGGGGGTGAGTGGGTCTAAAACCTACACTGGGCATATATTCAACTTTCAACGATACACAAGTAGGTTTGGGTGGTAGGAGGTAGGTAGTGGGTTTATCACGCCTGTCCCCCACCCCTACCCCCTTCGCTCCTGAAGCAAGTAATGTCTTCAGGCAAAGGTGGCCGGCATGAATGTTATTGCGGATTCGTTTGCCTCTGGTACCGCTCCCAGACAGCCAGGGCCAGGCCCATGGCATAGCCGCGGTTAACTAAAAAACGAATCGCCCTGGGCTTCTCGCCCCGGTGACGACCCTGATAGCGCTCCAGCAGGATCAGCGCTTCTTCTTCCGGGTTACGCTCTGAGGCCTGCTCGGCCAGCACCTGTTCTACGATGCTGCGCGCAACCCCCTTTTCCAATAGCGCCCGGCGCAGCTTGGCCGCACCCCACTTGCCGGCATAAAGCCGGGTGTACCCCTCGGCGAATTTCTGGTCGTCCAGGTAACCCAGGCCCTTGACCCGCTGAAACACGGACTCCACCACCTCTGGACGGGCTTTTCGGGCCAGTTTTTTGCGCAGGGCGGCTTCCGAATAGGCCCTGGCCCCCAGCACCCGCACCGCATACAAAAACAGTTCGTCGGGGGTTGCTTCCTTCATAGTCTGATTTTGCCATGAACGTAATGAAGCGCATGATATGTCATCAGGGCCCGGCCTGTCTTTCGGTTCTGTTCAGCACCAGACTTGACGCCCTGCGCCGAACCCTAGACACTAGACACTGCCATTTGTGGCTTTAGCCCCCGAGTTGGAGCACACTCGAGACCTATGCGCGTTTTTGCCATCGCCGATATTCACCTCTCCAAAGCCTACCCCAAGCCCATGAACATCTTTGGGCCCGAATGGGATGGCCACCCTGAGGCGGTGTTCGAGGAATGGCGTAAAACCGTGGGCGAAGACGACCTGGTGATTGTGGCCGGGGACATCTCCTGGGCCATGAAACTGCCCGAAGCCCTGGTAGACCTAGCCGACCTCGCAACCTTGCCCGGCAGCAAAATCCTGCTGCGCGGCAACCACGACTACTGGTGGCCCTCCATCAGCCGCCTGCGTCAGATGTTGCCCCCACGCATGCACGCTCTTCAGCACGACTCGCTGATTCTGGGCAACCTGGCCATTGCCGGTAGCCGCGGTTGGGACACCCCCGGTAGCTACAACTTCAGCCCCGAGGACGAAAAAATCTACAAGCGCGAGGTGGAGCGGCTGGCGCTCTCGCTCAAGAGCATTCAGGGACAGGAATACGAGTATCTGATTCTGGCCATGCACTACCCGCCCTATAGCCCCAGCGGCGGCCCCACCGGCTTCACCGAGCTGATAGACCGCTACCGGCCCACCTGCGTGGTCTACGGGCACCTGCACGGAGCCGACCCCGAGCGGTTGCCCAAGGCCTGGAACGGAATTCCCTTGCATTTCGTTTCTGCCGATGTGGTGCGGTTCAGGCCGCAGCTAATCCTCGAGACTGCCCATCAAACGCATGTGGTGGATGTTCCAGGTGTTTATTAGTGAGTGGCTTGTGGCTGAGGACTTTACCTGGATAGATGGCCGCCTGGCCTCGCACACGGCCTTGCTTTGGGCTTACAACGATATTGCACCACCGCCCTTCTGGCTGCCCGTTTTCTACATCTGGGGTATCATCCAGGCATGATTACCGCCTTTGTCCTAATCCAGACCAGCCGCGAATCCACTGCCGAGACCGCCGAGTCGGTGGCCGAAATTCCAGGGGTGGCCGAGGTGTACTCGGTCACGGGGGAGTGGGATCTGGTGGCCATCCTGCGCTTCAGGGACTTCGAGCAGCTCGACGACATCGTGACCCTTGGCCTGCGCAAGCTCAAAGGCATTGAACGCACCCAGACCCTGCTGGCTTTTAGAGCCTATTCCCGCAAATTGCTCGAGCAGGGCTTCAATATTGGTAGCGAAGGGCTTTGAAAACCGCATGTTCCAGTTTTTTATGCTGATCCAGCTTGGGCTGTTGCTGGTGGGCCTCATCTGGATGGCGCTGGCCGGCTATGTAGCCGTGCAAAGCCCCAACCCCCTGCGCGATGGAGTCGCCTTCTTGCTGCTCTTTTTTGGCTTGATGGGCCTCGAGCTCTTGTTTTCCCGCCTGTTCCCCCAAAGCTTACGGGCCTCCGAAGCCCTGCATGGCCAGATTGGCGCCGTAATGCGTGCCCAGGGGGTGAGCCACCACCAGGCCCTGCTGCTGGCCATGGCCTCCGGCCTGAGCGAAGAGGTTTTTTTTCGCGGAGCGCTCCAGAATGCGCTGTTTGGCGGTTGGCTGGGGGTACTGCTGCAAGCCTTTCTTTTCATGGCCTTTCACCCCGTACCAGACCGGAGAGCCTGGGCTTATCCCGTGTTCATATTTTTTGGGGGCCTGATGTTTGGTGCCGCCTATTTGCTCACCGGAAGCCTGATTCCTGGCATCCTGGCGCACTACTTGCACAACGCCAGGGGTTTTTATCAGTTGCTGGACCAGGCCGAGCCAAATAAGGCTGCTTGAGGCGGTTTGGTGAATTCCCTAACACTACCCTTTGCCTTTATTTCATCGCAAGCCCCAAAGCTTCAACTTCTGTTATGCTTTGAGAAGTATGGCTTATCAAAAAATCAAAGTTCCTGCTGGCGAAAAAATCTCCATCCACGAGGGCAAACTACACGTACCCGACCAACCCATTGTGGGCTTCATTGAAGGCGATGGTACTGGCCCCGACATCTGGCGGGCCGCTCAACCTGTGCTGGACGCGGCAGTGGCCAAGGCCTACGGGGGCAAGCGCAAGATTGCCTGGGCCGAAATCTATGCTGGCGAAAAGGCCAACCAGGTGTACGGCGAGGTCATCTGGCTGCCCGAAGAGACCCTCGAGTTCATCCACGAGTACTTGGTTGCTATTAAGGGGCCCCTGACCACGCCGGTCGGTGGGGGCATTCGCTCCATCAACGTGGCCCTGCGCCAGGAACTGGACCTGTATGCCTGCGTGCGCCCGGTGCAGTGGTTCGAGGGCGTACCTAGCCCGGTGCGCCACCCCGAGCTGGTCAATATGGTGATTTTCCGCGAGAACACCGAGGACATCTACGCCGGTATCGAGTTTCCCAAAAACAGCCCCGAAGTGCAGAAGTTCCTCGAGTGGTTCAAGGCAGAGTTCCCCAAACCCTACAGCAAAATTCGCTTCCCCGACACCACCGGTATTGGCATCAAGCCGGTCTCGGAGGAAGGAACCCACCGTCTGGTTGAGGCGGCCCTCAACTACGCCATTGACAACGACCTGCCCTCAGTTACCCTGGTACACAAGGGCAACATCATGAAGTTCACCGAGGGCGCCTTCCGCGACTGGGGGTATGCCCTTGCCAAGAGCAAATACGGGGCGGTAGACCTGGACGGCGGCCCCTGGCAGACCTTCACCAACCCCAAAACGGGCAAACAAATCATCGTGAAGGACATGATTGCCGACAACTTCCTCCAGCAGATTCTGCTGCGCCCAGCTGAGTACAGCGTGATTGCCACCCTCAACCTGAACGGCGATTACATCTCCGACGCCCTGGCCGCGCAGGTCGGGGGTATTGGCATCGCTCCCGGTTCCAACGTGAATTACTACACCGGCCACGCCGTGTTCGAGGCCACCCACGGCACCGCGCCCAAATACGCTGGCAAAGACCAGGTCAACCCCAGCTCGGTGATTCTGTCAGGCGAGATGATGCTACGGTACATGGGCTGGACCGAAGCCGCCGACCTGATTATCCACGCCATGACCAGGACCATTGCCCAGGGCCGGGTTACCTACGACTTCCACCGCCTGATGGTGGCCGAGGGGCGCAGCGCAACCCTGCTCAAGTGCAGCGAGTTCGGCCAGGCTCTGATTGAAAATATGTAACAGATTCGTTGGGTTCGACGCCAAACCCACCTGATCGAAGCTATCCGCGTAGCGGAGGGCGATACCGCCTTTTGCCAGGGAGATGCTGCTTTCGCCAACCGTAAGGAAGGGGTATGCTCTCGGATTCAAAAATACATTCGCCAACCACTGCCTCGACCTGCCTCTGGGAAACCGACTTCTACACTATCGGTCAGGAGTACGAACGAAAACTACTATGTTCAGCAACCGATTGACGTAAGTCCGTATTCATAAAATCGCTTTGTGCAAAATGCAGCCAAGACCGGGTTGACCTTCCCTATAATGACACCAACCTGGACGAACGAACCGTCGGGTACTCGAGGGGGTGGCTCTATGGTACAGGTACTTCTGGCAATTGGCGTGCTTCTGATGCTTTACAACACCTATGTGGGGTTTGGGTTGAAAGGCAAGGCTCCGGGGGGCATCATAGGCGAGCGGCTTTCGCAGCTCAACATTTTCATCGCACTTTTTACGCTGGGTTACCTGGTGGTGGGGGTTCTAACCTGGAGTTACCCACCCGACACCGTTCTGGTCATCCTGTCGCTGATTCTGTTATTAGGAGCGATATTCGTTTTTCTGGTTTTGCGACTAGTGCAGGCGGTGTTGGCCGCACTCGAGGGCTGATGCAGATTTACCGGCACACTTCAAAAGCCCTGAATATCCTGTTGAGCCGGGAGGAGCGGCTGGTGTATGCCTTGTGCCGTGAAGAAATTAGCGATGTGTTGCTTGCTGAACGAACCCATCTTCCGCTAGATGTGCTAAAAGGCATACTTGCCAGTTTGCTGGAGTACGGCCTGATTGAAACCGTTGCGGGCACCCAGAGCACACCTTCTATAAAGCCTGAAGAGAGCGACCCGCTGGCCCCTTTCAAAGCCCAGCTTTTTGCTGCCCTCGAGGCCGAGCTCGGCACTAAAGCTGAAAAGTACCGCTCCGAGATTGAGCAAAAGCAAAGCCTGGCCGAACTGGAGGAGTGGAGCCATAAACTCGTACTGAAACTGCGGCTCACCATCAGTCAGAAAGCCGCAGACGCCCTCGAGACTCGTATCAAAACACTCTTTACATAGAGCAGTTCCCAGAAGGAATCCTGCCATCTCAAAGCGGAAAAACTTGACTGTTATCGCTCTTGCAGCACCCCTTGCAGGCGACGGGTCATGACCTCGGCGTACTCGACCCAGTCTGCAAGGGCTTGGTCTACCGACTGCCGCATAAGGAATTCGCCGGGCGACAGACGCTTCAAGAGCAGGAAGGGGGGGCTGCTCAGGCTTTCCAGGATACTTTGCAAGTGGTCGGCCTCGAGGTTCATTTCCCGCGCCATGGGCATCAGGTCGGCCAGCAAAAAAACCTGCTGTGGAGGCTGGTCGGCCAGCAGGGTCAGAACCGCCGAAAAGTGGCTACGCTCGCGCAACACGCCCGAGATTTCGCGCTCGAGCCCCTGAATAGCTTCCAGGTCAATCCGGCCCTCCCGCAGCAGCCGCTCGATGTCCAGGGGGCCAACCGGAAAGGCACCTCTCAGCTTGGCCAGGCGTTGCAGGGCTTCAGGGGAGGCATAACCCAGGCCCACCTGTACCAGCCCCGAGGGGCGCACGGTAGCGATTTCGGCCAGGGCTTCAGGTTTGGAAGACTCACCGGCCACGATCGCGGCATACTGCACCCGGCCTTGCTGGCGGTAAGTCAGCAGTTCCCTGGCTTCCATCTCCCCAAACTTGGCGAGGGCCAGGTGGAAGGTTCGGCGGCCCAGCGCAGCCCTGAACACCCAGGGCGCACTACCCGATTCGCGGGAAAAGCCCAGGGC
>CALFDH010000105.1 GCA_937950405.1 uncultured Meiothermus sp.
AACCCCTCACCCGGCGACAGCAGTTACCGCCAGAATTGTTGTATTTGGCCAAAAGAGCACCTTACTGGCCGACGCTGTCGCAACCCTCTCCCGCAAGGGGAGAGGGAAAGGGGAAAACGATAAAAGCCTTGCTATAAAGAATACGCCTGTCAAAAGCCCTGGCGGTACCGGTATGCTGTACACATGGCACGAACCAAGCAGGACATTTTGCATGAGTTGAAAGACCAGCAGGTGCGCTTTTTGCGTTTGCAGTTCACCGATATTTTAGGCATCAACAAGGTAGTGGAACTACCCGTCAATCAGTTCGAAAAAGCGCTGGACGGCGAAATTATGTTCGATGGCTCCTCTATCGAGGGCTTTGGCCGCACCGAGGTTGAAGAGTCGGACATGCTACTGAAGCCGGATTACGACACCTTTGTGGTATATCCAAGGGAGCTCGAGCCCACCACCAAAGGCGCTGTTGCCCGCCTGATCTGCGATATCGCCTTCCCCGATGGCAAGCCCTTTGAGGGCGACCCCCGGCAGGTACTCAAGCGGCAAATCGAGCGGGCCCAGAAAAAAGGCTTCGACGACCTTTATGTGGGTAGCGAGGTGGAATTCTTCCTGTTTGACCGCAGTCCTGAGGGTAGCCCCACCACCCACACCTACGACCGAGCGGGTTACTTCGACCTGGCCCCCACCGATAAGGGCGAGGAAGCCCGGCGCGATATGGTAGATATGCTGGTTCGGTTGGGGTTACCCCTCGAGGCCGCCCACCACGAGGGCGCCCCAGGCCAGCACGAAATTGACCTCAAATACACCGACGCCCTTCAGGCTGCCGATCACCTGACCACGCTCAAGTTTGTGGTCAAGCGTGTGGCCATCAACCACGGCCTCCACGCCACCTTCATGCCCAAGCCCGTCGCGGGTATCAATGGCTCGGGCCTGCACTTCCATCTTTCACTTTTCAAAAACGGGCAGAACGCCTTTTATGAGCCCAGGGGGAAGCTGGAGGTCTGGCCGCACCAGCTCTCCAAAACCGCCTTGCAGTTCATCGCAGGTCTCTTTGAGTACGCCGAGGGCATGGCCGCCATTACCAACCCCCTGGTCAACTCCTACAAGCGCCTGACCCCCGGCTACGAGGCCCCTACCAGCGTGGCCTGGTCGGTCTCGCACCGCAGTGCCATGATTCGGGTACCCAAGCGGCGTGGCAACAGCACCCGGGCGGAATTCCGCTTTCCCGACCCCTCCTGCAACCCCTATCTGGCCCTGGCAGTGATTTTGGGCGCAGGGCTCGAAGGTATCGAGAGCAACCTGACCCCCCCGCCCCCCATCGAACGCGACGTATATGAACTCTCTGTTCGCGATAAACGCAAATACCGGGTCAGCGAGATGCCCGGAACCTTGCGCGAAGCCCTCGAGGCCCTACAAAAGAACCGCATTGTGCGCAATGCATTGGGCGAACAGGTCTACAAGGATTTCCTGAACGCCAAGCGGGTCGAATGGGACTCGTACCGAATTGCTGTTCATCAGTGGGAGCTTGATCAGTACCTTGCCGAATACTGACCCCAGAGCCCTGAACTACCAACCGCCATTCTCCTGACCCCTCTCCACCCGTCAGTGGATGATCTGGCGAAAATCACCCAGGCAGCGCTGTTGGTCTCACTTCCTCAGCAGAGACGGGTGCAATTGTGATTTGAAGAAGGTTTGCAGTCTCGCAAAAATTGTGTACCCTCTAAATGGCTGGAAAACAAACGCAGTGTCCGACGTTGACACATGTCGGCATGGATTGGGTAAAATGAACCAGCCGTTTTTTGGCTAAAAACGAAGATTTAGGAGGAATCGGCATGAAGAAACTCGCAATTCTAGCGCTGGGCGCGTTGGCCCTGGGTGTGGCCTCGGCTCAGTCCAACGTCATCAAGATCGCTTCGGTCTCGCCCCTATCGGGGCCCCAATCGGCTCTGGGCACTGCCATTTCGCAGGGCACTCAGATGGCCATCGAAGATGCCCAGGCCCGCTTCCAGCAGCTTGGCTTCCAGCTCCAGTTTGCCCCCCAGGATGACCAGGCGACCCCTGATGTCGGTGTGGCTGTAGCCCGGCGTATCGTCAACGATGCCGACCTGTTGGGCATCGTGGGGCACCTCAACTCGGGCGTAGCGATCGCCGCCTCGGAAGTCTACAAAGATACCAACCTGGCCATGGTCTCCCCGGCCAACACCAACCCCCGCGTGACCGACCGGGGCCTTCTGAACGTCAACCGCATCTGCGGACGTGACGACGTACAGGGCCCGGTGGGGGCTGAGTACGCTGTTAAAGTGCTCAAGCGCAACCGCCTGTTCGTAATTCACGACAAGACCCCCTACGGCCAGGGCCTGGCCGAAGCCTTTGCGGCCCGCGCCAAGGAATTGGGGGCTAACGTAGTGGCTCTGGTAGGCACCGAGGAAGCCTCCAACTTCCAGCCCCTGATCCTCCAGATGCGCGCCCAGCGCCCCGACCTGGTCTACTACGGCGGCATCTACGACAAGGGCGGCGTGCTGGTCAAGCAAATGCGCGAACGTGGCATCACCGCGAGCTTCATGGGCGGTGACGGCCTGGATGCCTCCGACCTCGTGAAGATTGCCGGTAGCGCCTCGAAGGGCGTGTTGTTCACCACCACTGCCGGCCCCATCAGCACCCTGCCCAAGGCGGCTGCGTTCGCCCAGCGCTACAAGGCCAAGTTCGGCAAAGACCCCGAAGCCTATGCGGTGTATGCCTTCGACGCAGCCAACGTCCTCCTGAATGCCATCGAGGCCAGCATCAAAGCCAACGGCGGCAAAAAGCCTACCCGCGAACAGGTCTCCCGCGCCGTGCGCGAAGTCAAACTGGATGGTCTGACCGGCCGTATCGAATTTGACAGCAAGGGTGACCGCAAGCTCTCCGACTACTATGTCGTAAGCATGAAAGAAGCCAAGTACCCGGGTGAAGTGCTGCGGGTAATCCAGTTTGCACCCCCGGCTGCCCGTCAGTAAGCTAAGCTCTTCGCAGTTGACTCCCGCTCTTGCGGGAGTCAACTTTTTATTTCGGCTGCACTCAATCAAAATTTGACCCCAGGGTCAGGGTTGCGCTTAGCACACCGATAAATCCCCATTGTCAGCTCGAGCAGCAACCTATATACTCTGGCAGGCTAAAGCTAGAAAAGAATGCACTCATCTAGCGTTATGCGTGCATTCGCATCATCACAGGCCAGGAGGTTTTAATTGACGGTTGCCGATCTCCTATCAATTTTGCCCCAGACAGTCCTCGAGGGGCTCTTGCTAGGCTTTGTGTACGCCATGGTAGCTCTGGGCTACACCATGGTCTACGGGGTGTTGGGGCTGATTAACTTTGCCCATTCCGAGGTCTTCATGATCGGGGCAGTGATTGGCCTCGAGGTTTTCCGTTTCTGGGGCAACCCCGATGCGCCGGTCATCTCCAACCCCTTCCTGCTGCTTTTTGTGGCTCTGGTTTTTGCGGCGGTGGGCTCCGGCACCATGGCGGTGCTGGTCGAGCGGTTTGCCTACCGTCCTTTGCGCAAGCGAGGTAGCAAAAATATTCTGGTGCCGATGATCACGGCCATTGGGGTCTCGTTTTTGCTGCAAGACCTCACCCGCATCTACGCCGCCCTGCGGCACAACGAGTTCAACATGCAGTACCGCACCTTTGATGCCCTCAACACCACCCTGATGTTACCGCTCCAAACCACCATTCAGGTCAAGGGTATCATCATCATCCTGGTCTCCGTGCTTATGCTGATTGGACTGACCTATCTGGTTAATCGCACCAAGCTCGGCAAGGCTATTCGGGCGGTGTCGCAGGATATGCAGACCGCCGCACTAATGGGCATCAACCCCGATGTCATCATCTCGCGCACTTTTTTGATTGGGGGTTCGCTGGGTGGGGTGGCCGGGGTTTTGTTTGGCTTGCTTTATACCAACGTAACTCCCTACTCGGGCGTGTTGCCAGGGCTGAAAGCCTTCACCTCGGCGGTGCTGGGGGGTATTGGCAACATCCCCGGAGCCATGGTAGGAGGGCTGGTGCTGGGGCAGCTCGAGACCTTATCCGGTACCTACCTGCCCTTCCTGACCAACGGCAACTTTGGCACCGAGTACAAGGATGTCTTCGCATTCCTGACGCTGGTGCTGCTGCTTTTGTTCCGGCCCCAGGGTTTGTTTGGGCAGAATGTGAGTGAGAAAGTATGAGTGCTCTCCATCGCTTTGCGCTTCCCCTCTCCATTGGCCTGACCGCCCTTTCCGCCATCGGGGTGCTGCTCTCCCTGTTGGGCCAGCCTGTTGCATCGGGCGGACTGCTTAATGCGTTGCTGATACTGGGCGTTGCCTCGGTGATGGGGCTGCGCCTGCCTACCGGCTGGCGCTCGGGGCTGCTGGCGGTACTGGCCCTGGCCCTGACTGTACTGCTACGCACCAACACTGATGACAAAGTTGCGTTTTACCTGCTGCTGGCCGTCTTGATTGCCTCTTTTCTGCTACCCAACCTGACCCGCCTGGTTCGGGTGGCCTTGGGTGCGGCCATCCTGCTAATTGCTGTGCCGATTGCCGGTCTTTCCAATTCGTTTTTGTTCGAGTTGGGCATCCAGATTGGTATCTTTGCGGCCCTGGCGCTGGGGCTCAACGTGGTGGTAGGTCAGGCGGGTCTGCTGGATCTGGGGTTTGCCGCCTTTTTTGCCATTGGGGCCTATACCTGGGGTATTTTCGGTTCGCCACAAGCCGCCCAGTTTATTGGTGGCTTCCCCGCCCAGGGGCTCTCTGGTAACTATCTCTTCTTGTTCATGGCCCTGGCCATCATTACGGCGGCCATCACCGGGGTACTGATTGGGTTGCCAGCCTTACGGCTGCGGGGGGATTATCTGGCCATCGTAACCCTGGGACTGGGTGAAGTGGTGCGGGTCTTTGCCAACAACCTCGACAAGCCCGTCAACATCACCAATGGCCCCCAGGGCATCACCCCGGTCAACCGCCCCGATGTGGGCATCCTGGCCGACTTTCTTAGGGCCATCGGGGCCGAGCGCATCTATGGCCGACCCATTGACGATGCCATTGCCTATTCATTCTTCTTCTACTTGCTGGTGTTGGTGGTTATTGGCATCGTGATCCTGGTCAACGTGCGGCTGGCCAACTCCCGCTTTGGCCGGGCCTGGGTGGCCATCCGCGAAGACGAGATTGCCGCCAAGGCTATGGGGATTCCCCTGCTCCCGACCAAGCTGATTGCTTTTGCTACAGGGGCCGCCTTCTCGGGCATCATGGGCGCGGTCTTTGCGGCTAAGCAGACCTTTGTGAGCCCGGAGTCCTTCACCCTGCAAGCCTCAATTAACATCCTGGCCTTCGTGATTCTGGGTGGGATGGGTTCGATTGGCGGAGCCGTGGTAGGAGCGGCTGCCGTAACGGTACTCAACCTGGGCATCCTCAAGGACTTCTCCGACCTGCTCAACACCTGGCGGCAAACCGGAGTTAACATCCTGGGCTATAACATGGCCAACCTGCCCCCCCAGCTCAACCCCGCCAAGTACGAGCGCCTGGTGTTTGGTCTGATTTTGATTTTGATGATGATCTTCCGGCCTGAAGGGCTCATACCCGAACAAAGGCACCGCGCCGAAATGCAGGAGGCCCGTCAGGAAGCCCAGGAAGGGGGTAGCAAATGAGCGAACTGGCCCTGGATGTGCAGAACGCCACCAAGAAGTTTGGCGGGCTGGTGGCGGTTAATGATGTGAGTTTGCAGGTGCGGCCCAAGGAGATTTTTTCGGTCATCGGTCCCAACGGCGCAGGCAAAACCACCTTTTTCAATCTGCTCACGGGCATCTACAAACCCGATACGGGCCGGGTGGTGTTTTTTGGCAAGGACATTACCGGTTACTCGCCGGACAAGGTGGCCCGCACCGGCATTGGCCGAACGTTTCAGAACATTCGCCTATTCAAAGCCATGACGGTGCTGGAGAACGTGCTGGTAGGGCACCACAGCCTGACCCGCCAGACCTACTTCGATGCACTTTTTTACACCCCCCGGTTTCATACTTCGGAAAAGAAAGCAAAGGAGCGGGCCATGGAGCTGCTCGCTTACATGAACCTGGACAAGCGAGCGGAAGAGCTGGCCTCGGGGCTTTCGTATGGGGAGCAGCGCAGGCTCGAGATTGCCCGCGCCATGGCCCTGGAACCTAAACTGCTGTTTTTGGACGAACCCGCCGCCGGCATGAATGAGCAGGAAACCGAAGACCTCAAGGTGCGGGTTCGCAAGCTGCGCGACGAGCTGGGGCTGACCATCGTGCTGATTGAGCACGACATGGCCATGGTGATGAGCATCTCGGATCGGATTGCGGTACTCGAGTATGGCTCCAAGATTGCCGAGGGGCTGCCCGCCGAAATTCGCAACAACCCCAAGGTAATTGAAGCCTACCTGGGCAAGGGCGCAGCAGGACAGGCCGGAGGGACGCATGCCTCTGCTTGAAGTTAAGGACATCCATACCTACTACGGTCACATACACGCGCTCAAGGGTGTGTCCCTCACGGTGGAAGAGGGCGAGATCGTCACCCTGATTGGCGCCAACGGCGCAGGCAAGAGCACCACCCTGCGCACCATCAGCGGCATGAACAAGCCCCGCAAAGGGGAGGTGGTGTACCAGGGCAACCCCATTCACAAAATCCTCGCCGACAAGATTGTGGGGCTGGGCATCGGGCACGTACCCGAGGGGCGGCGCATCTTCCCCCGTATGACGGTGGAGGAGAACCTCGAGATGGGGGGCTTTCTGATCAACAACCCCAAGGTGGTGCAGGAGCGCAAGGAGCAGGCCTTTACCCTGTTTCCCCGCCTGGCCGAACGGCGAAATCAAAAAGGGGGTACTCTCTCTGGTGGCGAACAGCAGATGCTGGCCATTGGCCGGGCCTTGATGCAAGACCCCAAGCTCCTGCTGATGGACGAGCCCTCGATGGGGCTGGCCCCCGTGCTGGTGGATTTTATCTTCGAGATTATCCAGAAACTCAACCAGCAGGGCAAAACCATTCTGTTGGTGGAACAAAACGCCCGTCTGGCCCTGCAGATTGCCCACCGGGGCTATGTCTTGCAAACCGGCCACCTAACCATGAGCGGCCCGGCCAAGGAGCTAGCGGCCCGGCCCGAGATTCAGGAAGCCTATCTGGGAGGGCATTGAGCATGAAACTAAAGCCAACCACCAAAGGCTGAAAGCTGAGGAGTCAGGCAATGAAAGTCAAATTTGCCCACACGGCCAGCCTGCCGGGCCTCGAGGTGCCCGGAGCGGTGCTGCGTCCCTTTGCAGGCGAACAACTGATGCTGATGCGGGCCGAGGGTAAAGCGGGCTCGCCCTTAGCCCCCCATGCCCACCCCCACGAGCAGATTACCCTGGTGGTCTCGGGGCGGCTGCGGCTACGGATTGGGGCAGAGTGGCTAGAGCTCGGCCCCGGCGACATTGCCCACGTACCTTCGGGCGTTGAGCACGAGGCGTTTTTCGTCGAAGATAGCGTGGTGTTTGACGCCTTCCATCCGGTACGGCAGGACTTGCTGGAGAAGCTCAAGTAAGGGTTAAGACCGTACCTGAGCGTTGTCATTTTGCTGGGGAGTTGTGCAGGTAAAGTACGCCTGAGGGTAGGAGGTGCCATCATGCACAAGTTCTTGTGGGCGGGCCTAGGAGCTTTGGGGTTGTTGGGAATCTTCGCGGCTTGCCAGAACAACTCGGGCCCCAACACCGGGCTACCAACCTGCCCGAACACCATAGGCATCGAGGGCTTTGCCTATAATCCTTCCAGTTGCAAAATCAGCGTGGGGCAGAGTGTGTCCATCGCGGCTAGCGCCACACACCCCCTGCGGGGTCTGGGAATGGGCAACCCCATTGCGGCTACCCCCACCACCACCACCCAGAGCTACACCTTTAGCACGGCAGGAACCTACGAATACGAGTGTACTGCCCACAGTGCGCAGGGTATGAAAGGTTTCATCACGGTAGTTGGCCCCTGAAAGCCGATACAATCGGCCCATGCAGGCTGAAGTGACCACCTACTACCTCGAGATGCGCTCCCCCAGCGAACTGCGCCCCAAACGCATCCAAATAGAGGGCCTCGAGGTCAGAAAAGCCGAGATACCCAGCGCCGAGTTACAGCACTTCCTCTACCGAAGCGTGGGGGGCAACTGGTACTGGTATGAAAAGGCCCACTGGACCTACCCGCAGTGGTGGGAATACGCCCAGAACCCCAACCTGCATACCTGGGTGGCTTACCTGAAGGGCACCCCGGCAGGTTACTTTCAGCTCGAGGTGCAGCCGGAGGGAAACGTCGAGATTGTCTATTTTGGCCTCATGCAACCGTTCAGCGGGATGGGGCTGGGGGGCCATTTGCTAACGTGTGCCCTCGAGGAGGCCTGGCGGCTTGGGGCCAAACGGGTCTGGGTTCATACCTGCTCACTCGACCACCCCGCAGCCTTGGGCAACTACCAGGCTCGAGGGATGCAGCACTATAAAACCGAGACCCAGGTCATCGAGATACCTTCCCAGACCCCCGGGCCCTGGGAAGGCGCCTAAACCTCGCCAAACCACTCGGCGGCTTTGCGACGGGCCTGGGCTTTGACTTCAGGGGTGATATGGGCGGCCACAGTGCTCACAGCCACCAGCAGGACGCTTAGATCATCGGTAAAACCTACCAGCGGGGCCAGGTCGGAAACCAGATCGAAAGGCAGCAAGAAGTAAGCCAGGGCGCCCACAATGGTGCGCTTGGCCCAGGCCGGCGTTTCCGGGCGCTGTAGGGTGTAGTAAAGCCACAGGGCCTTTTCCACCACCTCCCGACCCGCGCTGCGGGCAAAGCGGCTTAGCTTGCGCCAGAACCCCGCCTCGCTGTAGCGCGCGGTAGGGTTGAGTTGAATCACTTCGATTTTTTGAATTTCTTCGGCCACCTTTGGCCCTCCCAATTCGCCCTATACAGGCAAAAAAAGAGTTTTGCTCCCACCCTCAACCAACGGGTGTAAAAACTATCCTAGCAGAATTACAGCAGCCTGTTATGAACAGGCCCGCCGACAAGGTGGATTGGCCGAGGGGGGTGAAAGCCAAGGCTTCCAGACGGATTCAAAAAAACAGTGGACAAAGGCGTATCCCTCAAATAGCGTTATCGCTCTCGGCTACGCAGATCAGTTCGGTCGGGTGGATTCGTTAATGAATAGGTAAACATCGGTACGCAGCACGGCCCTGGATAGCAAGCATGGTTTGACGCAGTGAAAAATAGGCCTCTGTGGACTCTTGGCAAGGGCGAGAGCGGGTGTATACTTCGCACTGTAGTTTATGCTCAAGCGTTCCATCCACTGCAGCGACTGCAGAACGGCACCCCTCGAGCAGGGGCTGGCTTGGGTGGTCCATTGGGTAGGAGGTAACTTATGAAACATCGGTTGTGGAGCGTCTTGATTCTGGTACTGCTGGGCGGCTTGGCCCTGGCTCAGAAAACCCTGGTGTTCGGCTCCAACGGGGAGCCGGTGAGCCTCGAGTCGGGCAATATCACCGACGGAATCTCCATCTATGCCCAGCGGCAAATCTACGACACCCTGGTGGATTTCAAACCTGGTTCCACCGACCCCCAAGCGGGCCTGGCCGTTAGCTGGTTTGCTTCTGCCGACGGAAAAACCTGGACCTTCCGCCTGCGTCAGGGGGTCAAGTTCCATGATGGCACCGATTTCGACGCCAACGCGGTGGTCTTCAACGTCAACCGCTGGTGGGATCCCAAAGACCCCAGCCGAATTAGCGGCGGCTCCAACTACGAAATCTGGGGCGAGCTATTTGGGGGGTACAAAGGCGACAAAGGCAGCTTCCTGGCCGGGGTGAGCGCGGTGGACAAATACACCGTGCGCTTCACCTTCAACACCCCGGTGCCTTATTTCCCGGTGGCCATCGGCTCGGGCTATTTTGGCATCGCCAGCCCTGCCGCCATCAAAGCCGCAGGCACCAAATACGGCACCGCTGCAGGCGGGGCTGTGGGCACCGGGCCCTTCAAGTTCAAAGAGTGGCGCCCGGGCGACCGCCTGATTCTGGAGAAGAACACCGGTTTCTGGAAGCAAGGCCTGCCCAAAAGCGACGGGGTAGTCTTCCGCTTCATCAAAGACCCGGCTGCCCGTCTGGCTGAGCTCAAGGCCGGTTCGATTGACTTCACCACCGATATCCCGCCGGCCAACCTCAAAGACCTGCAAAGCGACCGCAACCTGCGGGCTGTCTTCCGCCCCAGCTTTAACGTGGGCTACCTGGCCTTGAACCCCGGCTACAAACCGCTCTCGGATGTGCGAGTACGCCAGGCCATCGCCATGGCCATCAACAAGAAAGAGATCGTGCGGGCCTTCTGGGGCGACCTCGGAGTGACCAACGGCCACTTTATGCCCAGCAGCTTCAAAACCTACTACTCGCCCAAGGTCACCGACTACGAGTAC
>CALFDH010000106.1 GCA_937950405.1 uncultured Meiothermus sp.
CTTGCTCGAGCAGCACCCGCGCCCCTTCCCTTAGCGCTTCCTGCTCGTTTTGGGTTCGCTTGAGCCCTTCCCACAGCGCACTGAAGTAGCTTTCTTGCATGAGGGCGATTTCAATGGCCATGATTTTTTCAAAGGCCGTGATGGCCGCCAGGATATCAGCCCCCCGCAGCGCATTGCGGAGGTGCTCGAGGGTCAGCTCCTGCACAATGCCCACAGCGGGAATGAAGTGCCCAGGGCGCACGCCCACCCGTGCATGCACCAGTCCAATCTGAATCCGGCGACGGGCATACGCACCGTCGTACTGCCCGGAGAAAAGCTCCCGGTACCAGAGCGCAAATGAGCGATACAGCCGCTCAACCCGGCCCGGCACACTCCACAGGATTTCGTGCATCTCGGAGTCGCGGCCCAGGTAATCGTAAAAGGCCAGGGCCACCTCGGGGGCCAGGGGGCCCGCGATGGGCTCGAGGCTCTGCAAGGTGTGCATGTGTTGCAGCGTCAAACCTGTTCGGCGCACCAGGGTTTGCAGCAGCTCTTCGGCCGTCATCCCTGGGATTCTACTTCAGGGATGACGGTGGCTCATAGTCGGTAGCCAATTGTAACAAGCGGGCTAAAGCTCAAGTCTAAAGCCATCGAATGATAAGCAGCTCGGTTATCCAGACCCTTGACCTTCGACTTTTGACCTTTGACTCACCGGTTCAGTTGGCTTTCCCCAGCATGGCCCGGGCCCCCGCCACCAGGGCTTTCTCCTGGTCGGCAGCCACCCCCAGGCGGTAGCCGTACTCCATGGCCTGCATGTAGCTATCCTGCATCAGAGCCGCCTCAATAGTCATGATCTTCTCGAAGGCTTCCACCGCACTAAAGATTTCGGGTGAACGCAGGGTGTTGCGCAGGTGCTCGAGGGATAACTCCTGCACGATGCCAAAAGCAGGCATGATGAAACTGGGTTTGACCCCGATGGCCGCGTGTACCAGACCAATGCGAGCACGCCTCTCAGCATACTCAGCATCGTACACGCCACAAAAAAGCCCGCGGTACCAGTCGGCAAAGCTCTGATAAAGCCGCTCAACCCTGCCGGGAGTCTCCCACAATATAGCTCTCATCTCTTCATCCCGGCCCAGGTAATCGTAGAAGGCAAGCGCAATTTCCGAAGCCATGGGGGCCATCAGGGGTTCAAGCCTGCGAAGCATCTGGACGTGCTGCTCCTGCAGCCCGGTGCGTCCTATCAGCTTACTCAGCAAAGCCTTGGCTTCCATTTGGGACAATTGTACCTTGACATAAAACGATCAAAAAGACTTGCATGAA
This sequence comes from uncultured Meiothermus sp., assembly GCA_937950405.1. GTDB lineage: Bacteria > Deinococcota > Deinococci > Deinococcales > Thermaceae > Meiothermus. Next base: position 1,303 of record CALFDH010000106.1, read on the forward strand.
TAGACTGAATCCTGATACAGAATGAGTCTTGGACACATTCCAGCAAACCAATTTAATCTTCAATCACTACAACTCAAACAACAGAAGGGGGGCCTGATGGCTCCCCCTCTCAATAAGGCGACTTATAGCGGACTCAAAAAGATACTTCACCAAACCAAAAACCCCAGGAGCTATCTTTTTGAATCCTAGAGCACTCCCTTCGGTCGGGATAGTTCGTTACCGAATGGTAACGAACTATCCGAATCTGGTATTACTCGGTACTGACTTCCTGCACCACTTGCTGATTGGTGGGCAGAACCATACGGAAATGGGCCGCAGGGTCGGCCAGTAGTTTCATCAAACGCTCGGCCTTGTCTTCGCGTTCGGCATCACGCAGGGCATCGAGGTACGCGCTCATCAGTTCGCGCACGTCGGCAATCCCGCGTTCATCGAGCTTCTGAATCGCTACCTTTGCACCTTTGGCCAGCCGCCGGTGCATGGCCTCTTCGCTCAGCCCCATCTCAGGCCAGAAGCGCAGGTAAACCCGCCCGCCGGTCATACCGGAGCAGATCCAGGGGCCTGGGTCACCCAGCACCACCGCCCGCCCGCGGGTCATGTACTCAAAGGCAAAGCCCTTGGCCTGAGCACGGGCTGCAATATTGCCCAGTTCGTCCTGCACGGGGCGATCCGGCTCTCCGGCGAGCACCACATCCGCGCCCGAAAGGCGAATGCAGAAGCGGCTGTCGGCCTGCCCTTCCACAATAAGCAGGCCGCCGATTGCGCCATAAGCGAAAGACTTCCCGACCGAGCCGTCTACGTACTGGCCAAAAGGGTTGCGCCCCTTGAGGATGGCCACCTTGCCGCCGTAGGCGTTCTTGGCAATGCCATCCTGGGCCCCACCTTCCACCACGATGTCCAGCCCTTCCACGTTGAACGCGGCAATCCCGTTACCGGCTACGCTCCCCGCATCGAAGCGGAGCTCTACCTTGGCATCCCAGCCTTTTCCATACAGACGGCGGCGGGCAATCTCCCCGGCCAGGTGGGTACCCAAAGCCCGGTCGGTCGAGCCTACCGGCCCTTCCTGGAACAAAAGCTCACGCCCGCCTTCAGCGTACGCGCCGGTGACCACCTCGGTAATCGAGCGGGTGAGCTGGTTCAGGGGTTTGCGCAGCACGTGGGCCGAGCGTTCGCCCAGCCAATCCGGCGCCGAAACGGGCTCAAAGAAGTAGCTGAGGTCCAGTTCTTCGTGGTGGCCTTCTTGTGCGAGCAGGTCGCTGCGACCCACCAGGTCGCGCAGGCTCACAGCGCCGAGGGCCGCCACCATCCGCCGCAGCTCATCACCTTTTGCACCAAAGAAATGAACCAGTTGCTCAATGGCGCGGTTCTGCTCCTGAGGCACAAACCGCTTCAGGCCGTGGGCCTGGGCTTGTTCAACGGTTTCGATCTGGGTGGCAATTCCCACATGGCAGGTGTCCATCTGACACTGGCGGCAAATCGTGCAACCAATCGCCACCATGGCCATGGTGGCCATGCCCACCCGGTCGGCCCCCAGCAGCACCATCCGCAGGGTGTCGTAGGCGGTTTTGAGGCCCCCATCCGCCCAGAGCTCCACCTTGTCGCGCATGCCAGCCCGTACCAGTGCCCGGTGAGCGCGCCGCACGCCGATTTCTACCGGCAGGCCCGCATACTTGAGCGCATGCCAGCGGGCTGCGCCGGTGCCGCCTTCAAAGCCGGAGAGGGCGATTACATCGGCCCCGGCCTTGGCGATACCCACCGCGATGGTGCCGATGCCTGGAATGACCGGCACCTTGACCGAGACCTTGGCCTTGGGGTTGATTGTTTTGAGCTCTTCGATGAGCTGGGCCAGGTCTTCGATGGAGTAGAGGTCGTGGTTGTTGGAGGGCGAGATGAGGTCTACCCCCGGCACTGCGTTGCGGGCCGCGGCTACCTTGGCCGTGACTTTCTTGCCTGGCAGGTGACCGCCCTCACCCGGTTTGGCCCCCTGACCAATTTTGATTTCGATGAAGCCCGCCGAGTTGAGCATATAGGCATGGGCGCCAAAGCGACCTGAGGCCACCTGTTGCCCGCGCCAGTGGGTGTACTTGCCGAGCATGTCGGGGATTTCGCCGCCCTCCCCATTGATGCAGACCATGTTGAGCTTTTTGGCGGCCTCGATATAGGCCCGGAAGCTGGCCTCGCCCTGAGAACCAAAGCTCATGGCCGTAATCACAAAAGGCAGGGAGTGCCCACCCACGCTAAGATCCACTTCTTCCGGGTTGACCGACGATTTGCCTACTGGCCTGATGCCCAACAACTGCCGGGCAGCGACCGGCGATTCTTGCTCGAGCCCACGTACTTTCTCCTGGAAATGCTCGTAGGGGGACTGGCCCGAGGAAACTTCCATGGCTGCCTTGAAAATGCGGGGGTTGAAGCGGAAGTCCTTGGCCGGCAGCACTTTTTCGGCGTTCAGCAGATTGAGGCGCTCGAGCAGGGTACGCTCGAGTTCCATCAACCCATAGCCCGCTTTGTGGGAACCCAGGAAGTTGCGGATGCCAAACTCTTGGGCCAGTTCGGGCTTAAGGCCGATGGCGCTGAAGATGCGCCCGTAGCCGCGCACCTCGTGGATGCCCATGGTGGAAATAACCTTCTCTAAGCCTTTCTTGAGACCCTCGAGCAGGTTCTGCAATCCCAGCATGCCCTTGGCGGCCTGGGCTTTGTGCTGCATCAGCCAGGGCGCAATCGCATCGGCCCCCAGACCCAGGCAAACCGCCACATCGTGCAGGTTGCGCACCCCGCCCGAGTGCACCAGCAGCGAGGTACGCCGGCGCAGGGATATGCCTTCCTCGTCGCGGACCTCCTCCAGCGACTTGCCAATAGCCGCCAGGGCCAGGTACACATCCTGCCAGACCCCCCCCTCAAAGGCCCGCCGGTCGGTGAGTACCAGCAGTTCGGCCCCACTGCGAACCGCCTCAACTGCGCATTCCTGGAGCCGTTTGAGGCCTGCCGCAATGCCCTCCTCCACCGAGAACTGCAAGGGCAGTAAAGCGTGCTTGAAGCGGTGAAGAGCCTCTTCGTAGGTCAGGGTTCCCTGGCCTTGCGCGATAGCTTGTACCGTGGCAGAGGTCTCTTCCAACAGCACGGGCACGACCAGCTCCTCAACACGACCTGTCCCCCGCCCATCCGGCAGGGGCCGGCGGCCCAGGATGCTGCGGGTAGAGAAATGTTCAATTTCGCGCTCGCGGTCTATGGCCGGGTTGGTCACAACCGCCACAGTTTCTTTGAAAAACTCCGAGAGGTTGGGTTTTTCGGGGTTCAGCGCCGCGATGGGGCCGTCGTAGCCGAGTGAGCCGATGGGTTCGTTGCCGTTTTCGGCTAGAGCCTCGAGGTAACCCGCATCCCAGCGATCCCAGCCATAAGCCCGCTCGAGGTTCAGCGAAGGTGGCGCAGGCTTTTCTTCCACCTGGGCCTCGCTGCCCCCGGCCACCGGCGGCAGCGAGTCATAGCGGGGCCCGGCCAGATGGACTCGGTAGCCCTCGAGGCTATGGGTTTTGGTCAGGATGCGCTCCAATACCTGACGTTGGTGGCGGTCAAAGGGAAAGAGCCGCGTTCCATCGGAGGTCAGACGCAGGTACATCTTCTCCCCTGGGGCAAAAGGGCGCGGCTCGGAGACAAACTCCTCCACCGTGAAAACCCCCCGCTCCGAGCTAAAGACGTACTCCGAGTCGGTCTCGACAAACCACAAAGGGCGCAGCCCCATGGCATCGGTGCCAAAAACCGCCTCTTCGCGGTGGCGCGTCACCAGGGCCGCCGGGCCCTGGGCCAGCGGGCCAAAGCGCTGACGCAGGTTCATGTACAGGTCTTGCAGGGCCGGGGAGTAGTTTTTGATCTCACCCAGAATGGGCGGAAAGACCAGGTCCATGGCCTCCGGCAGGGAGAGCCCAAAGCGGTAGAGCAGGCCCTCGAGGATACGGTTCAGGTCCTGCGAATCGGAACCACCCGTGAGCGGGATATCCAGAAAACGCCCTTCGCGGCGCAGTCGCTCAATAGTGTTTATCTCGCCGTTGTGGCCCAGCAAGCCAAAGGGCTGCACCGCCTCGAAGGTAGACATGGTGTTGGTGGAGTAGCGGTTGTGGCCCAGGGTGATGGTGGATTTGTACTCCGCCCGCGACAGCTCTGGGAAGTAGCGCTTGAGAATCTCGGCGGAGCCGCGCACCTTGTAAACGACGGTAGCCGTGGAGAGCGAGACCACATGCACAGGGAAGCGCTGCTCCAGGAGCAAGCCCAGCTCCCATAAGGGGCCATCGCCGTCGGTGGAAAGCCCGGCCACCTGATAAAAGAGCGGCTCGGTGCGCTTGCCCACCGGCCCCAGTACACTGCTGTTGGTCTCGCCTTTGCGCTCCAGAAGCAGCTTGATGCCCCGTTTTGAGCCCTCCACCCGGAACAAATCGAACAGCTCCTGAACCCGGGCGCTTTCGTTTTTGGGTATGAATAGATGACCCACGAAAAACCGGGGGTTCTGGGCCAGGTTACTGTCCAGCCCCGCTTCGTACAGGTAGCCCGCCCAAAGCTCGCGCGGGAGGTCGGTCTGGATACCGGTGCCATCGCCTTCCCCCCGGATCAAGCCTGCCCGGTGGGCCATCTTGTAGAGGCTTTCGATGGTACGCTGCACATTGGCATGGCTGGGCCGTGCGCTCTTTTCGGCGATGGCAATGATGCCGCATGCATCGCGTCCATTTGGTATACCAGGATATGCCTCACTAAATTTCATCTACCAGACCTCCGGAACTGAGCGAAACGGATGTGGGGGAAGAATCTCCGCATAAGTTTGCGAAGATTTGAAGCAGTATACGAATCACCCCAGCCTGCGTCAATATAAAGGAAATGGTGTAGAAATCCTGCTATTCGTTGTTCAGGACAAAGATACCCGACTTTATATCTCCGGTGCTTTGCAGGATAAAGGCAGATCAATAAAAAACCCACCAAGAACGCATTTTCTTGACATTGCTTTACGGTTGCTCCTACAATGCAATAGGGAGCGTTACGCCTAGGAGGTATTGTGGAAACGCTGCGTGTATCCGGCAAGTCACGTCCCAACTCCGTCGCAGGTGCTATTGCCGCGCTGTTGCGTTCCCAAAGCGAGGTCGAGGTTCAAGCCATCGGCCCCGAGGCTGTCAATCAGGCTGTTAAGGCTATCGCGATCGCCAGGGGATATATTGCTCCTGATAACCTGGATCTTATTGTGAAACCAGCTTTTGTAAAGCTCGAGCTCGAGAGCGAGGAACGCACGGCCCTTCGCTTCACGGTGCGTAGCCAGCCCTTGCAGCCATAGTACCCCAGACGATTTACTCAGAACGGTAACGAGAAAGGCAAAAAAATCCAGTCAAAAGTGTATTTCCGAGCGCAGCGAGAAATCTGATGCGCTACCACACCCAACATTCACTAAGCTTGCACGGTATCAGATTCCTCGCCGGCTAACGCCTACTCGGAATGACAATGGTATTCAATGTTGGATTCGATGATCCTTGTGTCGTTGATGCTGCCGTTCTCAGTATTTCAACGTATTCCTTCGTGTGCTACTTGATCTGAACTCCGAGATGTGAAAAAAGAGGGGGTGCTATGCATCCAGACCGCGAGCACCCCCTCTACTATCTTGACGCAGAAACCCTCCTGACAGCTACCTATATCTGGGTAGATGATCAGC
>CALFDH010000107.1 GCA_937950405.1 uncultured Meiothermus sp.
TATGTCTCGGGCTACCTCCCCGAGGCCGGGCTGGCCTTTCACTGGGCCATCTTCAAGGCCTATGCCCCACAGAGCTGGCAGATTGGTTTCATCAACCCGGCCATCTTTTTCCCCGGCCCCTACCACGCTTCGCACATTGCCGTGACCGATTTGCGCAACAACCAGAAACTTTTCGAGGAGCGCTTTGACTTCCGCACCGACCTCCCACGCGGCGACAGCCTGGTGGCCTACCCCCCCTTACGCATCGAGCAGGGCGACTGGAAGCTGGTGCAGGTGGGCAACAGCTACCAGCTCTCGACAGGCCCCATCCAGGTGCGCCTGACCCCGCTCAAACCCGCGGTGGTGCATCCGCCAGGGTACTCGGGAACTGCCGAGACCGGGCGTATGTACTACGTGTCCTTCACCCGCCTGGCCCTCGAGGGCGTGATTGCAGGCAGGCCGGTGCGCGGCGAGGCCTGGATGGATCACCAGTGGGGCGACCAGATTGGAACCCAGGGCAATACGACCGGCCTGGGGGCGCTCTGGGACTGGTTTGGGCTGCACCTCTCGGATGGCACCGACCTGATGCTCTACCGGGTCAAGAACGCAAGAGGAGAGGTGGTGCAACTGGCCGGCACCGCCACGCTTCCGGGCGGGCAGATACGTGAACTGGGGAACCTCCAGATGACCCCCCTGGAAAGCTGGACCTCGCCTAGTGGGCGCACCTACAACCTTGCCTGGCAGGTTGTAGCTGAGGGCCTGAGCCTCCGCCTGGAGCCCTTGCGAAAAGACCAGGAACTCCTGACCACCTCAACCCGGGTGGCCTACTGGGAAGGCCCGGTAGCAGGCACCGGTACCTGGCAAGGCCAGACCGTGCAGGCCAAGGGCATGGGCGAGTTTGTGGCCGGGCCCTACGACCCACCCGGCAGCCTGTTTGGGTTCCCGGGGCAGGGGCGATAGGATCGGGTGTTCACGCTGGCCCTCATGGGTGGGCTACTCACTGCTCTCGAGGGCTGGCCAGTACCAGACGAACGAACCGAAGCAGCCTGGGAAAGCGGCCCCAGCGCTTGCGGTCGGTGGCAATGCGTACGAGCCACTCAACTTTGAGTTTTTGCGCCCAGATCGGCGCCCGCCTGACCTCTCCGGCCAGCACGTCAATCATGCCGCCCACCCCGATGGCTACCTTGGCACCCAGCCGGGCTTTGTGGCGGTGAATAAAGGTATCCTGTCGCTCGCCCATCCCCACCACCAGCAGGTCGGGCCGGGCTTGGTGGATAGCTGCAACTACCGCCGCTTCATCCTGAAAATAGCCATCCTGTACGCCACAAACCTGTATGCCCCAACGGGCTTTGGCGTTTTGGGCGGCCCGCTCGGCCACCCCAGGCGCGGCTCCCAGGAAATAGACCCTCAAGCGGGCGCCAATACGTGCGAAGGCCGCCGGCAGGATTTCCGACCCCGGCACCCGGTCTCTGAGTTTATAGCCGGTGAGCCTGTTTACGGCCCAGACGATGCCCACCCCGTCGGCAGTGACCAGTTCACTCTCCAGCAGGGCCTGCCTGAGGGCGGGGTCGGACTGGGCCCGCACCACCGCCTCCGGGTTGGTGGTGATGATCTGGGCGCAGTGGGGGAGGGGCTGGGCGAGTTTTTCCTCTATCCAGGCCAGGGTTTGCTCGAGGTTCACCAGATCCACCGGTGTGCCCAGAATGAGAACCCGCTGCATGCTCACCTTACCTCGAAACAAAAACCGTAGCGGTCCTTGGTCAGACCATATTTCTGGGCTTCCAGGATCCGAACCTGGGTTAGCTGCGGCAAAATATCCTCTACGCTGACCAGGCTGGCCAGGGCCAGATCCTCGCTGCGGCCCGTTCGGTAGAGTTGCTTGCCGAAATCGGACTGTACGAGCGATTCCTGCGGGTCGGGGAAAGACTTGAGCAGGGCTGTGGCCAGCCGTGCTCCCTCCTGCAAGCTGCCCCATTGGCCCAGCGCCTGGTGCAGACGGCGGGCGATAAACCCCGCCGCTACCGTGTTGGCCAGGCTTGGCTCCAGTCGGGCCTGGGTAGCTGCGACCACGGTATCTATCTGCTTTTCAACGGCATACCCAACGGCCCCACGGGCGTTGCGGAAGTATGCCAGCACGCTTTGTGGAGGCACAGCCTCGAGCGACTCCGCCAACGGCTTGGCCAGCAGCACGCATTTCTGCCCTTCGAAGCGCTGCTTGCTCAGGGCCTGTAATGAAAGGCCGTTGTGAAAGCCCTCGGGGGGGAGGCCCTCCTCCTCCCCCAGGAGTACGCCGCCGTCCTCCGCCAGAATGCGGGCGGCCCGCACGCTCTTGGCAACCCAGACCTCTTTGGCGCCAGCAGCAAACAATAAGCCCACTGCACTGCCAAAAAACACATCTACCAGCAGCAGCGGTTGCGTGTAGGGGGGGTTGGGAACCAGATCTAGCCGAATCGTCACGAAGTAAGGGCCTCCCTCAAAGCGCCAGGCGCCTGTCCTGCGGCATTATAACGAAGAGCTGCCGGAGGCCGAAGCCCGTAGGCTATCTGTTTCCAGTAGGGTCTTTTGGGCCATCCAAAGATAGCAAGCGCTTTTACCCCTGCAAGTAGCTTTGTATCTCCGTGCCCGCTCAGAACCACTCGCTGCGGAAGAAATCCTACGGCAAATACAGTACGCGGTGTGCAGCAACTTCTAAGTTGCGCCTGTATAAGGTCTAGAAATGAATCCAGGCTGCGCTAGAAAATCATGCTCCGGGAGCAATACCCGAATGATGTTCGATCATTCCATTATCCAAGACATAGGCGGGAGGTGCTTAGCTGCGTAGGAGCAGCACCGGGCCTTCGCCCACCGGGGGCAGATCGGCCAGGCTTTCCAGGCCAAACATTTCCAAAAACCGGTCGGTGGTTCCGAACAGCTTGGGCCGCCCGACGGCCTCTTTTTCGCCCACTACCTGTACTAGCTGGCGTTCCAAGAGCCCTTCCAGGACCCCCTCCACGCTCTTGCCGCGCAGGGCTTCCAGCTCGGCCCGGGTGAGGGGTTGCTGGTAGGCCACCAGGGCCAGTACCTCGAGGGCTGCCTTGGAGATGCGCGGGGGGGTAGGGCGCAACACCTGCTCGACTGCCGTCAGGTGCAGGGGGTGTACCACCAGCCGCCAACCCCCCGCCACGCGCTCGAGCTGCACTCCGGTCTGGCCGCCGGCCAGGTCGTGCTCGAGGGCCACAATGGCCCGCGTAAGGGCCTCTTCGCTGCCCAGAGGGCTCAGGTCGCTCAGGGACAATGGCTTGCCTGCCGCAAACAATACGGCCAGAATCTGGGCTTTGAGGGTTTGGGTGTCCATAGCAAATATGAGAGATGTGGTTATTTCACCACCGTTCTCACTTCCCGTGGCTATACTAGAGCGAGTATGCCAACCTATCAATACAAGGCCAGGGATCGTCAGGGGCGGTTGGTCAATGCCGTCATTGAAGCCGAGGATATGCGCACGGCGGCCCGTAACCTGCGCGAAAAGGGCTTGTTCATCGCCGAAATCAAGGAGCCTGGCAAGGGTTTGCAGGCCGAAATCAAACTACCCGGTCTGGAACCCCAGCCCGGCCTCAAAGACCTCGCCATCTTCAGCCGCCAGCTGGCCACCATGCTCAATGCAGGTTTGCCCATCGTGCAGGCTTTGGCGATCCTGGAGCGTCAGACCGAAAAAAAGAAGTTCCAGGCCATGCTCAAAGAAATCCGTACCGAGGTGGAGGGCGGGGCCAACTTCAGTGAAGCCCTGAGCAAACACAAGCTCTTTAGCCGCCTGTACATCAACCTGGTGCGGGCAGGCGAGACCTCGGGTACGCTCGATGCCATTCTGGATAGGCTGGCGACCTTTCTGGAAAACGAGCTGGCCCTGATCGGCAAAATTCGCTCGGCCCTGACCTACCCGGCCATCGTGTTCGTATTTGCCGTGGGCGTAACCTACTTCCTGCTCACCGGCATCGTGCCGCAGTTTGCCCAGATCCTGACCGGCCTGGGTTCGGAGCTGCCCCTCCTGACCCGTGCCCTGATGGGCATCTCCGACTTTCTGCGCCAGGGCACTATTTTTATTGTGCTGATAGTGGTGGCGCTGTTTTTTGCCTACCGGGCCTATTACCGAACCGATAAGGGCCGGCACCAGATAGACCAGATCAAACTTAAGCTGCCGGTGTTTGGCAACCTGATGAAGAAAAGCGCGCTGGCCCGCTTTTCGCGCACCTTCGGCCTGCTTATCTCGAGCGGCGTGAATATCGTAGAGGCTCTGGACATCACCAAGGGCACCGCCGGGAATGCCATTGTGGAGGATATCCTCGAGCAGACCAAAATCGCCATCCAGGCCGGTGAGCCGGTTTACACCACCATCCAGGCCCACCCGCAGGTGTTCCCGCCCATGGTCAGCTCCATGATTGCCATCGGGGAAGAGACCGGTGCGCTCGATACCATGCTGCAAAAGATCGCCGACTTCTACGAGCGCGAGGTGGACGAAGCCGTTAGCGCCCTGACTGCGGCCATCGAACCCCTCATGATCATCTTCCTGGGCTTTATTGTGGGCGTGATTGTGGCCGGGATGTTCCTGCCGCTGTTCAAAATTATCGGGACGCTTTCATCGCAATAAT
>CALFDH010000108.1 GCA_937950405.1 uncultured Meiothermus sp.
CGGGGCTTTTTACATTCCCAATTACAACGCAAGGGAAAACCGCTGGCTGCGCTTCGTATCTGGCGGCTACGAACTGGCCAAGGTCTTTGAGGATGCCAACATCGAGGGGGTTTGCAAAAAAGACTTGATTTACTACGAAAAGGGCAGCGCCCTCTTCCAGGTGTTGAACGTCAACAACAATACCTACACGGGTGACGTGCGTTTCCAGGCCAGCGAGGCCCGCCTGATTGTCCAGGTTCGTGGCGAGGGCTGCGGCAGCTTTGCAGGGACCAAGCGCTACAATCTCAAACCTCTGACGGCCTATTACAAGTTTGGCTTTACCGAGTCGGTGGGGTTCCAGTTGGGCTGCGAGTGGCCCCAGCATCGGTGGCAGTTTGCGGTCTGTGTCAACGGCGCGGGCTGGAATAGCTATCGCAAGCGGTTATAGGGGGAGGCCTTTGATGCGTGTTGGAATGCTCTTGGGTTTGATCGGATTGGTAGCTTGCTCGAGCCCCCCTTCGGCCCGCCCCCACTATGTGCTGGTGAGCCAGGCGGGCTCCAGCACCGTTGCGGTGATAGACCCCACACAGGGTAAAACCATCCGGCGGATCACCGTGGGCGGATTGCCGCACCGGATGATGCGCTCGCCCGATGGCCGCAAGGTGTATGTGGTGCTGGTGGGCTCGCAGGCGGTGGCCGAGGTAGACGTTGGCTCGCTGGCGGTAACCCGCACCTTCCTAACTGCCCCCGTGCCCGAAAGACGCGCCGACGGCACCCTCATCCAGGCTCACTTCGACCAGGGCGCGTTTGCCCAGACCACCTGCTTTGCCTGCCACAACCCTGGCGGGGCCAAACCCTTCATTGTGGGGGAGCGGCCCGTGGGGATTGCGCTCTCGAGCGACGCCTCCAGGCTGTTCATATCGCACATCCGCCAGGGGCTCCTGAGCGAGGTCAGCCTGCAAGATGGCGTAATCGTGCGCTCCGAGCGCCTGCCTCCCTCCGGTGCGGCCCAAGAGGCCGCCGACCTGGCCCGCGTGGGTTCCAAATTGGTGGTGGCCCTGCGCCCACGCCAGCCCAGCACCGAAGCCAGTGCGGTGCGCTGGCTCGACGAGCAAACCTGGCAGACCCTGGCCGAAGCCCACACCGGTGCTGACCCCGCGTTTGTGTTGCCGCTGGAAGAGGGGGCTTTGGTCTCCAACTTCGAGTCCAACACGCTCAGCTTGCATGCGCCGGGTGCAGCCCCTCGAGGTTTTACCGTCATGCCGGGGCCGCTGGGGATGTTACGGGTAGGGGAGGGGCAGGTTCTCTCACTCAACTACTACTCCAACGCGGTTTCGCTGCTGAACCTCGAGACTGGCGAGAGCGAAAACCACCGGCTCGAGCTTGCGGGCAAGACTTTTGTCAACCCTACCCACGCGGCCCTCTCGCCGGACGGACGCCTGGCTTACATCGTCAGCAGCGGCACCGAGGGCCACCTGTTGGTGTTCGACTTAAGAAGTTCCAAAGTTCTGCGGGCCATCCCGATTGATGGCCTCTCGTTTGATGTGGCGGTGGTCGGGCGGCACTAGCGTTGCGAAGAGGGCTGGGGAAGCCCCAGGAGGAAACCATGAAGAAGACCCTAGGTTTAGTAGCGTTGCTGGGCATTTTGGCGGCTTGTGGTGGCGACAATAGTGGGGGCAACACCGCCCCCAGCGCCCCCAACACCGTGGCCGGCCTAGTGACCGATATTGGCTCCGGGGTGCGGCTAGCGGGCGTGACAGTGCGGGTGGTGGGCAGCAGCCGCACCACCACTACCGATAGTCGGGGCGAGTTCATCCTGCAAAACCTGCCTGCCGGCTGGGTCAAGCTGGACTTCGAGAAGGCGGGCTACGCCCCAGGGCACGGCATTGCCGAGTCCACCGGCAGCGCCCAAACGGTGGTGGTGGCCCTCAAGAAGGAGGGCACTGAGCAGAGTTACAACCCCACCCAGGCTCGTACCCTGTTCCAGCGCACCGAAGCCGGCCCCTATGCCGTCATCTTCCAGCCCAATAGCCTGGACACCACCGATACCAACCTGCGGGTGGTAGTCACCCCCCTGGACCCCACCAAGGAAGATACCGCCCTTCCCGGCGACCTGGTGGCTGGCGGGGCCAGCCCCACCCCGTTGGCCCCGGTGACCTTTGCCGAGTTCAGCATCCTGGACTCGCAGAACCGCCGCATCAACCTGAAACCCAATTCCAGCGCCATCGTGGAACTGCCCATCCCCCCCGAGCTGCGTAGCCGGTACCGGATTGGCGACAAGATTCACTGCTACGCCTACAACCCCCAGACCGGGCGCTGGGAAGACTTTGTGGAGGGCACGGTGGAGCGCTCGAGCGTGGACGGCACCACCCCGGTGCTGCGGGCCAGCATCCGGCACTTATCCTGGTACGGGGGCGCTCCAGCGGTGCAGGATCAGGAATGCGTGCTGGTCGAGGTAAGTAACCGTTTTGGGCCCCTAGCAGACGCAGTGGTTACGGCGCGTCCAGGGTTGCGGGCCGTCACCAATCGCTTAGGACAGGCAGAAATCACCGTCGAAAAGGGCGTGCCCATCAACTTTACCGCCACCAAGACCTATACCGATACCTTTGTGGACGCGAATGGCAAGCTGGTGCCCAAACCGGGGGCCAAGGTAATAGACATTGGGCGGGTAGAGGAGGCTGACCTGTTCCTTAACGGTAGGAACTACAGCCGCACCCCTGGGCCCTGCCCCAGCAGCGTCGTTCAGTCGGTGCGTCCAGCGGCCACCAATCCGTTCCCCATCCGGGTGGCCCCGGCCCCGGAAGGTTTCTTTCAGGCCGCCGCGCTGTTGCAGCCGGGGGGTCTGGCTTTTGTGCAGCTCGAGAAAGGTATCCCCAATGCCGATGGTGACCTGGATAACGCCGAACCGGCCAGTGGCGCTCAGATCATCATCAGCGATAACACCGGTGGAACCGCGACCATGAGTGAACTCGCACCGGGCAGCGGGGCGTATTTTGCGAATAACTTCACCGTCGAACCCGGCAAACGCTATACCCTGAACATCGACGCCGATGGTAACGGCAGCGTGGATGGCAGCGGATCGGCCTTTGCGGTGGGCAACGTGGCCTGGAGCAATCTGTCGAACGGCGGTAGCTACAGTGCCTCCAGCCTGACGGCCACCTGGAACGACAGCGCTTCAACCCAGCCTGGCTACAATGCTTTGTACCAGGTCTCGTTCCAGCGTAACGGCGGCTCGGGGGTTTCTGACTTCGCTTTTTACGTGGGCTCCGAGCGCAGCTTTGAGCCCCGTGCCCAAACCAACCCACCCACCCCGCTGGCAGCGGGCACCTATACCGTCACGCTCAATGCGTTTAGCGGTGCGTTCAGCGGCGGCAACCTCGCCATCACCGACAACATTACCGGGGTGGGGATGCAGGGCCAGATTTACAGCATTCAGTCGGTCAACCCCATCACCATCACCCTCACTGCGCCGTAAACTGAGGGACGAAAACCAAAGGCGGAAGGCTTTGCAATGACCTGGGGCTGCCCGCCGCGGCGGGTTTGCCCCGGTAACGGGAGAGGAGGTTTTGTGAGAAGGGTTGTACCGCTTATCTGGGTGTTGGCTGCCCTGGCCCTGGCCCAGCCCCCCCGCATGGCCGCCCTGAGCGACCTGCATATGCAGTGGGCCGAAGCCCAATGCCCCAAGCCCGAGAGCCTGGGTACGAGCTTTTCAGGTCTGACCGATCCCCAGCGCGACGTGCAAACCGAGGCGGGCCAAGAAGCCTTGCGGCAGAACCTGAGTGGCCCCATGAGCGAGATGATTGCGGCCCTCGAGCAGCAGCTAAAGGAACTACCCGCCAACGACCCCAGCCGCCCCCAGCTCCAGCAGGCCCTGAACCAGCTCAAGGCCGAGCAGGCCCGAACCCAGCGGAGTACCCCAGCGCCCCAGACCACCACCCTCCAGGCTGCCCTGGCCAACCTGCGCCGCGCCCTGAACGCAGCAGCGGGGCCGGGCAGCCTGCGCCTAATGGAGACCCAGCCCGAGTACAAGGACGCCGCCACCGCCAGCCGCAATGCTGCTTTGGCAGCCGTGATGGGCAAGCCCCAGCTGGCCCTGGGGCTGTTGTTGCGGGCCCAGCAGCTCGAGCCGCGCAACCCCACGCACCTGGTCAACCTGGCCGGGATCGCCAACTACTACGGCCTCTTTGCCGAGGCCCTGGCCCTCACCACCGCTGCCGAAGGGCTGAACCCCTCGGCGGCCCTGCGCCCTTTGCTGCAAAACAACAAGGGCCACGCCCTGCTGCGCCTGCGCCGACTGCCCGAGGCCGAGGCTGCGCTCCGGGCCGCCGCCCAGGCCGACCCCAACCTGCAAGAGGCCCGCCTGAACCTGGCCTACGCCCTGGGGGCCCAGAACAAGTGCGCCGAAGCCAGCGTCTGGGCCAAACGGGCCTGGTGGCGGCACAACCTGAGCGGGGCCGAGAATACCCTGGTGCGCCCCTTGAGCGAGCTGTTTGTACCCGTAACCAGCATACCCACCCTGCCCAGCCTGAACTTTGTAGCCCCCGGCCAGACCGCCGGGGCAAGGGAGGCACTCGAGGCCCTGCGCCAGGAGATCGAGGCCAAGCGGCCCACCCTCGAGGCGTTTACATCTGCTGGTGCAGCCGAGGCCCGTCGCAGCGTGGAGATCCGCGCCGAGCGGCGGGTGGGGGCGGTGAAGGGCCGGTTCATTACCTTCCTGTCTGATGCCGTAGGTTCTGCCGCCCGACTGAACAACCTCAACGACTACGCCGCGCGGGAAGGGCAGGCCCTCGAGGCCGCCGAGGCCGCCCTGTACCGCACGGTTTCCGAGCTCAACGCCCGCTTCAGCTCCAGCCCAGGTTGTGCCAGCGCCGCCGCCTGGCGCGAGGCCGCACTGCCCGCCTTCCAGGCCGCCGACAGCGCCCTGCGTAGCCTGTACGCTCAGGCCTGGCAGAGCGGCGCCACCCTGACCACCCGTTTCTCCGAGCCCGCCTACCGCGCCGATGCCATGCTGCGCCTGCGGAACCTGTATTACCAGGCCGCCCGGAAGGTCTACGATTACGCTTCAACCTACCTTAACGGCCTCGAGTCCGCTCGTGGTAGCGAGAACTGCGGCAACGAAAACACCCAGATGGTGGGCACGCTTGCTACTCCCCAGGTTCCCCCGGCCTGCACCCCCAGCCCGGCGCCTGCGACCCCTGCGCGGGGCTGGCGGCTCTTCCTCAGTTGTGACCGCACCGAGTTCAACTTTGCCAACCCCGCCTGGATGGACCGCTTCCAGATTTTGCGCGACAGCCTCTCGCCCCTGGTCTTTTCCCAGCTCGATTTCCGGCTGGCGGTGTTTGTGCCGGGCGGCTTTGTGCGCCTGACCAATGAGGGGGGCATTATGGATGCGGGGCTTGTGGCACAGGGCGGTAACCGCAACTGGAGCCTGGTGTGGAATGCCAGCAGTGGCGGTGTGGGGTTCGCCTCAAGTGAACCGCAGTTGGGAGTCAAGTAATGCCATGTAGCCAACTTTCAACGATACACAGGTTGGGAGTGGGTGGTAGGAGGTAGGTGGTGGGCTTCACACCTGTTCTCAAAGCCCTACCCCCTGTTATCTGCCTCACCGCTCTAAAGATGGTATAGAAACCCTTGCACCAACGCTCGCGCCTGCGGCCTCGAGCGAACGGCAGTTAGGGGTCAGGTGGGGTCAGCAGACCGTGTCGGTGGGCTTGGGGTTCCTCAGCCCGAACAATGGGCGTAGCAGCAGCCCGACCCCGGTGCCCAGCAAGGCCATTCCCAACCAAACCCAGCCATGCAGGCTGAAGGAAGCCACCCCGCCGATGTATGCACCAATGTTGCAGCCGTAGGCCAGCCGGGCCCCATAGCCCATCAGCAGCCCGCCCAGCACCGCAGCCACAAGCATCTTCCAGTCCAGGCGAGGGTTTTTTCCGAACACGCTGGCAGCCGAAGCGCTCAGCAGTGCCCCGAGCAATATGCCCAGGTTGGTGAGGCTGGTGGGGTGGCTCAGGGGTGAGAGCTCCAGTGGCGACTGACCGTTCCAGAATCCCCAAAATGCAGGCTGGGCCAGGCCAAGGGCTTCCACCGCCTGCGAACCCCAGAGGGTCAGACTGTAGGTAACCCCCCAGGGGCGCCCGCTTACATAAAGCACTGCTGCATTGAGCACGGCCAGCACCACAGCAGCGACCCACAAGGGCCAGGTGCCGCGCAGTAGGCGAACCCACCCCTTTGGGCCTGGTGGCATAAATGGGGGCGGGGGTTGCCGCTTGCGGATGACCCACTCGGCTAGCAGGGCGACTCCACCCACCATTGCAAGCGTTACGGCCAGAGCCCCCCAAAGCCCCAAGCGCTCGGCCAGCGAGATGGGGGGCAGGCTTCCCACCGCTCCAGGGCCCGCCGTCCAGAACTCCAGGTTCCAGGCTCCCAGTACCGAACCCACCACAAAACTGCAGAGCGCCACCAGGCCAATCAAGCTACCCCCACCTGTGGCGTACAACGTGCCCGAGGCACAGCCCCCAGCCAGTTGCATCCCAACCCCAAACATAAAGGCGCCCAGCAGCAGCCCAGGCCCAATGGGAGCCAGGTATCCGGCCAGCGGCTGCCCGCTGAGGCCCTGGCCCAGTGCAAAGAGAAGGGCAAACAGGGTTGCGGTAACAGCCAACAGCAGCATATGGGCTTGAAGGGCCCGCCCTTGCCCCACACTTATAAGCTGGCGGAAGGCCGAGCTAAAGCCAAATCGGGCATGAAACAGGCTGTAACCCAGCCCCACCCCCAGCAAGAGCAATAGGCCCTGGGTTGCGGACAGTTGCACAAACAGATAGCCGGTTGCCAACAGCCCCAGCATAAGCAGGCCGTACTGGGGCCGGGTGGTCGGTTGTGCTGAGGCCGAGGATGTGACCCCAGGTTGCGAACCTTTGCGCGATAGTGACATCGGTGCTCCTCATTGGCGGGGTCGGTCACGAGCCTCCCCAAAACCAATGGGGGTTAGTTTATCAAAGGTGATAACTTTTGTAAACTATTTGTGATTTCGCGTCCAGGAAACGTGTTGTCTTGCTTAGGAAAACCTGGTTTCTGGGTGGTCTACCAACCTCTGCTTCCCGGGCCACCCTTGAAGGGCCCCACGATGTCCTGGGTGATCCAGCCGCCGTAGAAGCGACCCGGTTGCGGTTGGGCTTTTTCGCCGTCCACAAAGCCCTCGAGGGGCTCCAGATAAAACGCCAGACAGCCCCGGATGGCGGCGAAACCAGGGGTGGGGTCAGGGTAGCTCCAGGCCGCGTGGGGTACAACAATGTCGTTGACCCGCAGTGTCCAGTAGCGGGCCCGCCCCTTGAATTCGCAGTAGGTCTCGCGGGAGGTGGCTTCCAGCAAGTCCATGCGAATGTCGGCGGGCGGCAGGTAGTAAACAGGTGGATGGCTGGTTTCCAGTACCCGGTAGGCCCGGCGGGTATCTGCAACGACCAGATTGCCCAGCCGAACCAGGATGTGCCGCGAGGTGGGCTCACAGCGTGGGGGGCGGGGATAATCCCAAACCGATTCCATATTCAAGGCTGCTTCTTGTGCAGGGCCTCGAGGAAGGCCCAGATGGCGTATTCCATGTCTTCAATGGCCTTTTTGCCGCCGGTCACGAGAAGCGGGGTGGCGTTGCCGTCGTAGAGGTATAGAACCCGAATCGGGAACAGCAGATACGAGATGAAGGCAATCAGGGCCAGTGCGAAGGCGCCGTATTCCAGCACTGCCGGATTTATTTTCAGGAGCTGGGGGAGGTTAAGCCAGCCCAGCCAGCGCAGCCCCAGGCTGGCCAGCCCCACAAAGAAGCCCAAAAAGGCCAAAGCCATCAGCCAGTCGCGCATCTGGTAGGAGAGCTCGAGCCGGGTTACCAGCGGCAGGTAAATGCGAACCGTGACAGCGCCGTTCTGGAAGCACAACCAGCCGGTCTCGATGGCGGCTTCGCGGAAGCGCGACCCACTGGCCAGATAGCGATGAGGAAGGGTGATTTTCTGCATGCAACCTCCGGGTAACGGGTTCTGAAGACAGGCCCATTTTTGCATGACCCCGGCTTTTTGCGTAGAGCAGGCTGAATGAATGTTGTTTTGCAAACAAGCAGGCGCAGGTGAGCTAGACTTTTTTTGAATGAGTAAGGCATTTAAGCGCTATTTTGCGGGCCGCCCGGTGGCGCAGGTGGTGGTGTTGCTCACAGCACTTAACCTGGCTACGGTACTGGGTTTTACCTTGCTGGTTCCGGCCCGCCCGCTCGAGGTGCCGCTGATCCTGCCCTGGCAAGACCCCGCCCAGACCGCCTGGCGACTGGGGGCAGCTCTGGCGCTATTCCTGGTGGTGCTGTGGGCGGTGCGCCCGGGGCAGCGTCGGGCCTGGGAGTTTGGGATCTTGATCGGGATAGGGGTAGCGGTGGTGGCCTGGCTGAGCCAGAACTACCTGCCCTTTCTGGCCCTGGGGCTGATACCGGTGGTGGCCCGGTACTGGCTACCGCTGTGGGTGGTGTTGCTGGTGGTGGCAGGGCTGGGGGGGTTGTCGGTGTGGTGGGCCCAGCGAGAGCCGCTACAAATCACCTTCGAGATTCTGCTGAGCCAGGGGCCCCAGGGCAATACTGCCTGGAGTGCTTTGCCCACCCCCGCCGAGTATCCCAACCTGAGTCTGGCCTTTTTCATCTTTATTGCTTTCTTGTATTCGGGCTATGCGCTGTTCACCCTCGAGCTGCTGGTACGGGAGACCCGGGCCCGGGAAGAGCTCGAGCGCACCCGCCGGGAGCTCGAGCAGACCTCGCGCCAGGCCGGGGTGCTGGAGGAACGCCAACGCCTGGCCCGCGAGATTCACGACACCCTAGCCCAGGGCTTTGCCAGCATCGTGGTGCAGCTCGAGGCTGCCGAGATGGCAGCCCAAAACGAGACTTCTGCCGGGCGCTATCTGGAGCAAGCCCGCGCCGCTGCCCGCGAAGGACTGTCGGAGGCCCGCCGCATGGTCTGGGCCATGCGCCCGGAAATCCTGGAGAACACCTCGCTGCCCGAGGCCCTGGGTCGCCTGCTTCAGCGCTGGCAGGAGGAGAGTGGAATCAAGGCCCAGTTCACCCTGACCGGCGAACCCCGCCCACTGCACCCCGAGCTCGAGGTCGGCCTGCTGCGTATTGCCCAGGAGGCCCTGGCCAACATCCGCAAGCATTCCAGGGCCCGCCAGGCCACCCTCACCCTTTCCTACCTAAACGATGTGGTGCTGATGGATGTGCAAGACGATGGGGTGGGCCTGCAACCACCCAGCTCCGGCAGCTTTGGCCTGCGTTCCATGCGCGAACGGGTGGAAGCCCTGGGAGGTCACATGACGGTGGAAAGCGAGGCCGGACAGGGAACCACCCTGGCCTTTAGCCTGCCCCTGTACCGGGCAGAGCCCGCAAGGGTGGAGACGTTATGACAGGCTCGGCAACCATTCGAATTCTACTGGTAGACGATCATCCCGTGGTACGGGCGGGCCTCTCGGGGCTGCTTTCCTCCCAGCCCGACTTTGAAGTGGTGGGTGAAGCCTCCAACGGCCTCGAGGCCCTGGACTTGTTGGAGAAGCAGGGGCCAGATGTGGTACTGATGGATTTGCGGATGCCTCAGATGGATGGCGTAAGCGCCATCCGGCAGATCCGGGCCCAATTTCCGAAAGTGCAGGTGCTGGTACTCACCACCTACGATACCGATTCCGAGATTGTTCGGGCGGTCGAGGCTGGGGCTACGGGCTATTTGCTCAAGGACGTACCCCGCGAGGAACTCTTCCGAGCCGTGCGGCTTTGTGCCCGGGGCGAAGCGGTGCTTTCTCCGCCCATCGCCGCCCGGCTGCTGGGTCGGATGCGCGGCCCCGCCGAAGAAAACCTCTCCGTGCGCGAGCTCGAGGTGCTCTCGCTGGTGGCCAAGGGCTTTTCCAACAAGGAAATTGCCCGCAAGCTCAAAATCAGCGAGGCGACCGTCAAGACCCACCTGCTACACACGTTTGGCAAGCTGGGCGTAGATGACCGCACGGCGGCAGTCACGGTGGCGCTGGAAAGGGGTATCCTGCGGCTGGAGAGTTGAACCCAGCCGTGCGATACTTACCCCGACAAACCCGGTATTGTAAGGGCTATGAGACCTGGCATTCGAATAATTCTGCGTTATCTCATTCCGGCAGGCATTGGTTTGCTGGTAGCGCTTGGTGACCTGGGTAATGTGGACCTGCTCTTTGCTGGAACCCTGCTGCTCCTGATGGGGTTTGTGGTGGGTTGGTGGTGGCCCCGGCAATGGTGGCTCAGTGGGCTCTTGATGGGGGGCATTCTGCCCCTGGTCCAGCTGTGGGCTACGCTGGCCCAGTTTCCTATGCCCTACGTGCCCGACCCCCTTCAGGGCCTGTTGCTGCTTATTCCCGCATTGCTGATGGCAGGTTTTGGGGCCATTGTGCATCAGAAGACACCCTACACCCCCGCCGCGCTGCGTGCGCGCTTGCGACGGGCACGTCAGGCCGATTATCACGACTACGAGGAGTCTTGAGGCGGCTACAACGAATACCCGGCATAGCGGTTTTTACAGTGTGGGGTAAATTGCGGCGCCACCGTGTGCGCCGTAATGGTGGGAAGCATTTATACCCAATCTGCTCAGAGGTGACCCAAAAGCGATATACGAGTCCCTCGGACGCGCCCCCTGGCGCGGCAAGAGAGGGGCACGTTCAGCGCCGCTCACGCGCAGAGTTGGTATTAGACCGCTTCTGCCGCTTTGCGAACCTCGCGCACAAACTGCTGGGTTTTTTCGTCCAAATCGTGTACAGCCCAGGGAATGGTCTTGGCCCCCGGCCACCGATCAAAAAGGGTATCCAGCCATTGCAGCAGCAGGTCAGGGGTCATCGGCCCAGAAGACTGGTAGTTGACGCTGGCGTTGCTCAGGGTCACCTTGCCCAGGGCTTCGTAGTGGCTGGGGGAGGTATGCATGATGAGCATTCGGAAGGTATCGCCCGAATCCTGTCCCACGCATTCCAGAACCTGCCCCTCTCCTAGCATGTTGATCTTATGCAGTGTGACCATATTCTAATGGTACGTTTTCCAACAACGGGTTTCCAGTGTCAATTGTCCAAATTGGTCGAGGTGTAGCTTATCGCGCCCTTCACTTCAAACTACCCCTTTACCACAATGTTCAGGAGCTTGCCCGGAATGTAGATTTCTTTGACTACTTGCTTGCCCAGGAGGTGCTGCTGTACGTTGGGAATCTCACGCGCGAGTCGCTTAATTTCTTCTTCGCTGGCCTGGGTGCTGACGGTGGTTTTGCCGCGCACCTTGCCGCTAACTTGCACTACCAGCTCAAAACTGTCGACCACCAGCGCGGCCTTATCTACTTGTGGCCAAAGAGCGCTGAATACCGAGGCGTTGTGGAATTCGTGCCACAGTTCCTCGGCCAGGTGGGGGGCGAAGGGGGCCAGCATCTGCAAGTAGCAGAGCACCGCGTGGCGGTAGACCGGGGTGATGCCCTGCTCCTTGCGGTAGTCGCTCATGCTGTTGAGCAGCTCCATCAGCGCCGCGATGGCGGTGTTGAAGCGCAGGGCCTCGATGTCCTCAGTTACTTTCTTGATGGTCTGGTGCAGCTTCTGATAAAGGCCTTTGTCTGCCCCCTCCAGCGCAGAGGGCTCGAGCAGGTCGCCCTGGGCCTTCAGCTCTACTAGATGCTCGGCCACCATGCGGTAGACCCGGTTCAGGTAGCGCCATGCGCCCTGTACCCCTTCTTCCGTCCAGATCATTTCGTTCTCAGGTGGGGCGGCAAACAGGATGGTGATGCGGGCAATGTCGGCGCCCTGCTCTTTCACGAAGGGCCCCACCATCACCCCGTTGCCCAGGCTCTTGGACATGGTGGCAGCCTTCCAGAAGTGGATGCTGCCGTCTTCGTGGGTGCGAAGTTCTGCGCCCGATTTTCGGGCCTCTTCCAGCGTCAGGGTCTCGGGGATTTCCAGCTTGGCCCGTCGCTCGGGGTTCTTGAAGTGGATGATGTCACCCCGGACTTCCACCTCGCCCACGTCGGTCCAGCCCTGCACCATGCCCTGGGTGAACAGGCCCTCGAAGGGTTCTTCGGCCTCTACCATGCCCAGGTCGTGCAGGAACTTGGTGAAGAACCGGCTATAGAGCAAGTGCAGGATGGCGTGCTCGATGCCACCGATGTACTGGTCAACTGGCATCCAGAAGTTGGCTTTCTCAGGGTCGAAGGGCAACTCAGGGTTTTGGGCGTCGGCGTAGCGCAGGAAGTACCAGGACGAGTCGAAGAAAGTGTCCATGGTATCGGTGTCGCGCCGGGCCTTACCTCCGCATTTGGGGCATTCGCACTCGTAGAACTCGGGGTGCGCCGCCAGGGGGCTCTTGCCCTTGGGGCGGATGTCGTCCACGTCGCGCAGGGTGGGCAGCTCGACCGGCAACTGCTCGTAGGGCACCGGGACGATGCCGCAGCTATCGCAATGGATCATGGGGATGGGGGTGCCCCAGTAGCGCTGGCGGCTAATGAGCCAGTCGCGCAGGCGGTAGTTGACCTTGCCAAGGCCGATACCCTTTTCCTCCATCCAGGCGATCACTTTCTTTTTGGCCTCCTCCATGTAGAGGCCGTCCAGGAAATCCGAATTGATGGCAGGGCCATCCTCGGTGTAGGCCTTGCCTTGCCAGCCATCTGGTGGCTGCACAGTGCGGATGATTTCCAGGCCGAACTTTTCGGCAAACTCCCAGTCGCGCTCGTCCTGCCCCGGTACGGCCATGATGGCCCCGGTGCCATAACCCGAGAGTACATAATCGGCGATCCAGACCGGAATTTCCTTGCCGTTGGCCGGGTTGATGGCGTAAGCCCCGGTAAAGACCCCGGTCTTCTCGCGGTCTTCCATCTGCCGCTCTACCTCACTCTTCATCCGGGCAACAGCGACATAGGCTTCAACGGCGGCTTTTTGCTCTGGGGTGGTAATCTGGGCCACCAGCTCGTGTTCGGGCGCCAGCACCATAAAGGTAGCCCCAAAGATGGTGTCGGGACGGGTCGAAAACACGCGGATTTTGGCTTCGTGTCCCTTGACCGGGAAGTCGAACTCCGCACCCTGGCTCTTGCCGATCCAGGCCCGCTGCATGGCCTTGACCTTCTCGGGCCAGCGGGGGAGCTGATCCAGGTCGGCCAGCAGGCGCTCGGCGTAGTCGGTAATCTTGAGGTACCACTGCTCGAGCTCCCGCTTCTCTACCAAAGCTCCACTGCGCCAGCCCCGCCCGTCAATCACCTGCTCGTTGGCCAGCACGCTTTGTTCTACCGGATCCCAGTTGACCAGGCTTTTCTTGCGATAAACCAGGCCCCGCTCGTACATCTTCAAAAAGATCCACTGGTTCCACTTGTAGTACTCGGGCAGGCAGGTAGTAACCTCGCGGCTCCAGTCGTAACGGATGCCCATCAGACTGAGCGACTCCTTGGACTGTTTGATGTTGCCAAAAGTCCAGTCGGCGGGCGAGACCCCAAACTTGAGCGCTGCGTTTTCGGCAGGCAGTCCGAAGGCATCCCAGCCAAATGGATGCAGCACGCTGTATCCCTGCTGAACCCGGAAGCGGGCCAGCAGGTCGCCCATGGTGTAGTTCTTCAGGTGGCCCATGTGCAGGTCGCCCGAAGGGTAGGGGAACATCACCAGAATGTAGGCTTTCTTGGTGCCACCGCTTTCTTTGGCCTCGAGCAAGCCTATTTCGTCCCAGTATTTCTGCCATTTGGGCTCTATTTCGTGGGGGTTGTACCGGTCGGTTGTTACCATCGCTCGTTTCTCCACTTCTCAACGGGCCATTCTATTGCCAGACGGGCTAAAAGGGAAAATCCATGGTTAGGGTTAGCATTGGGCTCACTGATGAAGTAAAAAACCCCCTTCAAGAATGAAGGGGGAGTCTTCAAGATCGGGGGCTCCCCTAAGGTAGTTCTAGGTGGATGAACCACTGCATGGTTCCATAATAACATGTGAGGTAAAACAAAAGATACTTTGCCGGTAGCCTTCAGGCTCTTATCATTTGTCTGGGCATCGTCGTTTCAACCCCTCACCCGGCGACAGCAGTTACCGCCAGAATTGATGTATTTGGCCAACAGAGCACCTTACTGGTTGGCGCTGTCGCCACCCTCTCCCGCAAGGGGAGAGGGAAAGGGGAAAACGATAAAAGCCTGGGTAGCCTTTGGCCGATGAGCATCAGGGCTGCACGGTTCTTGGGTTGACCCGCGACGAATTCCAGGAGAAGTGGGGTTCAGTTGCCTAACGCTAACGTCTCTAGCAAAGTTCAGGACTAAATTGTGCTACGTAACGTTATAACAAATCCAGAAACCATGTTCATATTTTGATGATCACCCCTATATACTTTGCATAAACTATTACTCGGTCATCTTTGGCTTTAGAAAGGATTGCATTGATGCAAAACCGTCCGCCTTCCAGGACTCACCCACAGCCAGGTTTGGTGTATCGGGCTATTTTGGTGATGGACTCGAGGAACGTGCGTACACCCTTGCGACGTCAGGCCCAACCCAGGTCGAACTGGTCGCAACTCTACCAGGCCGGGCCCTACCACGTGGATCTGAGCCTCAAGTGGGAGGAGGCCGGGGCACGTTTGGTGGGGCAGGTCATCTCGAGGGAACGAATTTCTTTTGAACAAGCCCAGGTCTACTTGAAACAGGATGCTGTGCAGGTGCAAATACCCCTGGATCTGTCGGGGCGTTTTAGCCTGCAACTGGGGCTGGCAGACGATTGCGATCTGGAACTGCATATTCAGGGTGAAGTGGTTCGTTTGGACGGCCTCAAGTTGAGTTAGAGCAATAATTGGTCTGGTGGCGGGGGTTTGCTAGAACTCCCGTATGCTTTTTGTATGCAAATAGCCTTGCTGGGTCTGGGATTGATGGGCCGCCCGATGGCCAGGGTGCTGCTGGCCAGGGGGTTTCAGGTCAACGGTTGGAACCGCAGCACCCTGAGCCCTGAGCTGGTGGAGGGGATTCCCTTACTTGGTTCGCTGGAGGAGGCCGCGAAGGCTGAGGTACTGTTGCTGATGCTGTCCGACTCCGAAGCCGTGAATGCGGTGCTGGAACGGCTCGAGTACCATCTGCGCCCCGGGCAGGTGGTGCTCGATATGGGTTCGTCCGACCCTGCGTATTCCAAGCGCCAGGCCGAGCGGCTCAAATCCAAAGGTGTCGGCTGGGTGGATGCTCCCGTTTCGGGTGGGCCGGAGGGGGCGCAGAGCGCCACGCTGGCGATTATGGCCGGGGGCGACCTGACCGACTATATGCGGGTGCTGCCCATTCTCGAGGCCCTAGGAAGGCCCACCCATGTGGGCGAGGCCGGAGCAGGCCATACCCTCAAGGTGATCAACCAGCTCATGGTGGGCCTGTACATCGAGGCGGTGGCCGAGGCGCTCCTCTTAGCGGAGCGCCAGGGCCTCGAGCCCCGCAAGGTTCAGGAGGCGCTTAAGGGCGGGTTTGCCGACTCGAAGGTTTTGCAAATCCACGGTACCCGCATGATCGAGCGCCGGTTTGTGCCGGGGGCGCGGGTCAAGACCCAGCTCAAGGATCTGCGCCTGGCGCAGAAGCTGGCCCAGCAAGCGGGTCTGCAGTTGCCCCACCTGGAAAGCGCTGTGGGGTTCTATGCCGAGCTCGAGGCTCTGGGCGATGGCGACCTCGACCATTCCGCGTTGTTCAAGCGGCTCGAGTCCAGATAAGAATATCCACGACAGAAACGTAATGGGTAACGAAAGTGTGATTCACGAAGCCGCGCCGATGTAAACCCCAGAATTCGCACTTCCGTTGAGCGGCATGATATTTATATTGCGGGCGCACTTATACCGAATCTGCTCAGAAGTGACCCAAAAGCGATATACAAGTCCCTCGGACGCGCGCCCTGGCGCGGCATGGGAGGGGCGCGTTTTGCGCTGCTCACGCGCAGAGTTGGTATTAGAGGGGTTTTAGGGCTCAGACGCAAC
>CALFDH010000109.1 GCA_937950405.1 uncultured Meiothermus sp.
TTTGCTCTGTTGCAAGGTTTGCGATAATGGGGCCCGATGGGTCATAAACGCTCCCCAAGACGTTCTTGCCGGGCGGGTAAAGCAGCCCAGCCACGAACGAGCCTGCACCTGCGGGTTGCGCGAATCATCTACGCCCAGACCCAAACGGTCTTTCCCGAGTACAGCCACCCCAATAGCCCCAAGAAATACACCCTCCCCCAACTGGCCGCCTGCGTTATGTTGTGCTTCTACTTCAAGATGAGCTACTGTGACTTTGAAGAGCTTTTGCGGATGAGCCAGGAACTCAGGGAGGAACTGGAACTCGAAGAGGTGCCCCACTATAGCACCCTCAGCCGGATGTATCAGCGCTTTCGTGCAAGTCACCTGGATGAGATGAACCGGCAGTTATTGCAGAGCTTAGGGGTGGTGGAGGAGGCAGTAGCCTTAGATAGCACCGGGTTTCGCCCCACCCAGGCCAGCGCCTACTTTCAGACCAGGCGGGGTAAACCCTTTCGGAGCTGGGTGAAGGGGAGCTATGCAGTGGGGACACGCAGTCAGCTAATCCTGGGAGCGCTCTCGGGTAGAGGTCCCAGTGGGGACAGCTCCCATCTCTCCACGCTCAAACGAAGGGTGAGCCCTTATGGGAAACGTGGGAACTGGGTCATCCTGGCGGACGGTGGGTTTGATGGACAGGGGGTAGGGCCCCGTGACCTGATTCCGCCGGTTCGGCGCGGAGGGGCTTTGAAGGCCACTGAGCGCAAGGCGCGAGCCGAGTTGGTATCTCAGGCCAGGCTCGACGGTCTGTTCGGGCAACGCTGGAAGAGTGAGACGGTGATATCCGTGCTCAAACGCAAGTTTGGCGAGGGGGTGCGTTCTCGCAAACCCCGCCTGCAGATGCGGGAGTGCCGGGTCAAGGCGTTAGTCTACAACGCCTACCGTTAGTCGGCTTGCTACATCGAGGGAACTTTGCAACAGGGCACCAAGTATTCGCTATATTCTTTCCGAAAGCCACTGGCTTATTCGGTTGCGCCAAACATACCGCCAAGGTCTAATCGGACTGGTGGCTCGTAGGTCGTAATTCCCGAGGGGTTGATGGTTGGTCCATCGTTCAGGAGATATGCGGTAACCATGCAGCCATGCCTGGCAGTGAATGCTTGTGTTACATACGTCGCTTCTCATATCAGATTCACCGTGCGGCGCTAGATTCCGAAGGTAATGGAGGGTATGCACGGCACCACCATCGTGGCAGTACGTCGGGACGGTGTCACGGCCATCGCAGGCGATGGACAAGTTACCCTGGGACAGACCATCATGAAAACCGGAGCGGTCAAGGTGCGCCGTCTGGAACAGGGGGGTGGCATCCTGGTGGGTTTTGCGGGTGCGGTGGCCGATGCCCTGACCCTGCTGGAGAAGTTCGAGGGGTCGCTGTCGGGGGCCAAAGGCAACCTGCAACGGGCGGCTATCGAAACTGCCAAGCTCTGGCGTACCGACCGGGTGCTGCGGAACCTCGAGGCCATGCTGGTGCTGGCCGACCGCGAGACCCTGCTCTTGCTCTCCGGAAACGGCGAGGTGCTCAGCCCGGATGAGCCTGTAATTGCCGTGGGTTCGGGGGGGCCTTACGCCTTAGCGGCGGCCAAAGCGCTGTTGCGGCACTCCAGCCTGACTGCCCCCGAGATTGCCGAACAGGCCATCCGGCTGGCGGGCGAGATTGACCTCTACACCAGTGGGCAGCCTACCCAGGTGCTAAGCGTAGGGGGTGCCGCGTGAACCTGACCCCAGCCGAGATCGTACGTGAGCTGGACAAACACATCGTGGGTC
The DNA here is from genome assembly GCA_937950405.1 of uncultured Meiothermus sp. Lineage (GTDB taxonomy): Bacteria > Deinococcota > Deinococci > Deinococcales > Thermaceae > Meiothermus. The sequence goes on from CALFDH010000109.1 coordinate 1,798, forward strand.
AGGCCGCAGCCAAGCGGGCCGTAGCCGTTGCGCTCCGCAACCGGGTACGACGCAAAAAGCTGCCGCCCGAGCTGGCCCGCGAGGTCATGCCCAAGAACATCCTGATGATTGGCCCTACCGGGGTGGGCAAGACCGAAATTGCCCGGCGGCTGGCCCGGCTGGCGGGGGCTCCATTCCTGAAAGTTGAGGCCACCAAGTTTACCGAGGTGGGCTACGTGGGGCGGGATGTGGACTCCATTGTGCGCGATCTGGCCGAGGCTTCGTACCAACTCGTTATGCAGGAGATGAAGGCCAAGGTCGAGGGGCGGGCCCAGAGCATGGCCGAAGAAGAGGTGGCCTCGTTGCTGCGGGTGCAGCCTTTTGAACTGCGGTCAGGTCGCTACAACGACCAACTGGTGGAAATTGAGGTGGCCGAGGAAGCCAGGCTCCCGATGGTCGGCATGTTTGGCGGTGAGCAGATGCAGGGTCTGCAGGACATGCTCAAAGGGCTGATGCCCCAGCGCCGGGTACGGCGCAAGGTGCGGGTCAAGGAGGCGCTGGAAATCCTCAAAAACCAGGAAGCCGAGCGCCTGGTGGACAAAGAAGAAGCCACCCAGGAGGCCCTTCGCCGTGCTCAGGAAGAGGGTATCGTATTCATTGACGAGATGGACAAAATTGCCAGGGGCAAGGGGGCTATGAGCGGCCCGGATGTCTCTGGCGAGGGCGTGCAACGGGATTTGCTCCCCATCGTAGAGGGCACGGTGGTCTCAACCCGCCTGGGGCCGGTCTCGACCGACCATGTGCTCTTTATTGCCGCCGGGGCTTTTCACGTGTCCAAGCCTTCCGACCTGATTCCCGAATTGCAGGGCCGCTTCCCCATCCGGGTCGAACTCGAGCCCCTGGGCCCAGAGGAGTTCGAGCGAATCCTGCGTGAGCCCGAAAACTCACTGATCAAGCAGTACCGCGCTTTGCTCGCAGCCGACGACACCGAAGTGCATTTCACCCCCGAGGCCATCCAGGCCGTGGCCCGGTTTGCTCACCAAGCTAACCAAGAGTTGGAGGATATTGGCGCCAGGCGGCTTTCCACGGTGCTGGAACGGCTGCTCGAGGAAGTCTCGTTTCAGACCAATCTGGGGCGGGTCGAAGTGACCAAAGAATATGTGGAAGCGAGGCTCGAGAATGTGCTGGCATCCCGCGATCTCTCCCGCTATATTCTTTGATCTTAGAAGGTACCCATGAAACAAAAGCTAACAAACCGCTCTCAACCCCCCACCTGTATAACCTTGTGGGTGCAGGTTTATGATTTTCGACTAGGCGGGTTGGGGTATTCAGGAGGAAGATGATGCGTTTTTGGTTCTTTGTGATGGTGCTGGTAATGGGGGGTGTGCTGGCACAACAAAACCCCGCCCAGCCTGCCCAGCCCTCGTCGCGACCGCAAACCCAGGCCAGCTTGTGTGCCCTGCTTTATGATGCCGGACGTCCCGAAGCAGCGCTCACGGCCTGTGAGCGGGCGGTCAAGGATGCCCCCAGCGCCGAAAACCTGTACCTGCTGGCACGGGTGCAGTCCGAACTCAATCGCTTCACGGCGGCCATCGAGAACCTGCGCCGCTCGATTACCCTCAACAGCAGCTTCATTCAGTCGTATGTGGCGCTGGCTCAGGTGTATGTGCGGCAGTACCTGCTGGCCGAAAGCCGTGAAGCCTCCAAGAACCTGCTGGATCAGGCCCTCAGCATTTTGCGTGAGGCCGAGCGGGTCAACCCCCGGTATGCCCCTATTTACGCCACCCGCGGCACGGTACTGGCCTACCAGAACCGCCTCGATCAGGCGGTTGAGTCCATTAGCCGTTCGCTCGCCATCAAAGACGAGCCCGTTGTCCGGGCCTTGCTGGCCGACATTTATATCCGCCAGGGCAAATGGGAAGAAGCCCTCAAGAACTATGATGATGCCGTCAAGGCGGCCCCCAAGAATGCTTCCTTAAGAGTCAAGTATGGCAGCTTGTTGCTGCTTCGCGGCAACGTGGATCTGGCGGTTGAGCATCTGGATCAGGCCGTGATCCTGTCCCCCGGCAATGCCGAAGCCTGGTTGCGTCGGGGCGATGCCTACTACGAGAAAAAGGACTGGCAGCAGGCGGGTGTTTCCTATCAACAGACCGTTGCCCTCTCGCCGGTGCGCTTCCCCGATGCCTATATTGGCCTGGGCCAGGTTCTGATTGAACTCAAAGATTTTCAGAAGGCCCGCTTCAACTTTACCAAGGCCGTAGCCCTGGAAAGGGAAAACCCGGTATACCGCTTCTGGCTTTGCCGGGCCAACGAGCTTTTGGGCGACAAAGAAGGAGCAAAAGCCCAGTGTGAGCAGGCGCTCAAGCTGCGGCCCGATTTCAAAGAAGCCCAGGATGCCCTCAACCGATTGAAGTAAGCTCACCGTCGTACTGATGCCCATGCATTTTGCGCCTTCGGAGCAATCTTGGATGTTTTTCGGTGATTGTGTCTATCTGCAGGGTGAGAAGCAATCCAGCTAAATCTACCCGGCCAACTGTTGGTAGCCGTTTCTGGATAGCTTTGACGGCTTTCGGCCTCCCAGCAAAAACGCAGATCGCCAGAGGGACCGGTTGGCGAGCCTTCTCGGCAACTTCCACGCAGGGTCGTATCATCGCCTTTATGACGCTGTATCAAGTTGTTTTTAATCGTAAATATGGCCAGTAGATTCTCAAATAACATAATCAATGGTATGCTGATCTCATGCCCTGGAAACTTGAAGCATGGAACCCCGAGTATGCCCTACCCGAGCGGGTTGGGGGAGAAGACGAAGGGAGCGGCCTCGAGGACATCAAAACCCACTACGAAGGCAACTGGACTGCCCGTACCCCGGCCCGGAGGCAGCCTGATGACTGGCCGATTATGTATCTGGTGGATGGTCGCCAACGGGTAGACGCCCAGATTGCCGATTCCAGGGGACACCGTGCGCTGCTGGCAACGGTGATTGCGGGGGCGGTGCTGCGGGATGGGGCCGGAATCCGTCCGATAGGGGAGCCCCTGAAGGAGCACATCCTGCTGCACAGCGCAGACCTCGAGGAGCCCCTACCCCCTGGCCTCAGCCACTACCGTCCCATCCAGGCCCCCCGGTCCGACCCTGCCAGCCTGCGTGCCAGGGTGACCGAGCAGATGCGCCGCCTGGAAGCCCGCCTGGCCAACGAGCTCACGGACGATCCCCTATCGGGACAGAGCCCTGACGGGCCTGTTCACCGGGCGGACGATCCCCCATCGGGACAGAGCCCTGGCGGGCCTGTTCACCGGGCGGGGGGGCTGGTAATTGTGGACGGGCAGATATTTCCAGGGGAAGTGCCCTACAAAGCGCCCGGGCAGATCCTGGGCTATACCAAGACCCAGGCCGCGACCTACCTGGGGCCGGAGGAACAGGCCTTGCTGCACACCCTAAAGCCCTATCAGCGCACCCCGATTTTTTCGATTCCGGGCTATGCCCTGAACCGCCGGGTGGATGTGTTTTCCTGGTACGTGCGCCTGCCCCTCGAGCCCAGCGCGCCTTTTTATGGCGGAGCGGCGCTTTTGCGGGTGGAAACCCCTACCCAGGAGCCTGCCGAGGCCAGCAAGCTGGCCGACTTATCGGTGAGCCTCTTTTGTACCCTGGCCTCCTCGCCTGCCCGCGACCCCCGCGCCCCCCAGAACCTGATTCCCATTGGGGGCCTCGAGCAGTGGCTGGGGCGGCACCTGGGCCATGGCGAGGTGATCCGGCGTAGAATCGTGCAGGCGTTATTTGCTTAGGCAGGAGGTTGTGTGAGACAGGTCGGAATGGTACTGGGCAGCCGCGAAGCCGGTGCGCTGGATTTCTGGGTAGCCGTGGAGGAAGGGCAGTATCTGCGCCTCGACGACCTGGTGTACGTGGAGTTTCGCCACCCCGATCCACATAAAGGCGACGAGAACGGCAACGTGCGCTACTACGGCATGGTAGACCAGGTCATCAAGCTCTACGAGGGGGCACAGTTCGACACCGACGTGTTTCTGGCCCGGCGCGATTTGTTGCCTGTAAGCCTGTCCTATGCCGCTCATGTGCAGGTGACCCGGCTCTTCCCCGAGGAGTATCTGCCCCCCGACCCTGGCTCGCCGGTGTTTCTGGCCCAGCAGGAGGCCCTGGGCATGGCCCTGTACTACGACCGCATGCAAGACCAGCGACTCCCGGTAGGTATCCTCAAGAATGGCGAAGTTGCCTACATCAACTTCGAGTTCCTCAATGGGTTCAAAGGGGGGCACGTCAACATCTCGGGCGTCTCCGGGGTGGCGGCCAAGACCAGCTATGCGACTTTTTTGTTGCATAGCCTGTTCCAATCGCCCGCCAACCGGCAAAAGGCCAATACCAAGGCCCTGATTTTCAACGTGAAGGGCGAAGACCTCTTCTACCTCGACAAAGACAACAGCGGCCTCAACGACGAGGCCAAAACCGCTTACCAAAAGCTGGGGCTGCCCGCCAGCGCCTTCCAGAGCGTGGCCTTCCTGGCCCCGCCGCGCAAAACGCCGGGGGACATCCTGGCCGATGTGAACCGCCCCGACGCCGGGGCCTACTACTGGGATCTGGTGCAGTTTTGCCGGGAGGGGCTGCTGCCTTTTCTGTTTACCGACCGCGGGGCCATGAGCAACCTGGGCTTCCTGATTGACCAGGTGACCGAGCGCCTGCGCCGCCTGGTGGGCGACGAGAAGGGCGGGCAAAAAGGCCCAGCGCTGCTGGTAGAGGACTGGTCGGACGAGCTATCGGCCCTCGAGGCCGACGTCAGTTTCAACGACCTGGGCAAGCACAAACTAACGACCTTTGCCCAGCTGGTGCGCTACATCGAGTTCAAACTGCTGGGCCCCGAATCTGCCGAGGAGGACGAGAAGCCTAAAGGCGACCCCCGCTGGACGGCCCGTCAGGCGCGGGGCACCCTCGAGGCCTTTGTACGCCGCCTGCGGGCTTCCATCGGGAATGTGGAGCACCTGATTCGGGGTGACAAGCCCGGCAGGGCGCCGAACCCCCTCGGCAATCAGGCCCAGGTCAGTGTGGTGGACATTCACCAGTTGACCGCCCAGGGGCAGATGTTTGTGGTGGGCTCCATATTGCGCGAGGTGTTTGGCCGCAAGGAGCGGGGCGAATACCAGGGTCAGGTGTTCGTGGTGCTCGACGAGCTCAACAAATACGCCCCCCGCGATGGCGATAGCCCCATCAAGGACATTCTGCTCGACATTGCCGAGCGTGGGCGCAGCCTGGGGGTTATCCTGATTGGGGCCCAGCAGACCGCCTCGGAGGTGGAAAGCCGGGTGGTGGGCAACGCGGCCATCCGGGTGGTGGGCCGCCTCGACGCCGCCGAGGCCGAGCGCCCCGAGTACCGCTACCTGCCTGCTTCCTTCCGCCAGCGGGCCGTCATCTTGCCGCAGGGAACCATGATTCTGCACCAGCCCGAGGTGCCGGTTCCGCTGGCTCTCACCTTCCCGCTGCCCGCCTGGGCCATGAAAAAAGACGAGGTCAAAGAAGATATCTCGGCAAAAACCATATCCAAGCTGATAGATTAGGCTCCAGGTAGCTCAGATAAGCAAAAAAGCCAATAGCGCATAGCTCCTAGCAATAGAAAACGCGCAACCCTTGACCCCGATTGTTCTTTGTGGACACGAAGAATTTACAGGCCGTGCTTCGAATGTATGCCCAGGGCTACTTTCCCCTGGGGATGGAGCAGGGGATTGGCTGGTTCGACCAGCGGGCCTACGGAACCCCCTACCGGGCCGTGATGCCCCTGGACGAGCGTTTTCATGTGCCGCGCAGCCTGCGGCGGGTGCTGAACGCCGGGTACTTCGAGGTGCGCATCAACGCCGATTTTGCCGGGGTGCTCGAGGGTTGCGCGACCCGGGGCTGGTCGTACAGGAGCGAAACCTGGATCACCCCCGAGGTGGCCCAGCTTTACCTGAGCCTGCACCGCTACGGTTTTGCTCACAGTTTTGAAACCTGGCTGGGGGACGAGCTGGCCGGGGGCATCCTGGGTGTGGCGCTGGGGGCGGCTTTTATCGGAGACAGTATGTTTTACCGCGTACCCCATGCCTCCAAGGTTGCGCTGGTGCGGCTGGTGGAGTACCTGCGGGCCAGGGGCTTTGAGCTATTCGATGTGCAGGTGCAAAACCCCCACCTGGCCCGCTTTGGGGCCGTGGAGATGGACCCGCTCGAGTTCCGCCGAAGCCTTCTGGAAGTCATCGTGAAGCCAATCCGGTTCGTGGACTGATGCCTACTTTGCTGGGAGACTATGCATACTGAAGGAGCAGTATGGTAGGGCGCAGGGGGTAGGGGACAGGGGGTAGGTGTTGAAGACCCACTAGCTGCCCCTACCACCCACCCCCACCCTGGGTATCGTTGAAAGTTGGCTACACGCCTAAAGTTGGTAAGAGATAACGTAGCGTGCCATTCCGAAGTCGTCTGCTTTTCGTTAAGGGCGTAGGATAAGGCCCATGAGCGCGACCTTGCCAGTTCACACCTTTTCGCTGGTAGCCCGTGACGTGAGCACCGGCGACCTGGGTATTGCGGTGGCCAGCAAATTTTTAGCGGTTGGTTTTGTGGTGCCCTGGGCCAAAGCCGGGGTGGGCGCGGTGGCTACGCAGTCTTATGTCAACCCCCGTTTTGGCCCCACCGGTCTGGCCCTGATGGAAGCGGGGGCCGGGCCCGAGGACATCTTGGCGGTGTTCGCCCGCAACGATCCCGACCTGGCCAAGCGGCAGTTCGGCTATGTGCTGGCAAGCGGCGAGAGCCTCTCCTACACCGGGCAGGAGTGCCACGGCTGGGCCGGGGGGCGGTGGGGGCCGAACTATGCCGCCCAGGGCAACCTGCTAACTGGCCCCGGGGTGGTGGAGGCCCTCGAGCGCACATTTCTGAACCGAACCGACCTGCCTTTCCCCGAGCGGCTGCTGGAGGCCCTGCTGCAAGCCGACCGGGCCGGAGGCGACAGGCGCGGGCGACAGTCGGCAGCCCTGCTGGTGGTGGGCGAGGGCAAGGGCTACGGTGGCATGGAGCGCTGGATTGACCTGCGGGTAGACGACCACCCCGACCCGGTGCGGGAGTTGCAGCGCTTGCTGGGCATCCACCGGCTGCTTTTTGGGGCCGGGGAGCCACCCCGCCCGCTAAGCGCCGAAGAAATCGCCTGGTTCCAGGACTTGCTGAGGCGCCAGGGCCACTATACCGGCCCGGTAAGCGGCGTGTGGAACGAGGCCACCGAGCAGGCCTTTAGCGCGCTTATCGGCATGGAAAACCTGGAAGAACGCTACCAGGGCGGCCCTGCGCTCGATGAGGTCGCGCTGCACTACTTGAAGGAGAAGTTCGCATGAATACGCCGGTACAGGGGGCGGGTGGGGTGCTGTTCAACCTCGAGGGCAAGGTCTTGCTCATCCGGGACCGGCAGGGTTACTGGTGTTTTCCCAAAGGGCACCTGGACGAGGGGGAGAGCCTCGAGCAAGCGGCCTTGCGCGAGGTCGAAGAAGAGACCGGCATCCGGGGTACGGTCAGGGCGCCGCTCTCGGTGACGCGGTACCGCAACAACAAGGGCATCGAACGAGAAATCCACTGGTTCTTGATGGAAGGGCATGGTTCTGTTCGTCTGGAAAAAGGGCTGCATGGGGCTGGCTTTTTCGACCTGGCCGAAGCCAGACGGCTGCTGGCGTTTCCCGAGGATGTACGGCTCCTTGATGAAGCCGCAAGGCATGTTCAGGGGCAGCATTTCGGCATAGACTGAGGCCCGTTGAAGGAGCACTTATGGCGGTTTATCGGCTGGACGAACATATACCCCAGATTCACCCCAGCGCCTTCATTGCCCCCAATGCCCTGGTCGTTGGACAGGCCGAAATTGGCCAGAACGCCTCGGTCTGGTTTGGCGCGGTGGTGCGCTCGGACACCGAGAAAGTGATTATCGGTGCGGGCAGTAACGTGCAGGATGGCGCAATCCT
>CALFDH010000110.1 GCA_937950405.1 uncultured Meiothermus sp.
GGGGAACGGCTTTGCTTTGGGCAGCCGGGGGGGAGGGGAGGGGGGGTGGCCCAGGGGGGTAGCGATACCAGCCCTGGCCGGTTTTGCGCCCCAGCATGCCGGCGGCTACCCGCTGGAACTGGAGGGGATGAGGCCGGTAGCGGGGCTCACCGTAAAAACTCTGGTAGACCGAGGTCGAGGCGGCGTAGTTGACGTCCAGCCCAATCAGGTCCATCAGCTCAAAGGGCCCCATGGGGAAGCCCAGGCCCCGCAGAATCCAGTCAATGTGTTCCTTGGGAATGCCCTCGCCGTGTAGCCGCAGGGCCTCGCCGTAAAACGGACGGGCCACCCGGTTCACCAGAAAACCTGGGGCATCCGCGACCTGTACCGGCTCCTTGCCCCAGGCCTGCACTAGGGCGTGCATACGCTCGAGGTGTGCCGGGGCGGTCTGCAATCCCCCCACTACCTCCACCAGCTTCATGCGCTGGGCGGGGTTGAAGAAGTGTAGCCCCAGCACCCGTTCGGGGTGCCTGACCCTGGCGGCGATGGCCGATACCGAAAAGGTCGAGGTATTGGTGGCCAGCAGGTTATCCGGGTTGAGCTCACCCAGCTTGCCCAGTAGCTCCTGCTTGAGCTCGAGCTTCTCCGGTGCCGACTCAATGACCAGGTCGGCCCTTGCGCAGTCCTCCAGGGACTGAGTGGTGTGGATGCGGGCCAGAATTTCCTCTACCGATTCCGGCAAACGCCCTTTCTCGGCCATTTTTTGCAGGTCGGCGCGGATCTCGGCAAGGGATTTCTCGAGCGCAGCCGGATATGGGTCGTAGAGCCAGACTGGATGCTGGGCGATTGCTGCTACCTGAGCGATGCCGCGCCCCATGGTGCCCGCACCCACAATTGCTGCAGTCTCCTTCACCAGCCCTCCCTATGCCAAACAAACACTTGTTAGTTCAACGGTTGCTGGGGGTCAGTCTAAACAGAGCATTCTGCGCTGTCAAGCTCTCAAAGCTGCATCCGGGCTACCTACCCTGCCTTGGGCCGAAAATGCTTGCGACCCCTCAGATTACATGCTGGGGCAGCCCTTGCAACTCCGACTCCTGGGTTTGCACCCAGCCGCCTTCGAAAGCCTCCAGTAGGGAGCCTTCCAAAAACCAGCTCTTGGGGGTCTTGGCGCCCCAGAGGGTCTGGCGGCGGGGGTCGTTAAGGCTCCAGCGGATGGGTTCAAAGTCGGGGTCTACGGTGCTGTAGTCGGAGGTGTACAGCTCGATGCGGTGGCCGTCGGGGTCGCGCAGGTACAGGAAAAAGGCATTGGAGACGCCGTGCCGCCCCGGCCCCCGCTCGATGGCCTCGGTTTGCATGGCCCCGGCCAGGATGTCGCAGGCCCTGATAATGCTCATGGCATCGGGCATCCAGTAGGCGAAGTGGTGCAGCCGAGGCCCGGTGCCGTTGGTGAGGGCCAGATCGTGAACGTTGCCCTTGCGATGGATCCAGGCGGCCCAGATTTTGCCATCGTCACCTTCGGTGTACTCCGACATGCGGAAGGCCAGCTTGTCCATATACCAGCGGGTCATGGCCTCGACCTGCGGGCTCATCACGTTGATGTGGTCAATGCGCTGGATGCCCGGCCCTTTGTGCAGGTCGTAACGCTGCAAAAGCCAGGGGTACTTCTGGCTTTCAGCGTAGAAGGTCACCGGCACGCCGAAGGGGTCTTGTAGGCGGAGCATATGGGGCAGGTCCTGCTCGGACTCCCAGCGGTGCGGCAGGCCCAGGACTTCGGCCAGCTCAACCAGCAGTTGCAGGTCGAGCTCACCCCCTACCCGGTAGCCCAGGTGCTTGATGCCGGCCTCGGGGGCCAGCTCGAGTTTGAGCGTCCACTCGCGGTCCTCGGTGCCGCGCAGGTAGAGGGCGCTGGGGCTTTCGTGGAGCACGTTCAGGCCTAGCAAGTCCACATAAAAGTGGCGCGAGCGCTCGAGGTCGGTCACATAGAACACCCCGTGGCCGATGCGGATAATGTTGGGTATCTGGTTCATGGTTTACCCCTTTGGTGTCGCAGGTTTCGGGTTCGCTGCAGAGCGGATAGAGGAAGGCTTACGCCGACGGCTTTGGGCCTTTGACCCCAGGCTAAGGTAGCTGCCGGTAACTCCGGTTCCAGTACAAAAGCGGCCTGGTGTTTTCCCCCATGGTCACTTTTTCGACCTTTCCTACCACAATTTTGTGGGTGCCACCTGGGTAGACCGCCCAGGTCTGGCAGTGAAGCGTGGCCAGTGCGCCCTTTAGGGTGGGGCTTTCCTCGCTCGAGAGGGGCTTGTACCCTTCGATGGGGCGACCGGCAAAATGGGCCGAGGTGTGCTCGTAACCCTCGGCCAGGAGGTTCACGGTAAAACGCCCGGCCTTTTCCAGAAGGGGCCACAGGTGCGCGGTCTCGTTGATGCAGACCAAGACCAAAGGGGGCTCGAGGCTCACGCTGGTGAAGCTGCTGGCGGTCATGCCGCGGATTTCGTTGCCGTGGCGGGCCGCGATCACCGTGACCCCGCTGGGCCACAGGCTCATCACCTGGCGGAGCTGGTCAGAAAGGGAGGCTTCGGCGGTTTTCATATGGAGCGAACTCAATGGTCTATAGACTTAGGCAGACCCTGGTGGTTTGTTAACTTTATTTCCATGTCATTCCGAACGCAGCGAAGCGAAGTGAGGAATCTGATATGGCGCGATCCACAGTATTGAGTGTACCCATGCAGTGCCAGATTCCTCGTTGCACTGCGTGCGCCTCGGAATGACAACGAGTAGTCAAGTGCAGAAGTTAGGTTCATTGGAGGCATCCAAAATACTTTGTTACCCGACCACTAGTCGCCGGCCACCACCTCTGGCCGGGGCTGCTCTTTCCAACCCAAAAAATCCTTGATGCGCTGCTTGTAGGGTTCTTTGTCGTACACCGAGAACAGGGTCTGGTACATCCGCACCGGATCGCCAAAGAAGAAGCGCTCGTAAAGGGTCTGGCGTGCGCCAAACCCGCTGGTGGTCATGTCCCAGGCCAGGCGGAAGAGCTGGACACGCTCCCTGGCGGGCAGGGTAGCCGACTGCAAGAACTTCTCGATATAGGGCCCCACAGGCGAGTCGAGGTCGGCCTCGGAGGGCAGGGTGATCATCCCGGAGGCGCCGACCTGCTGCACGATTTCGTTGATGCGCGGATAAAGCCTGGGGTAGAGGTTGCGGGCCCCATCAATGGCCCCCCGGTCGGGGCAGAGCAGGCCGTATTTGTTGGGCCTGGCATCGCGCTCGGCACGGGCCCAGAAACCCTTCATGGCCTCGAGGTAAACAATCACCTCGGCAATCTTTTCCTGCACATGTGGGAAGGTGTCGGCCCCGATGGTCTCGCCTATCAGGGCGACCAGCCCCAAAAAGGCTTCGGTCTTGGCGTTTTTGAGCACCACCACCTGATGGGCCATGTGCATCAGGGCCCCGGTCTCGGCGTAAGCGGTGTTGCAGCGGGCCAGGTCTTTGTAGATGAACACCCGCTTCCAGGGCACAAACACATCGTCGAATACCGTCAGGCAGTCCATCTCTTCCAGTCGGCTGGCCAGGGGGTAGTCGTAGGTGGAGTCCCCCGCGGCCATACCCTCGCGGCTGACGAAGTGAAGCCCCGGCGTGTTGGTGGGGATGGCAAAGGCCACCGCGTACTTATCGGCCCCTGGCCCTTCCTTGAGCAGGGTGGAGGGAAAAACCAGTAATTCGTCGGCGGTGGGCAGGGTGGAGAGCATCCGGGCCCCCCGCACCACGATGCCCTCTTCGCTCTCGCTGACCACCCCCAACGGAATGTAGGGGTCGGGCTGCTCGAGGTTGCTCTTGGCCCGGTTGACCTGGGGGTTGGTAAGGCAGTGGGTGGTGGAGAGATCGTGCTCGCGCACGTACTGCACATAGCGGCGCACGTTGTCGGCGTAGGGGCCAAAAAACTCTGCGCTCTGCTCGAAGGCCATCAACACCGCATTCAGATAGTCCGGGCAGCGGCCCATCATGCCCAGGTTGGTATCGGCCCAGAGCTTGTAGGCCGCGCTGCGCCGGGCCAGGTCTTCGTGGGTTTTGGCCGGCAGCAGGCTCATGGCGTAGTGCTGACCGTTCTGTTCGTAGGTGAGGGTGTCGCGGTAGCGCGGGTCGTGCTGCATGTCGTAAAGCTGCGCCAGCGTGTGGGTGATGCCCTTGAAGACCGGGTGGGTGGTGGGGTCTTCGACCTTCTGGCCCTTGTACCAGAGGTTGGGCGGGTTCTTCCTGAGGGCTTCTAGGTAGTCTTTGCCGGTGCGTGCCATGGGGTTTGACCTCCTTTTTTTTAGCGCCCAAACTTCGGAATCGGGTGCTCGGTGAGCGGTACTGCAATGTGCTTGAGCTCGGTGTAGAACTCGAGGCTGTGCGCCCCGCCCTCGCGGTGGGTGCCGCTCATCTTGACGCCGCCGAAGGGGGTGGGCAGGTGCCGCACGTTGTGCGAGTTAATCCAGGTCATGCCGGCCTCGAGGTGCAGGGCCATGCGGTGTGCCCGCGCTACGTCGCGGGTCCAGACATACGAAGCCAGGCCGTATTTGGAGTCGTTGGCTTTTTGCAGGGCATCGGCCTCGTCCTTGAAGGGGATGACGGTCAGGATGGGGCCAAAAATCTCCTCCTGGGCAATGCGGTGGTGGTTCTCGGCCACAAAAAGCCCAGGCCGCACATAGTTACCCTCGGTGCCGACCCGCTCACCGCCGAAGATGTGCTGTGACTCTTGCTTGCCAATCTCCACATAGCCCAGCACGCGCTGTAGGTGCTCGGGGTGAATCAGGGGCCCTACCTCGGTGTCGGGCTCGAGGGGATGCCCCACCTTGACCCGCGCGGCCCGCTCGGCCACCCGCCGCACGAACTCCTCGAACAGGCTCTCGTGTACCAGGGCGCGGCTGTTGGCGGTGCAGCGCTCGCCGTTGAAGCTGTAAATCTGGAAGATGGTGGCGTCCAGGGCCCGCTCGAGGTCGGCATCCTCGAAGATGATGGCGGGGGACTTTCCGCCAAGCTCGAGGGAGAGCCGCTTGAGGTGCTCGGCTCCGTTGCGCGTGATGATGCTGCCGGTGGTGGTCTCGCCGGTGAAGGCGATCAGGGGGATGTCCGGGTGGCGCACCACCGCGTCGCCCGCTTCCTCCCCGAAGCCCTGCACCACGTTGAACACCCCCGGCGGCAGGTCGGCCTCCTGCACAATCTCGGCCAGCTTCCAGGCCGTGAGCGGCGACCACTCGGCAGGTTTCAAGACCACCGTATTGCCAAAAGCCAGCGCGGGGGCAATGCGCCAGGTGGAGAGCATCATGGGGGCGTTCCAGGGGGTGATGATGCCGCAAACGCCCACCGGCACCCGCACCGAGTAGTTGAGCCACTCCCCGTCCACCGGGTAGCTGTGCCCATCCATGGCCCGCTCGGCATACTCGGCGTAAAAACTAAAGTTCTCGGCGGCTCGCGCCACCTGGGCCCGCACAATCCGCAGGGCCTGCCCTGCATCCAGGCACTCCATCACGGCCAGCTCGTCGCCGTGCTTCTCCAGAACCTCGGCAATTTTGAGCAGGTATTTCTTGCGCGCCCTGGCGTTCAGTTTCCACTGACCAAAGGCCTTTTTGGCGGCCCTGGCGGCTTTGTCCACATCCTCGGCATGGCCCTTGAAGGCCCGCGCCAGCACCTGGTTGTTGGAGGGGTCAAGGCTCTCGAACAGCTCGCCCCGCACCCCCGGCTGGAAGGCGCCGTCAATGAAGTGCTCTACGGTGTGGCGGGCTATCTTCTGCCGTACCTGGGCAATGAACGCGGGGCTGATGGCTTGGGTTTTCTCGGCAACTTTCACTGGGATTCCCTCCAAAGCTATGCGGTGTGCATTTCAGCAAGAAAGCCGACCCTTTCTTCTTGTAAATCGAGGCTTGGTAGTTTGGGGCAAAGGTTTTTGGGTGCATGGAACCTGATACACTGAGGGCATGGTTGCGGTTAAGCAAAAAGTGGTGGTCAAGAAGGGCGGGCGTATCGAACTCGAGTCTTCTGAACTACCTGAAGGTGCTACGGCCGAGGTCATTGTGCTGGTAGAAGCCGAGGCTAAAGTGCCGCCCCTTTCAGGTTTGCTGGGAAAAGCCAAAGGCAACTTCAGCTTTGGGGCCGATGCCGATGAACACATCCGCCAGGAGCGCAACGCTTGGAGATCTTGAGCCGCATTGCGGGCCGAAAAACCTATCTGGACGTCAATGTGTTTATCTACGCCCTCGAAGGTTTCCCCCAAGTGGGGCAAGCTCTCGAGGCATTGTTCAAAGCCATTGATGGCGCTGCGCTTCAAGCCGTCACCAGCGAGCTTTCGCTGGCAGAAGCTCTGATAAGGCCGATCGAGAAAAAGAACCTTCAACACCAAGCCATTTATCAGAGCGCGATTCGTAGTCGAACGGGGCTTGAGGTTGTACCGGTTTCGCGGAGCATTTCGCTCGAGGCCGCCCGGCTGCGTGGGACGGTTGGACTCAAATTGCCCGATGCTATCCACGTTGCAACGGCTTTGCAAACGGATTGTGAAGTTTTTTTGACCAACGATGACCGCATCCAGCACTCCAGCCTCGAGGTGCTGTTGCTGCGTGACTTTGGGGTTTAAGCTCATAAAACCAGCGACCTGTCACCTTCTTCAGAGAGAACCGGCTCGGCTTCTTCGGTTTCCAACTCGATGTTGTTTTCCAGGGTGCCCAGCCCCTCGATCTCCATCCGCATCACGTCGCCCGGATGCACCTGAGAGATGCCCTTGGGGGTGCCGGTCAGAATGACGTCTCCGGCCTCCAGGGTCATGAAACGGCTGATGAACTCAATCACCTCGGGGATGGAGAAAATCATGCCCTGAGTGGTGGTCTCCTGGCGCAGTTCACCGTTCACATAGGCCCGCATTTTCACGTTGTGGGGGTCGGGCACTTCGTCGGCGGTCACGTAGTAGGGCCCCAGTGGCCCAAAGGTGTCCCAGCCCTTGCCCCGGATGGGGGGTCGGAAGGTATTGGACACGTAGTCGCGCACCACCAGGTCGTTGGCGATGGTGTAGCCTCCCACGTAATCGAGGGCGTCTTTGGCCCTGACCCGGCGGGCATTGCGCCCCATAATCACGGCCAGCTCGCACTCGAAGTGCATGAACTTGGCCCCTTGTGGGTAGATGACCGTGCCCTTGTGGGGCAACAGGCTGGTGTTGGGCTTCCAAAAAAGGGCCGGCTCGGTGGGCTTGCGGAGGCCAAACTCCTCGGCGTGCTCGGCAAAGTTGAGGGCCAGGGCCAGCACCTTACCGGGCTGCACGGGGAGCTGCCAGACTACCTCGTCGGGGTGGTGGGCCTCTCCTGCATGGTCAACCAGCATACCGTCCTGCAGATGCCCCTGCAGGAGGCGGCCTTTGGAGAAGAAACGCGCAAGTTTCATAAGATACCGTCTAGGGCCAAAGGCTTAAAGCCGAAAGCTGGTCTGATACCAAATCTGCTCAGAAGTGACCCAAAAGCAATATATAAGTCCCTCGGACGCGCCCCCTGGCGCGGCAAGTGAGGGGCGCGTTTAGCGCCGCTCACGCGCAGAGTTGGTACAAGAAGTGCCTTGAGCCTTGAGCTTTGGGCTTTCAGCGCTTCACACATACTGCTTCCCGGCAGGGTCGGGCAGCACCGGGGGGTGGCCCGCTGGGGTGGGAATGAGGCCATAGGACTCGGCCATGCGACGCAGGCGAGCCTCGATCTCGGGGGTGGTGGGGCCCAGGGGCTCGCGCCACTCTTTCTCGCATAGGCCCATCCAGGCCAGGACTGTTTTGAGCGGGATGGGGTTGGTGTCCCAGAAGACCGCGTCGTTGGCCTCGAGGCCGAAGTAGTGAAGCTCGAGGGCCTCTTTGTACCGGCCCTCCAGGGTGAGCTGGCACATCTCGGCGGTTTCTTTGGGCAGCCAGTTGGCAGTAGCGGCGATGGTACCCACCGCGCCCACGCACATCATGGGGAAGGTGAGGGCCTCGAGGCCGCAGTACACTTTGAAATCCCGCCCCACCCGGCGCAGCAGCTCCGAGACGTACTCCACGTCCTTGGAGGAGTGCTTGATGCCGACGATGTTCTTGAAGTCGCGCCTGAGGCGGGCCACGGTCTCAATCTTGATCTCGATGCCCGAGCGCCCCGGAATGTTGTACAGCACCACCGGCATCTCCGGTACGGCCTGGGCCACCTGGCCAAAAAAGCGGTAGAGCCCCTCCTGGTTGGGCTTGATGTAGTAAGGGGTAATCACCAGCGCGCCCTGAGCGCCCATCTTGTGGGCGGCCTGGGTGATTTCCAGGGTTTCGTCGAGCCGCAGGGTGCCGGTTCCGGCCAGCAGGGGCACGCGGCCCCGAATGAAGCGCAGCGCCAGTTCAATCAGGTACTTGCGCTCCTCCACGGAAAGGGTGCCCGGCTCGCCGGTGGTGCCCCCCACGCTCAGGGCATGGGAGCCGGCCTCGATCTGCCGCTCGATGAGCCGCTCGAGGGCGGCCTCGTCAATCGCACCGTTCTTGAACGGTGTCACCAGGGGTACGATGCTGCCTTTGAACTCGACCATTGCACTCCTTTGCGGGTATGTAGCCCAGGTTGCTTATCGTCCTGCTTAGATGATTAATATGTTAAGTAAAATTGTAGCATTGTTTGCAAGCCCAGGTACAATTGTCCCCAATCCCAAACCCTATGGCCTCCCCCCTACCCAAAGACCCCTCCAGCCGGCTTTTGCGCGACCTGACCCACTCCTTGCCCATGTCGCTCTTGCGAGCCCGTGAGGCGGTGGTGCAGCGCTTTCGCGAAGTGCTCTCGCGGCATGGTCTGACCGAGCAGCAGTGGCGCATCCTGCGGGCGCTGGATGGGCGAGAAGGGCTGGAAATTTCGCAGCTAGCCGAGCAGTGCCAGATTCTGCCGCCCAGCATAAGCGGCATCCTGAAGCGCATGGAGCAGCGGGGGCTGGTGCTTCGCAAAGCCAACCAGGCCGATGGCCGCAGTGTCCTGGTGGCCCTGACCAAAGACGCGCAAGCCCTGGTCGAGCAGATCAAACCCGAGGTTGTGGAAGTCTATGCAGAAATTGAGCGAATACTGGGAAAGCGCAAGCTCGAGCAGCTCTACGCACTACTGGAAGAGCTGGAGATGGGTCTGAAAGAGCGGACAGCCTGATTCAAGAAGCAGACTGTGCCAGAGGGTGAATTGTGCTCATAGGAGGAAATTCTGCTCGCAACATGCCAAACAGATACACGTCTTCCTTAATGCCCTGGCGGGTTTCGTGCTGGCGGAGGATGCCCTCGAGCTGAAAGCCCAGCTTTTCCAGGAGGCTGCGCATGCGGCTGTTAGAGTTATGCACCTTGGCTACGATGCGCTCCAGGCCCAGCTCCGTAAAGCCATACTCGAGCATCTGTAGGCCCGCCGCATACCCCACACCCTGCCCCCGGTGCACTTCCTCACCAATGGCAATTCGTAAGCGGGCCCGCTTCTCCAGTGGGTTGAGTTCTCGCAAATCCACAAACCCCACCAGATGCCCGCTGGGGTACTGAGGGGAAGTGACCACAATGCCCCGCCGTACCAGGTCTACCGGGGGATTGTTGAGCAGGCGCACGAACCAGTCCTGGAGTTGCTCAGGAGGTAGCCCCACCGGCCAACCGTTGGCCAGGCAAAAGGCCTCGTCACGGCTCCAATCCAGCACGCTCGGAAGGTCGCGCAGGGCCAGGGGACGCAGACTTACTTCGAACATCTTCCTTCTACCCTACAACGCAGCATGGCCAAAAAGGGTGAAGTTACTCGGAATTGACACAAAGTTATCACTTTTTATGGGCTGTTCACGCAGGAGATGTGGCCGATGAAACGGGGCCTGACCACACCTCTGTATGCTCCGGCGGTGTTGGGGGGTCCGGCCTGTGTCAGCTGACTGGATGCCCTGGCCAGAGTTCCTTTCCAGGCCAGGCAGGGCTAGCCGTTGGTTTTCCAGACAATTAAACGAGACTCAGCCAAGGTGCAAACCGGCATCCACGGGCACCGTGAGCAAAGAGGATAAGAACAAAGTTATACCGAATCTGCCCAGAAGTGACCCATAAGCGATATACAAGTCCCTCGGACGCGCCCCCTGGCGCGGCAAGGGAGGGGCAGGCTCTTATCATTTGCTTGGGCATCGTCGTTTCAACCCCTCACCCGGCGACAGCAGTTACCGCCAGAATTGTTGTATTTGGCCAAAAG
>CALFDH010000111.1 GCA_937950405.1 uncultured Meiothermus sp.
CCGCCGACATCCTGATTGATGTGTTTGCTGCCGAAAGCGCCCTGCTGCGGGCCCGCCGGCTGGGCGGTGGGGTGTATGCCGAGATGGCCGCGCTCTACCTGTACCAGGCCCTCGACCGTGCCCAGGCCGCTGCGCTCTCCATACTGCCGCGCCTGGCCGAGGGCGACGATATGCGCCTGATGGCCTCGGCGGCCCGCCGCCTGACCAAGCACGACCCCACCGACCTGGTGGAGCTGCGCCGCCGGATTGCGGCCCGGGTGCAGGGGGCCGATGGCTATCCGCAGCCCAGAAGCTGAATAGTGAAGCCCGCTGATGCGCTAAGCCTGCATCGCCCGCAGAAGCGCGTGCAGCCTGGCTCGGAGCAGCTTGCCCACAAGGTTCTTGGGGAGCGCTTCTAGCAGGGTAATCTGGCGTGGTCTCAGGGTGCGGGGTAGGTTGGCCTCGAGGTCGCGCTGGATAGCCTGGGTGTCTATGCCGTTGTGGCCAGGCTTGAGCACCAGGAACAGGTGAAGGGCCTGTCCGTACTCGAGGTCGGGCACCCCTACCACAGCGCATTCCTCGGCATAGGGGAGCAGGCAGGCGATGCGCTCTTCTACCTGGGCGGGGAACACCTTCACGCCGCCGCAGATAAGCACTTCATCGGCCCGGCCTGCCACAAACAGCCGCCCATGAGGGTCGAGGTAGCCCAGGTCGTCGGTGGGTGTGCTCTGCCGCCCCCGTGAAACCCAGATCCGGCCTATCTGTCCCCGGTGTAGCTCGTTTTTCGCTTCATCTAGAATCTTGACCCTGACCCCAGGTAAGGGTTGGCCTACCGTACCGGGGGCTTCCAGCAGATCCTCGGGGGAGGCCAACGAGATAATGCCGGTCTCGCTCGAGCCGTACAGGTTGAAGAGCTTTGGGCCCAGCAGGGCCAGTGTGCGCTCGACCAGGCTCGAGTGCAGCGGTGCAGAACCGCAGATAATTGCTCGCAAAGGGCTCCCATGCGCCGGGAGCCCTGCTTCCAGCAGCCGGTGCAGGATGGTAGGCACCAGCACCAGCAGCTCGATCCTGTGAGCCTGTATCGCCTCCCATAGCTCTGGGGTGCGGCTTTTGGGGGCCAGGTGAAGCGAGAGGCCCGTGCCCAGACACAGCGCCAGCGTGGCTAGCCCGTGGCCGTGCAGGAGGGGAACCGTCAGCAGTACCTGCTCACCGCTTTGGGGCTGCAAACTAACCAGCAAGCCCCAGACCAGGCCCAGGGCTTCTGTAGGGGTAACCCTTCGGCGAACCTCTTTAGCAGGGCCGGTCGTGCCTGAGGTAAGCACCGCGAGGCGCCTCTACCAGCCTTAAGCTGGATTTTGCCAAGGGGGCTTTCTGCCAAGAGTTTGGGGGCATCCTCGAGTGCCAGCAAGCGGGGCCGATCTGCGGCAGGAATAGAAGCCAGGGCTTCTTCTATCAAGGGGCGAAACTCGGGGTCAAAGAGCAGCAGGTCTAAAGGCCGCCTGCGCAGAACCGATAGCAGTTGATCCGGTCCTAACATAGGGTTGAGCAGCACCAGGTCGCTGCCCAGCCGGGCACAGGCCAGAAGTGCTACCACGTAAGCAATGCGGTTTCTCCCCAGGATTCCAACCGATTCCGCTGTGGAACGCCCTTGGAGGGCAGCGGCCAGCAGGTCGGCGTGCTTAACTAGTTGCTCATAGGTGAGGCGCTCTGCGCCCTCCACCACCGCCAAACGGTCTGGGAAGCGGGCTGCGGCCCAGGCGGCCAGGGTGTAGAGCGAGCCCCCAAAGCGCAACCAGAGGGTTACAAGACGGGCAAGCGAAAACAGCGGGGTCGGCCCCAGCAGCCCGGATGTGGCCAACAGCCGTAGAAACCGGCCCCAGCCAGAGGGTGAAAATACGCTAGCCATGACGGTTTTCCCAGATGCTTAGGAAACGGTTGAAGGCCCTGGGGGTCAGCATGCTGATCAGTTCCCCCCACCAAAGCCACCAGGGCGCTACCCGTTCCACCCCCGTCACCAGGGCATAGGCGATGGCCTCGGCGGCCTCGAGCGGGCTGAGGGCGGGCATGTTCTGGTAAAAACGGCTGGGCTCAATCATGCGGGTGCGCACCAGCGGCAGATACACCGAGGAGACCCGGATGTTTTTCGGGCGCATCTCGTTGGCCACACTCCGCAGCCAGACATCGAAACCGGCCTTGCTGGCCTGATAGGCCGCCCAGTTGGGAGCTGTGGAAAGCCGTGCCGATATCGAGGAAACATTCACGATCTGCCCCCCGCCTTGCGCTGCCATGCGGGGCAGGATAGCGCTGAGGAGTAACGCCGGACTCAGCAGGTTGAGTTGTATCAAACGCCCCAAGTCGTCGCGCTCGAGGGCGTCTGTTACCTGTCGCCGGATGGACTTTCCGGCGTTGGAGATGACCACATCAATGCGGGGATGATCCGCCAGCAGGGTTTTCGCCAGAGCACCGACCTGCTCGGTTTGATAAAGGTCTGCAGGGTAGGCCCAGGCCCGGCCCCCCATATGCACTATCTGCTCGCAAATCTCCATGAGTTTTTCGGCGGTGCGCGCAACCAGCAGCAACTCTGCCCCCGCCTGAGCCAGCAGAAGGGCGGTGGCCTCGCCAATGCCATAAGAGGCCCCGGTGATGAGCACGGTTTGGCCCTGCATCTGCCGTCTGAGCCTCTCCTGCTTCACGCACCGTGGCAAGGCCAGCAGAAAACCCTTGAGCGCAGGTGTGTTTGAGCGCATTCCGGGGCATTTTAGCAGACCAGGAGCCGTTCGCGGGGATGCCCGGCAGGGCCAAGGGGCTAGCAAGACGCGCCAGCATGACCCCATTGCTGTTCCCCAGCCCTAGGCCGTTATACCGGATTCAAAAAGATACTTTACAAAACCAAAAGCCCAGGACTATCTTTTCGAATCCTAGCGCACACCACTCCCTTCGGTCGGCGAAGAAAGCGTCTTCCTTCCAAGGGGCGGTATCGCCCTTTGCTACGCGGATAACTTCGGTCGGGTTAGTTCGTCGCCGTTCGACGTACTAACCGAATCTGGTATTACACTAGGCCCAAATGACCCCACAGACTGCGGATCTGGCTAAGGCAGTTCGGGCTTTTGTGGAGCAGGAAATCCTGCCTCTGGAAGCCACCTTTCTGAAGCACGGCTTCAAAGCGGTATTGCCCGGTCTTCAAAACGTTCGGCAGAAGGTTATGGCCCAGGGCTGGTGGCTGCCGCCGCTGCACGCGCCTGAGGGGATGGGATTGAGCCTTTCCGCCTTCGCCCGCCTCAGCGAGGAGCTGGGCCGAAGCCCCCTGGGCCACTACGCCTTCAACACCCAGGCCCCCGACATCGGCAACATGGAAGTCTTGCAGAGGCACGGCACTCCCGAGCAAAAAGAGCGCTTTCTGAAGCCCCTTGCGGCGGGCGAAATCCGCAGCTCCTTTGGCATGACCGAGCCCGAATACCCCGGTTCCAACCCGGTCTGGATGAACACCACCGCGGTGCTGGAGGGAGACGAGTGGGTCATCAACGGGCACAAGTGGTACACCACCGGCTTCGAAGGCTCGGCGTTCTGCATCGTGATGTGCGTGACCGACCCCGAACACCCCAACCCCTACGCCAGGGCCAGCCAGATTATCGTGCCAACCGACACCCCTGGCCTCGAGCAGGTGCGTAAAATTTCCGTGATGGGCGAACCGGGCGAGGACTGGATGAGCCACTCGGAGATTCGGCTGCACCAGGTGCGGGTACCCAGGGAAAACCTGCTTGGCCAGCGTGGCAGGGGCTTTGCCATTGCCCAGGAACGCCTGGGTCCGGGGCGCATCCACCACTGCATGCGCTGGATTGGCATTGCTCAGCGCTGCTTCGAGATGATGTGCCAGTACGCGGCCAAACGCGAGCTTTCCCCCGGCAAACCGCTGGGCTCACGCCAGGCCATCCAGCACCTGATTGCCGATGCCAAAGCCGAAATCCACGCCGCCCGGCTGATGGTGCTGGACGCTGCCGAGAAGGTGGAACAGCAAGGGGCGGAGGGGGCTCGAGTGGAAATCTCGGTGATCAAGTACTTTGTGGCGGGGGTGCTACAACGGGTGCTGGATCGGGCCATTCAGGTGCACGGCGGCCTGGGCATGTCCGACGACCTGCCGCTCTCGTTCTTCTACCGCCACGAGCGGGCCGCCCGTATCTACGATGGGGCCGACGAGGTGCACAAAACCGTGGTGGCGCGGGCTGCGCTGAAGGAATACGGCCTCGAGGTTTCCCTGTAAAAATCGCAGAGACGCACCATGACCGACCAACCCACCGCCACCCGACCCGGCGAAGCGCTAGACCTTTCCCGGCTGCAAGCCTATTTGCTGGAGCACTTTCCCGACGCCAGGGGGAGCCTCGAGGTTCTGCAGTTTCCCAGGGGTTTCTCCAACCTCACCTACCTGCTAAGGCTGGGCGAGCAAGAGCTGGTGCTGCGCCGCCCGCCCTTTGGGGTCAACATCAAGACTGCTCACGATATGGGCCGCGAGTACCGGATTTTGTCGGCCCTCTGGCCGGTGTACCCCAGGGTTCCCCGGCCCCTGCTTTACTGCGCCGACGAAAGCGTGCTGGGGGCGCCCTTTTACCTGATGGAACGCCTGCATGGGGTGATTCTGCGCACCGAGCCCCCGGCGGGCATGACCCCCGCGCTGATGCGAGGGGTTTGCGAAGCGGCGCTGGAGGCCCTGGTCGAGCTGCACAGCCTGGATTATCGGCAGGCCGGTCTGGCCGACCTCGGCAAGCCCGAGGGCTACGCACAGCGGCAGGTGCGGGGCTGGACGGAGCGCTACCAGAAAGCCCGCACCGAAGACATCCCCGGTATGGAGCGGGCCATGACGTGGCTGGCCGCGAACCTTCCCGCCGAATCCGGCGCGGCGCTGATCCACAACGACTTCAAGTACGACAACCTGATCCTGGATCCCAACAACATTACCCGGGTGTTGGCCGTACTGGACTGGGAAATGGCCACCCTGGGCGACCCCCTGATGGACCTGGGTACCACCCTGGGCTACTGGGCCGAGGCGGACGACCCCCCCGGCCTCAAACGCTTTGGCCTGACCTACCTGCCGGGCAACCTCCGCCGGGCCGAACTTGTCGAGGCCTACGCCGCTCGCACGGGCCGGGATGTTTCCAACATGCTCTTTTACTACGTTTTTGGACTGTTCAAAGTGGGCGTCATCATGCAGCAGATTTATGCCCGCTTTCAAAAGGGCCTCACCCAGGATGAGCGCTTTGGGATGCTGATACATCTGATTCGGGAGGCGGGTCAGAAGATTGAGAAAGCGCTGGGTACGGGAAAGATTTGAGGCGTTCCAGGGCTGTTCATAACGGGTTGCATGTCCCAGGTCTCAAGTCGCTAGCCAGGGTTCTCTTCACGCTCAGGGCTACACGAGCTGTACTGCGTATCGAGTGCATGGTGCATAGACCGCTGTATAGGGCGGTTTACGGTGAACGGCTGCGTCAATAGCACAAGGACCATCGAATCCAACGACCAATACACCTGTCATTCCGAGGAGGCCTTAGCCGACGAGGAATCCGTATGTCAGACTTGGGCAGTCAGAGCATAGCCCGCGAGGAATCCGTATGAGTCGCAGGTTAAGGTTTAAGCAGCCAGACTCGGTTCATTTGGGCTGCGCTCCCTATCTGGATGGCCTCGTCAGGCCAACACCTCTTCGTAATTTGATGCCCACCAAGCTGGTTGCAGAGACAAACCTACCGCTGAAGCGCTTAGACTGGGAAGCAAGGGAGTCTTGGGCATGAGTAAAGTGGCGGTGATTGGTTCGGGGCTGGTTGGGGCTACCACGGCCCACACCCTGGCCTTACGCGGTTCCTGCGATGAAGTGGTGCTGCTGGACAGCGACCGTGAGAAAGCCCAGGCGCAGGCGGTGGATGTGGCGGCGGCGGCTACCTTACACCGGGGGATGCGGGTGTACAGCGGCTCTTATGCACAGCTCGAGGGTTCCCAGGTGGTGGTGGTGACCGCAGGAATGCGTCAGAAAAGCGGGGAGAGCCGCGGCGAGCTATTCGCCAGCAACGCGCTGGTTTTTCGGGAAGTTATTCCGCAGGTACTTGAGGTGGCCCCGGGGGCCATTTTGCTGGTGGCTACGCAGCCCGTAGACCCCTTGACCGAGCTCACCACCCGGCTGGTAGGGCCCCATCGGGCTCGGCAGGTGCTGGGCGTGGGGACGGTGCTGGAAACCATGCAACTGCGGGCGGCGGTGGCGGCGCACCTCGAGGTCTCCCCCGAGCACGTGCACGGGTATGTGATTGGCGAACAGGGCGACTCGGCCCTGGTGGTCTGGTCGAACCTGAATGTGGCGGGCTTGCCGGTAGAGGCCTTTGCGGCCCAGCGCGGCAAAACCTGGACCGCGCACGACCAGGCCCTTATCACGGACCGGGTGCAGCGTTCCAACCGGCGGGTGGTGGAGGGGAAGGGGGCCATCAGCTACAGCGTAGGGGTCGCGATTGCGCGGGTCATCGAGGCCATTCTGCGCAACACCCTGGTGGTGCTCACGGTGAGCGCGCACGACCCGCACAAAGGCATTTCCTACTCGCTGCCGCGTCTGGTGGGTTCGGGGGGCGTGGCGGCCACCATTGACCCCATGCTTTTCAGTGAGGAAGCCTTCAAGCTCGAGGTTCTACTCGATAGCTTGAAAAGCACATTCGAGCATGTTTAGCGACAGGATAACCCTTTGGAATGAAAGCAGCCCCGTGTCGCAGGCCGTGGGTGGGGATGCGTTCTGCACTTGGTGGACAACCAACCCCTACCGAACCCAGAATCAGGAGGCATCTTCATGCGCCACAGCGAACTTGCGTTTACCGGCCCGGCCACCTTTTTCAAAGCACCGCACAGGCCCGTTGGGGAGGACTGGAAGGCCGATGTAGGCTTCCTGGGCATCCCCTACGATTTTTCTGTGGGCTACCGGCCCGGCGCCCGCTTCGCGCCGGGTGCTTTGCGCGAGGCCAGTGGGCGTTATGCGCCGGGGCCGGAGGGGTTTTTCGACCTCGAGACCGAAACCTACCGTTTCCCGGGCGCAACGCTGATAGATGCCGGCGACGTGGATCCCGCCCAACTGGAATACCAGGAGTCTTTCCGCCGTATAACCGAGGCCGCTTTGGAGCTACGCAAACGGGTGCGGCTGCCGGTGTTTGTGGGGGGCGACCACTCCATCACCTACCCCATCCTGCGGGCTTATGCAGACCTCGACGAGCTTGATGTGTTGCAGCTCGACGCCCACCTCGACTACTCCGACAGCCGCAACGGAACCCGCTTTGCCAACTCCTCGCCCTTCCGGCGGGCAGTGGAAGATCTGCCATGCCTGAAGCACATCACGGTGGTGGGCCTGCGCGGCCTGCGCACCAACCTCGAGGCCTACCGGGCGGCCAAAGCCAGGAGCCATACCCTGATTACGGCGGCCAGGGTGCGGGAGAACCTGCCCTGGGTGCTCGAGCGGTTACCCAAAGGCAAAAAGGTTTACCTGAGCTTCGATGCCGATGTGCTCGACCCCTCGATTCTGCCCGGCACCAGCAGCCCAGAGGTGGAGGGGCTTTCCTACGGCGAGGCCATGCGGGTAGTGCGGCAGACCATCGCACAAAACGAACTCGTGGGCTTCGACTTCGTGGAACTTACGCCGGGGTTGGACTCGAGCGGCCTGAGTGCTCTGGTAGGGGCGCGGCTGCTGGCCGAGGTACTCGCAGTGTGGGGGCCTGAGATGACCCTATGAATCGAGTGGGCTACGAACGCCCCTGCCAGCACGATTCAAGACGTGGGTGTAAATCATGGTGGTCTTGACATCCTTGTGGCCCAATAGCTCCTGTACCGTGCGGATGTCGTAGCCCGATTCCAGCAGATGGGTAGCGAAGCTGTGGCGCAGGGTATGGACGCTGGCGTGCTTGTGAATGCCTGCTGCGCGTAGGGCTTTCTTCATGGCGCGTTGCACAGTGTGCTCGAGCAGATGATGCCGTCCTACCCGTCCCGTGCGGGGGTCTTTTGAACGATGAGCCGCAGGAAATACATACTGCCAGCCCCACCCTTTGGCTGCGTTGGGGTATTTACGGGCCAGTGCGTAGGGCAACTCGACCTCACCAAAGCCTTCTCCCAGGTCTTCCTGGTGCAGGTGCTGGGCATACTGGAGCTGCCGGTGGAGCGCCGCAACCAGCTTGCGTGGGAGCATGGTTTGCCGATCCTTCTCGCCCTTGCCGTCTCGAACCGTAATTTCCAGCCGCTCGAAATCCAGATCCTTCACCCGCAGGCTCAGGCATTCGGACAAGCGCATTCCGGTTCCATACAAGAGGCTCAAAATCAGATTGTGGACGCCCGAAGCACGGGATAAAATCGCCTCTACCTCGTTGCGGGTGAGTACGACCGGAACCCGCCGAGAACGCCTGGCCCTTTCAATGTTCTCGATGTCGGGCAGGTTAACCTTCAGCACATGACGGTAAAGGAAGAGCAGCGCCGAGAGGGCTACGTTTTGAGTGGAGGCCGCCACGTTGCCCTCGGTGGCCAGATGGGACAGGTAAGCCCGGATTTCCTCGGCGCCCATCTCTTTTGGATGGCGCTTCCCGTGAAAGCGAATGAAGTCTAATATGTAGTACATGTACGAGGTCTCGGTGCGTCGGCTCATGTGCTTGAGGCGAAGTACATTTCGAACCTCATTGAGGAAGGGGGAGGTTTTGGGCGAGTACCGTTTTTGGCAAGGGGAAACGTTCGACATGTCGAATAACATCCTAATAAAGGGTGTTATAAGACAGAGTGACATTTAATCACTAGTTATGCGTAGCGAAACGTAGGGACGAGCCGATGTCCGATCTGACCTTCATGGAGAAGGCGAAGCTGGAGAAGCTGTTCCAGATGGGGGGCGGCTACGTTCTGGACTTCTCGAATCGGACGCTGGCCGAATTCGTCGCAGAAAGCACCGGACGGAACATCTACGACGCGAAGTACGACTACGCCAGCGGTTCCAAGGCCAATCGCATTCGCGCCTTCTGGACGCAGGAGCCCAACCACCTCGTAGGCAAGCTGATCAACGACCTCCTTGAATACTGCCGACCGGCGGCGGGCGATCCTGATCGCGACCGCCTCTTCGAGGACTGCCAGCGTATCGGGGCGCGGTTGCTCCAGAGCGCTCCTGTGGACGCGCTCGACGCCATCACGCCGGAGGGAAGCGAACGCAGCTTCGAAGTACTTGCGAGGGCTGTGCGGGAGTCCATCGAGAAGAACGAACCAGAGGCGGGCCTCGACCGGCTACATACCTTCGTCACCAAGCTCGTCCGCACCCTGTCGGCCAAGCGTGGCATCACCATCGACAGGGATAAACCGCTCCACAGCATCTTCGGCGAGTACGTGAAGGCACTCCGCGGAGCCGGGCTCATAGAATCGGACATGACCGAACGCATCCTGAAGTCCAGCATCAGCACGATGGAAGCGTTCAACCGCGTCCGCAACGACACGAGCCTCGCTCACGACAACCCGACGCTCAGCTACGATGAGAGTCTCCTGATCTTCAATCACGTCTGCAGCTCGGTTCGCTTCATCCGGGCTCTCGAAGCGCGCGGGGAGCTACTCCGTTCCGACGCACCCGAAGAGACAATCGATGATGAGAACCCTTCTGACAACACGCATAACAACAGCATGCAGCGGA
>CALFDH010000112.1 GCA_937950405.1 uncultured Meiothermus sp.
AAAGCTCACGCTGGGGGTTACGCGGTCGGGGTAAAAGCTGCCGTCCTTGCGCTGGGCCCTCGAGGTGGTCACCTGCAGGCCCGAGCCATCGCTCAGACGCAAGAAAATGGTGGCGGTATTGCCCACCCCGGCAGTTGGCTGCCCAATCACCGGGGCCTGGCGGCCTTCCTGTAAGTCAAACGTGAAGTATTCCGCGCACGAGGCGGTGCGCTCGTTTACCAGCACCACCACCGGGGCTGTCCAGCGAACAGCCCTCACCTCGTACTGCGGGCGGTCTCGGCCTCCCGAGCGGAAGTAGTAGAAGCCCTCTTTGTAGCCCTGCTCGCTGGCGCGCATGTTGTCCTGCAAGCGCCGGTAAGTCTCCTCGACAAAGGCCCCCGCCCCCACCAGGCATTCGCTCAGTACCCCGCCGCCGTTGTTGCGCAGGTCTACCACCATGCCTTTGGCTCCCGCCATCTGGGCCTGGCGTACCAGTTCATGAACGCGCGGCCCCACCTGCTGATAGCCGCTAAATGAGGGGATGCGCAAGACCGCCAACCCATCCGAACGCAGGTTGAGCGAGGGAGGTTGACGCAGGGAGATAATCCGGGGGCGCACCTCAACCTCGAAACGCTGCTGCACCCGCTGGATGGTCAGGCTGAGCGGCCCTCCTGAGCTCAGGCGCTCGCGCAGGAAGTTGCTACGCTCTGCTTCGGCCTGGGGCAAGGGCTCGCCATTCACCGCCAGGATGCGATCCCCTCGGCGCAAACCCGCTTCCTCTGCAGGGGTCTCGGCGCTCACCTCCAGCACCAGCAGGCCCTCGAGGCCCGGTACCACCTGGAGCTGCACGCCGAGTTGAGGGCGACTGCTGCTGGTTCCGGCCAGGCGACGCTGAATTTCGGCGTAGTCTTCTGGGGTGAAGTAGCGGGTGTGACGATCCCCGATTTCAGCCACCAGCGAGGCAATCACCGTGTAAGCTTTGTTCGCAGGACAAACGACCTCCTGGGCGCAGATTTTTTCGAGCTCGCCTTGGTATTTCTGCCGCAGTTCCTGCGGCCTGATCTGGGAAAAACCCCCGTAATAGTCGTTCAGCAAACGACTCACTTCGCTGAGCAAATCCTGGGCCGGGCTGGCCAGACCGAGCCCAGTCCACAACACCAGCACAACCCCCCAAAACCGACGTTTGTCCATGCTTTATTTTTAGCGCCAAAGTTTGGAGTGTGGGTTGCTTGAGTT
Source organism: uncultured Meiothermus sp. (assembly GCA_937950405.1). Taxonomy (GTDB): domain Bacteria; phylum Deinococcota; class Deinococci; order Deinococcales; family Thermaceae; genus Meiothermus. Next base: position 1,216 of record CALFDH010000112.1, read on the forward strand.
ACAACTGCGCAGGCCATAGGGGTTTGTCAATCTGGTTTCTTTGAAGCTTGTTCTACTCGAAAAGTATCGCAAAGCACAAAGCTTTCGGCCTCCTACGGCATCCTGAAGGTCTCGGGCCTAAGCATCGGGTTGACCCGTGCTTCTTGCACCTTCACCTCGGCAAACAGGGTGCCATCGGCGTAGAGGCGGGCCTGGAAGGGAATCTGGATGCCCGAGACCCGCCGCAGGTCGGCGTAGAGCACCGTCATTTGTCCCTGGCTATTCTGGTAGCGCTCGGCAATGAGCTGGTGCTGGGCATTTGCCAGATAGGTGGTCTTGCTGCCCTGAGTCGTGACTTCTATGGCGGTTCCGGTGCGGTCGCCAAAGGAGTGACGCCCCAACAGCCGGGCCTGCTCCCTTCCGCTGCCTCCCAGGCGCAGGCCGTACCAGGTCTGGAACAGTCCGTTGCGAAGCTCCTGGGCCAGTTCGGGCTCGAGGGCCTTGCTCCCCGAGACCACGCTCCAGCTCTGGCCACCGGTGGGGCTTACCTGGAGCACCTGAATGAGCTTGGAGCCGTCGCGGTACTCCACCCTGAGCCGCCTGGAAGGAAAATCTGCATACGAAACCACCGTTAGCTGGTTCTCCGGTTGCGGCCCGGAAAAGGTGGTCAGGGTGGCGGTTTCCTGGTAGGTACGCAAATTGGCCAGGGCCGGCCCACCGTGGGCAAGGCGCATTTTCTCCAGCAGTTGGGCGGCCTCCGGAGCCACCTGGGCCAGTCCCAGGGCGCATAGCATTACTACGAGCCCCAGCATGTACTTCCATCTCGGCATCATCCGGCCCAGGGTATCGCAGGATTGTGTAGGTCAGATAAGGCCTGTCTGAGCGCCGCTGGCCTGGGTTTTGAGTTACCCCACATGGGCGTATAGTATGGCCCCATGCCGGAAGAAACCAAAACCACCGAGACCAAACCCACGCCGCAAGACCAACTCAGCACCACCCAGCACAGCATCCGTATTGGAGGGAAGGAGCTGCGCTACAGCGTGACCTGCGGAACTGTGGTGCTGCGCGAAGAATCGGAAAAGGACGGCACCGCCGAGGGGCACAAACCCAAGGCTACGGTCTTTTTCGTGGCCTACACCAAAGAGGGCATAACCGACCGCAACCAGCGCCCCCTCACCTTTTCCTTCAATGGAGGGCCGGGTTCGTCCTCGGTATGGCTGCACCTGGGCCTTTTGGGCCCCAAACGGGTGGAGATGGGCGACGCCGGGGCCCTCACCCCACCGCCCTACCGTCTGGCAGACAACGAACACACCCTGCTCGAGGCCAGTGACCTGGTCTTCATTGACCCGGTCGGTACGGGCTATAGCCGCATGGTGGAGGGCGAGAAAACCAAGGAGTACCACGGCTTCAAACGCGACCTCGAGAGCGTAGGCGAGTTTATCCGCCTCTACACCCACCGCTACGGGCGCTGGACCAGCCCCAAGTACCTGATCGGCGAGAGCTACGGCACCACCCGGGCGGCGGGCCTGTCAGGCTATTTGCAAGAGCGGCACGGCATGTATCTGAACGGCCTGATGCTGGTCAGTAGCATTCTGGAGTTCTCCACCGCTCGCTTTGGCCCCGGCAACGACCTGCCGCACATCCTGTTCCTGCCCACCTTTAGCGCCACCGCCTGGTATCATGGCAAGCTCCCCAAAGACCTCCAACAAAAACCGCTCGAGGCCGTCTTGAAGGAAGTGGAAGCCTTTGCCGAGGGCGAGTACACCCTGGCCCTGATGCAAGGCAGCAAACTCGCCCCCGCCGAGCAAAAGCGCATCGCTCAGAAGCTGGCCCGCTACACCGGCCTCTCGGAGGCGTACGTGCTATCCAGCAACCTGCGCCTGGAAATTTTTCGCTTTACCAAGGAGCTGCTGCGCGCCGAGCGCAAAACCGTGGGTCGGCTGGACAGCCGCTTTACCGGCACCGACCGCGACGCCGCCGGAGCTGCCTTCGAGTACGACCCCAGTTATGCCGCCATCCAGGGGCCCTACACCGCCACCCTCAACCAGTACGTGCGGCAAGACCTGGGTTTCGAGAGCGACCTGCCCTATGAAATCCTCTCCAACCTGTACCAGAACTGGAGCTACAAGGAGTTTGAAAACCAGTACCTGAATGTGGCCGAAACCCTCCGCAAGGCCATCTGCATGAACCCCTTCCTGCGGGTGTATGTGGGCAGCGGCTACTACGACCTGGCCACCCCCTACTTCGCCACCGACTACACCCTGAACCACCTGAGCCTGGAACCCCACCTGCAACAAAACATCCAGGTGCACTACTACCCCGCCGGCCACATGATGTACGTACACCTGCCTTCGCTGGCCCGGCAAGCCGCCGACCTGAAGGCGTTCGTGCAGGGCGAGCGCAAGCCGACCCGGAAAAGTAAGGCCCAGGCCAGGCGGTGAGGGCCGTACATACAGGCTCGTAATACCCGATATGCACTCGTCTGAGGTTGTGTGCCAGCACGCTCCTTTTGACCTGTGGGCATGGTTGGTAGCATAAGGCCATGCGAATGGGCGTTTTGCTCACACCGGGTTTCCTCGAGGCCGAGGCGGCCCTGGCGCTCGAGGTGGCCCGGCTCCTGGGCTGGGAGCGGTTCACCCTGGCGCGGGGCCGCACCGCCCTGGAAGGCAGCGCAGGGGCAGTCTGGACCCCCCGGTACACCTTCGCTGCCCGGCCCGAACTGGACGTGCTGGTCATTCCCGGCGGCCCCCAGATGCGAAAATTGGGGCGCGATGCAGAACACCAGGACTGGTTGAGCGAAGTGTGGGAGGGCCTGCGGGCGGTGTTTGCAGGGGCCAATGGGGTACTGTTTTTGTGGGAGGCCGGACAGGTTTCGGGCCAGGTTGCCGCTCACCCCATTGCCGAAGAAGCCCTGGCTGGAACCGCTTTGGAACGCTCTAAAGAAGCCTATCGTTGGCAGGGCAAGGTCTGCACCACCAGGGGCTACCTGGCCCTGGCCGGAGCTCTTCTGGACTGGGCCGGGTTCGCCGAGGAAGCCAGGGCCCATCTTGGCTTGGGCGAATGATACCGAATCCACATCGTTCCTCTCGCCTTCACAAACCGACAGCTAGGCAAAAAGTTGCGCCTGGGGTGTCGCCTGATGAGAGGGCCCGCCCTGTGCCCCCATAAAGCTGGCATAAAAAACGCCCCCAGAGCGCCCTTGTGGTTCTCTGAAGATCCCCGGTGAGTAGCAAACGCAGGGCCTGGCGGTAACCCAAACGCTCTTCAAACAGGGGGCGTGTATATGGCCTGGTTTGCAGCGCTGTTCGCTTTTGGCCTTGAGCCTTGAGCTTTCAGCACACCAATGATTCGCCCACCCATTGCAAGCTCACTGGGGCGCTACATAGAGCAGCACCGCTGTAACCAGCCCGGCAATCACCACCATCGCCAGTAAGGCCACCAGCACGTAGCTTTCATCGGTCAGGACATCGGCGGGCTTCTGGGATAGGTTCTGGGTATCCAGGCCAAACTGCACCATTAGCAGCACCGCCGCCACCGCCAGCATCAAGAGCAGCACCGTTGCCATGAACACCTCCTCAAACCCGCCTCGATTCTACCGGGCCGGGCTTGGGGCTTTTGCCTCTGCTGCCTTAGAATGAGAGCTTGTGTGCAGGTAAGCCTGCCCAGAGGAACCGCATGGCATCACTCGGAGTCGGTATCGTAGGTCTTCCCAATGTGGGCAAATCCACGCTCTTCAACGCCATCACCAAAGCAGGCGCCCTGGCCGCCAACTATCCCTTTGCCACCATTGATAAAAACGTGGGGGTGGTGACGCTGCCCGACCCCCGTCTGACCGCCCTGCAAAAGCTCTTTGTGAAGGGCGAACGGGTGCCGCCTATCGTGCCTACCCATGTGGAGTTTGTGGACATTGCCGGGCTGGTGAAGGGGGCCCACAAGGGCGAGGGGCTGGGCAACCAGTTTCTGGCCAACATCCGCGAGGTGGCCGCCATTGCCCACGTGGTGCGCTGCTTCGAAGACCCCAACGTGGTGCATGTGGCTGGCCAGGTCAACCCCCTGGACGACCTCGAGACCATCAACACCGAACTGGCCCTGGCCGACCTGCAGACCCTCGAAAAGCGCCTGGACAAGCTGCGTAAGTCGGCCCGCACCGACAAGGACGACAAAGCCCTGCTGGAGGTGCTGGAACCGCTCATGCAACACCTTTCGCAGGGCCAGCCCATCCGAACCTTCAAGGGCGCCGAGCCGGAACTTTTGAGCAAAGCCGCCCGCGAAATGGGCCTGCTCACCTACAAGCCGGTTATCTACGTGTGCAACGTGGCCGAGGAAGACCTGCCCGATGGCGCCCAAAACCCGCACGTGCAAAAGGTGCGCGAGGCGGCAGCCCAGGAGGGCGCCGATGTGGTGGTGGTCTCGGCCAAGATCGAGGCCGAACTGGCCGAGCTTTCCGAGGAAGAGGCCGCCGAGTACCTGCAAACCCTGGGCCTGAAGGAGTCGGGGCTGGACCGGCTGGTGCACACCGCCTACCACACCCTGGGCTTGCAGACCTTCTTCACTGCCGGGGAGAAAGAGGTGCGGGCCTGGACCATTCGCAAAGGCACCAGGGCCCCCCAGGCCGCCGGTGAGATTCACTCCGACCTCGAGCGGGGCTTCATCCGGGCCGAGGTGATCGAGTGGCACAAGCTGGTCGAGGCGGGCGGCTGGGCCCAGGCCAAGGAAAAAGGCTGGGTACGCACCGAAGGCAAGGATTACGTGGTGCAGGACGGCGACGTGGTGCTGATTTTGTTTAACGTGTAGCCGGAAGCATGGCCGATAGCCGATAGCTCTAAGCTGGCCGGAGGTTATCGAGGGTAAGCGCCAACAGTTTTTACCCGCTCTGTAGCCCCATAGCAAGTGCAAATCCGTAATAAAGGTCGCAGATATGCCTAAGTGCCTAGCGCCTATGTTTTGGATAATGGCATGATCCAAAAACATTCGGGTATTGCGCCCGGAGCATGATTTTCTAGTGCAGCCTGGATTCGTCTATAGACCTTATATCAACTCTGCGCGTGAGCGGCGCTAAACGCACCCATCCCTTGCCGCGCCAGGGCGCGCGTCCGAGGGACTTGTACATCGCTTTTGGGTCACTTCTGAGCAGATTTGGTATTATACCGGATTCAAAAAGATAATCACCCAAACCAGAGATTTTCAGAGGCTATCTTTTTGAATCCTAGAGCACTCCCTTCGGTCGGGTTAGTTCGCCGCCGTTCGGCGACGAACTAACCGAATCTGGTATTACACGGGCTCAACTTGGCTGCGCCTGTACATTTGGACTGTCAGCTATGCGCGATTGGGCTATCAGCTATCGGCTATGAGCTATCGACCATGAACACCTTCAATCCGCTGAGGCCGCCAGCTGAAAAGCCTGGCTCAGGCGGGCTTCGTCGGTCAGGTCGAGGCGCAGCGGCGTGAGGGCGATGAAGTTGTGGTTGATGGCCCAGCGGTCGGTGCCTTCCTCGGGCTCGTGGTCGGGGTAGGCGGCGAACCAAAAGTGCTCGCGGCCCATGGGGTCGGTACCGGGCACAATCCGGCCCTCGTACATCCGCACCGACTGGCGGGCCCATAGAATGCCCTTGGGCTTGGTGGGCAGGTTGACGTTGATCAGGAAGGGCCTGGGCTCGCGCAGCAGCGCTTCCAGCACCCGCCCTACCCAGGGTTTGAGGGCCTCGAAGTCGGGCTCGCGGCCATTGACGGGGGCGCTAAAGGCAATGGCGGGAATGCCCAGCAGCGCAGCCTGCTTGGCGGCGGCCACCGTGCCGGAGTGCCAGATTTCGTTGCCCAGGTTAGAACCCAGGTTGATACCCGATAGCACCAAGTCTACGGTGTCCCAGTGGTGGGTGCCCAGGGCCACGCAGTCGGCAGGAGTGCCGTTCACACGGTAGGCCTCGAGGCCCCCCAGCGGCGTGGCGCGGTAGTGCAGGGGGCGAGAAATGGTGATGGCGTGGCCCATGGCGGACTGCTCCACATCGGGCGCGACCACCCGCACCTCGCCAAAAGCCGTTGCCACCTCGGCCAGTGCTAGAAGCCCAGGGCTGTAGATACCGTCGTCGTTGGTAACCAGGATTCGCATATTAAAACCTCACCAAGTTGAGGGTTGCGCCGATGCGTCAGGGCAGGGTCAGGCGGGTCAGCCAAATGTCAGGGAACGTACCAAGCGGCCCTGACAAAAGGGTTTTAATCTTAGACAAACGATGGTCAGCGTGCTGATTCCCACCTACAACCGGCCCCAGTTGTTGCTGCGGGCCCTGCGTTCGCTCCAGCTTCAGCTTTACCCCGACTGGGAAGCGGTGGTGGTGGACGATGGGGACGGCTCGGGCATCCTGGCTGCCCACAGCCTGCGCGACCCCCGCATCCTGGGGGTTCGCAACGAGGGGCGGGGGCAGGTGCACGCCCGCAACACCGGGCTGTCCCATGCCACCGGCTCGATAATTGCCCTACTCGATGACGACGACTGGTGGCTCGACCCCACCCACCTGTACCGGGTGGTGCGGGCCCTCCGGGCGCAGGCCGGGCTGGTTTACCGGGGCGGCTACCTGGTTTTGGAGCGCGATGGTCTGGAGCTCGAGCGCATCCCCTTCGACCTCAAAGCCAGCCCCTTCTCGCTCCGCACCGACAACCACCTGCTCGCCACCGGCGCGGCCTATCCGCGCTTTTTGCACGACGAGCTGGGCCCCTTCGACCCCGAGATGACCGACTACTGGGACTGGGACTGGTATCTGCGCGTGACCTCGGCGGGCTACCCGCTCATTCAGCTTCCCGGCAGGGGCGTTGCAGTTTCCATGCACGGAGCCAATATGTCTTATGCCGCCCGCCAGGGGGAGCGCCAGCAAAACCTCGAGCGGCTCTCGAGCAAACACGGCCTGGGCAGGCTCGAGCTCAAAGACCACCGCATCATCGCCGGTGCTGCCTGAACTCTTTGAGCAATAAGTTTGACTCAAAACCTGTGAATTTCAACAAACACCCTGCTGTTCTGACCACAGAGATTATCTGATAATTACGGCTTTCGTAGCCCAACACCAAGTCTGTTCTGACCGTGGGCTGACCATAAACAGGGCACAATCTCTAAGGGGATAAAACCCTTCACTGGAGGCTTCATGCGACGATTCTTTCTGGCTATGCTGGTTGCTTTTGGGCTGGCTCTGGCCCAGCAGCAAACCATCACCCTCTACACCTCGGAAGTCCTGACCAACGTCAACCCCATGATTGAGCTGTTCAGACGGGCCAATCCGGGCGTCAACGTGCAGGTCTTCCGCAGCGGCACCGGCGAGGTGATTACCCGTCTGCGAGCCGAGCTCGAGGCCAACAACCCCCAGGCCGACCTCCTGTGGGTGGCCGACGAGACCTTTTTCCGCGAACTGGCCGCCGCAAACCGCCTGCGCCCGGTGCGGGCCACTACGCCCGGCTTCCCGGTCAAGTTTGCCTACCAGGGTGGGCGCTATTACGAGGTACGGCTCCTCTACAACGGCATTGCCGTGAACACCCGCAAGCTGGGCAACCTCCCCGAACCGCGCTCCTGGCGCGACCTTTTGAAGCCCGAATACCGCGACCTGGTGGGCATGCCCAACCCCAACTTTTCCGGGGCGGCCCTCTCTACCCTGGGTACCTTCAGCCAGCGCTTTGGCTTTAGCTTCTTCGAGCAACTCCATCGCAACGGCCTTAAGGTTGAGCAGTCCAACCCCGTTCTCCAGCAAAAGCTGGCCGAGGGGCAGTATGGCCTAGCCATCATCACCGACTTTGGCATCCGCGACCTCATTCGCCAGGGGGCGCCGCTTAAGGTGATCTACCCCCGCGACGGGGCCATTCTGGTGCCCACCCCCATCGCTATTCTGAGCAATAGCCGCAACCCGGCACTGGCCGAGCGCTTCCTGCGCTTCTTGCTCTCGCCCGAAGCCCAAGCCCTGTTCGCCCAGCAGGGCTACATTCCCGTCATTGCCTCGGCCCCTCGCCCCGCTGGGGTGAGCGGGGAGGTGCTCTCGGTGCCCTCGGCAGCCGATTATATCCAGGCCAACCGGCAAAACCTGCTTACACAGTTCAACACGCTGTTCAACCTGCGCTAATAGGGCCTGAAGCAGCCGAAAGCTGAAGGCCGAAAGCGGGGTTTGCCTGTAGTTTAGGGTCAAAGGTCAGCTTTTCTATTTTGCTTCGACGCCCTCTCATCTGACCACGCCTGATCTGAGCCCCTCAACCTCAACGGGCATGATCGCCCGTCAATACCCTCACCTCACTGCTAGTGGTTTGGCAACAAAGTAATCGGGATGCCTCTAATGAACCCAACTTCTTCCCTCAACTTCACGCTGTCATTCCGAGGCGCACGCAGTGCCACGAGGAATCTGGTACTGCATGGCTACGGTAAATACACTGGACTGAGGCGCATCAGATTCCTCACTCCGCTTCACTCCATTCGGAGGGACAAGAAAATAAAATTACTAGACCACTAGGATAGCGCTGATGCTCCCGCGACAACCCCTGACCAGTTTGTTCTGGCTACTCCTCTCGCTGGGGGTAGCCCTACCACTTTGGGTACTGGCCTGGCGGGGGCTGGGCGACCTTGCCATTCTGCCCAGGGTGCTCGACCTGGCGGGGGTTTCGCTACTCCTGGCACTGGTGGGCAGTCTCCTGTGCCTGGGGGTGGGGGGCGGGCTGGCCTGGCTGGCCTTCCGGGCGCGGCTGCACCCGGGGTGGGATGCGCTGCTGCTGCCGGCCTACCTGGTGCCGCCCTTTGTGGGAGCACTCGGGTTTTTGTATGCCCTGCAACTGGTGAACGTGCAGCCCTATGGGGTGGGCGGCATCCTGCTGGCCTGGACGGCCCATTACGCCCCGGTGGCCTACCTGCTGCTACGCCCCGCCCTGGAATCCAAGCTGGCCCCGCTGCTGGTAGCCAGCGAGGTGCATGGCGTAACGGGCTGGAAGCGTGTGCGGGCGTTGGTGCCCCCGCTATTTCCGGCGCTCGTGGCGTCCTTTGGGGCGCTTTACCTGACCCTGCTGGGCAACTTCGGGGTTCCGGCGGTGCTGGGGCTACCTGCCCAGGTCTATACGCTGCCCACCCTGGCCTATGCCCGTCTCTTCTCCCCCGCCAGCCCCGACCCCCTGGGCGAGGCAGCAGCCATTGGGCTGTTGTTGGGGTTGCTGGCAGTTCCGGCCCTGCTGCTCGGGAGTCAACCGACCGGCGAGCCCTCTCCCCGGCTGCTGCGACCCAGGCTGGGGCTCGCAGCCAAAGCCGCGTTCGTCCTGTTCGCGCTGATAGCGGTGGTGTTTCCACTGGTGGGCCTGGTGCGCCGGGCCCTCTTCAACACCTTCACCGGGGCCTTTCAGCCTGCTTTTGGGGCGGCCTGGGAGCTGCCGCTGGTGCGGCAGGGGCTCCTCAACTCGCTGCTGCTGGCCCTGTTGGCCACGGGTTTGCTCCTGCTGCTGGGGCTGCTGCTGGCCCCCCAGCGCGGGGCTCTGAAGCGGTTGCGGCAGGTGCTGGATATGCACTACCTGTTGCCGGGAACCCTGCTGGCCATTGGCCTGATTCTGCTGCTGGCCCCCACCCCGGTCTATGCCACCCCCTGGATTGTGCTGCTCGCGTACCTGCTCAACTTTGCTGCACTGATGCTGCGCTCGATAGAGGCCGGGCTGGAAAGCGGCATCGAGCGGCTGGTGGGGGTGGGCAAGCTGTTTGGCCTGCGGCACGGGTGGGCCTGGTGGAAGATTGGCTTTCCCCTGCTAGGGCCCTACCTGGCCGCCGGGGTGTTTTTGGTGCTGCCACTGTGCCTGGCCGAGCTTACCCTGTCGGCCATGCTGTACGCACCGGGGAGCGAGACCCTGGGGGTGGCGGTGCTGTCGGCGCTAAACGGCGGGCTTTTCCGTGAAGCCGCCGCCATCGGACTGATGCTGATGGCGCTGTCGCTGGTGCTGCTGTTGGTACCGCGCCGGGGCGTGGTGGGCTAGGATAGCTTGCGTACGAGTGTCTGTAGCAAGTAGCCCACGATTTTTCGAATCATTTCTTGCTATAGGCCATGGATCATAGACCCTCAGCTATCCAGCGTTACCCCTGAGACTTCCACCATGCTGCGTCTGGAGAACATCACCAAAAACTTCGGCAAGGCGGGGGTGTCGGGTGCCAACCTGCATCTTTCGCCCGGCGAAATTGTGGCGGTACTGGGAGCCTCGGGCTCGGGCAAGACCACCCTGCTAAACCTGGTGGCGGGGCTGCTCGAGCCCGATGCAGGGCGCATCTTCCTGGGCAACGAGGACGTGACCCATCAGGCCCCCGAGAAGCGCGGGCTGGCCTACGTGTTTCAGGATCATGCCCTGTGGCCCCACCTGAGCGCTCTGGAGCACCTCCTGCTGGTGATGAAAACCCCCGACCGGGCGCTGGCCCATCACCTGCTGGGGCGGGTGGGGCTGGGCGGGCTGGACGCCCGCAAACCCCACCAGCTCTCGGGCGGACAAAAGCAGCGGGTAGCCCTGGCTCGAGCCCTGGCAGCCAGGCCACGTTTGCTGTTGCTGGACGAGCCGTACTCGGCGCTCGACCCGGTGCTGCGCGAGGAACTGCGCCTCGAGGTGGCCTCGCTCCTGCGGGCCGAACACGTGAGCGCCCTCCACGTTACCCACGACCCCGACGAGGCCCTGGCAGTAGCCGACCGGGTGGCGGTGATGGACGGCGGGCGCATCGTGCAGGTGGACACCCCTGCCCAGGTGTATGCCCAGCCCCAAACCCTTGCGGCCGCACGGGCTTTCGGGCGTCTGAACCTGCTCTCTGTGGAAGTACAGGGCGGGCAGGTCAGACTGAACGGCCTGGCCTGGGCCGTCCAGGGCGTGGAAAGCGGGCCGGGCCTGCTGGCCTTCCGCTACGAAGACCTGGCCCCGGCGCCGGAGGGGCTTCCCGCCAAAGTACTGGCCGTTTATGGCGGGCGGGGCGAACGGCTGTGCCGGGTGAACCTGGGGGTGGGGGAAGCGGTGGTGAAGCTAGAAGCTGGTCTGGGAGAGCAAGTTCGGCTCGCGCCCAGAGGTAGGCTGCGGGTATTTCCAGGTAGGCCGTCGGATTAAGAAAGCCTACACCAGCCGCTGCCCGTCGCGCTTACCGCCCCAGCGACGCTCCATTCCACCCGGCAACAGGATAAAGCTGTTGCGGTCGTCGGCGAGCTGGGCCCGCAAAATGTCCAGCACCTTGCGCTTGGCGCGGGGGGCCAGGATGGGAAAAAAGAGCTCGTAACGACGATCCAGGTTGCGCGGCATGGCGTCGGCGCTGCCCGCCCAGACCCGCCACCTGCCCCCGGCCTTGAAGGCGGCAATGCGGGCATGCTCCAGAAAGCGCCCCACCAGGCTCTTCACCTCCACACCCTCCCACAGGGTGGCCAGGGTGCTTCGAACAATCAGGTGTAGCCGCGCCCCCCGGTTCAGGGCCTCCTCGAGGGCGCCCAGGATGGCGGGGTCGGTCAGGTGGTTGAACTTCAGGATAATCTCGCCTTTCTTGTGGGCTTCGGCCTGGATGCTTTCCACAAGCAGGTCGCGGATGAAGGAGGCCGTCCGCAGGGTGGCCAGGGAAGGCGGCTGTTGGTGCTCCAGCGCGGCAAAAAAGGCCCGCACATCGGCGGTTAGGGCTGGGTGGGCGGTAAAGAGCGAAAGGTCGGTGTAGAGCCGTCCATTGATGGGGTTGTAGTTGCCGGTGCCCAGGTGTACGTACTCGCTGCCCGCCCGCCGCACGTACAGGGCCTTGGCGTGGACTTTTTTGTCCGGCAAGGGCAGCACGCGCACCCCGGCCCCGGCAAAACGCAGGCTCCACTCGAGGTTGGCCAGCTCATCAAAGCGGGCCCGGCCCTCCAGCAACACCGCCACATCCTTACCGGCCTTGGCCGCCTGAATGAGCGACTGGGCGATGCCGTTTTCCTCACCAATGCGATAAAGGGTGGCCCGCAGGGCCTCTACCTTGGGGTCTCGCGCGGCAGCGAGGGCGAAACTCTCCACCGCGCCATAATCCTCGAAGGGGTGGTACAAGAGCAGGTCGCGCCGGTTCAGGTAGCCAAAGGGGTCTTTGGCAAAACCCTTAGGCTTCTGGATGACGATAGCCTTGAACTTTTCGCTCTCGGGCCCACTCGAGACGATGGTGGCCACGAAACTCAGGTCAAGGGGCGGGGGTAGCTGGAAAACCTCCGGGGGTTCCAGCCCCAGGGCCACCCGGATGGTCTCGGCCCACAGGGGGGGGAAGTCTTCTTCCAGCTCGAGGTGGCTTACCTGCCCGTCCAGACGGGTTTCCAGAGCCTCGGGCAGCTCGTCCCAGTCGGCGCGGGAGCGGGCCAGCTGGGCCAGCCGAATCAGGCGAAACTCGTACAGGGGTAGCTTCTGGTTACCCGGTAGAAACAGGTCGCTGCGCATCCGCACCAGGGCCCCCAGCCGCACGAAGCCGCCCTCCCGCCCAGGCACTTCCAGGAGCCGGGGCACGCTGCCCGGCAGCCGGATCAGGTGCTGCAAGAGCCCCTCGCCGGAGGCAAAGTACAGAGCCTGGCTGGCCAGTTCGGGCAGCGCCTCGGGCCGGATCAGGTCGGTCAGGGGGGCCACCTCCTCGGCCAGATAGGCCCCGAAGTACTGCTTCTCGGCCTTGGTGAGCTGGGACGGCTCGAGTACATGAATCCCCAGGCCCTCCAGGGCCTTGAGAAACTCGAGGTAGAGCCGGCCTGCTTCCTCGGCCTGATCCAGGGCTTCATTCATCAGGGTCAGATAGCTCGGGCTACCCCGCTCTTCGGCAAAGGCCCGCGAAATTCGCGCCGCATAGAACTCGTCCATGTTGGAAGCCCAGATTGCCAGAAAACGCAGCCGCTCCAGCAGCGGAAAATCGGGCCGACGGGTCTGCTCCAGCACCCGCCGGTTGAAGGAGAGCCAGCTCGCCTCCTGGGTGAGATGGGTGGGGACGTAGCGCGGTTCTTTAGGCTTTTTGGGCATCGCCTCCAAGTGTTGGGCGGGTTTGTCAGGGAAAGGTAAGGCTTTCTTTTTGGTCTTGGCTTTTTTCACCTTGACCCGAGTCTATCGCGCCCCCAAACACAGGGCCAGGGACAGATAGGCTCGACATGAAATAATACCGAATCTGCTCAAAAGTGACCCAAAAGCGATATACAAGTCCCTCGGACGCACCCCCCTGGCGCGGCAAGGGAGGGGCGCATTTAGCGCCGCTCACGCGCAGAGTTGATAGTTGATATAAGATCACGGTTCACGAAAACTTGTAGTCAATCATCTGAACCATCAAGGAAGCAAAAAAGCCCCTGGTCATCCCGAGGAGGCCTAGCCGACGAGGAATCTGGCACTGCAAAAGGATAGTACATATGGTGGATGTTGATACGTCAGCTTCCTCGCTGCCCTCGGAATAACACCCCGCCTTGTCATTCCAAGGACGCAGTGCGACGAGCAATCTGACAGCACTCAGAGTGGTGAAACCAGGGAAAAGCAGCGCATCCGATTACGCAGTGCGCTTCGCTCCGTTCGGAATGACCGCCCCGACGCCTCGAGGTCGGCATCACCCCGACGCTTACAACCCCCTGACTTTTTTTACCCACACTAAAACCATGGCTCCAACCCTGACAGAACTTGAGCCTCCGGCACTAAAGCCCTACGATGGGGCGGTGCAACGGCTGGGCATCGTGGATCTGGGGTCGGGAACGGCGCGAATGGTGGTGTACATTTACGAGCCAGGAAAGCATTTCCGCTTGGTAGACGAAATTCGCGAGACCGTGCGGCTGGGCGAGGGGCTGGCCACCCAGGGCCGCCTGACGAAAAGTGGGATGCAGCGGGCCCTGTCGGCCCTCAAGCTCTATGCCGACTTCGCCCAAGCCACCGACCTGGACGAACTCCGGATATATGCGACGAGCGCCACCCGCGACGCCGAAAACGGCGCGGAGTTCATGCGCGAGCTACGCAAGCTGGGGCTTCAGGTACAGGTGCTCTCCGGCGAAGACGAAGCCCGCTACGGGGTGCTGGCGGTGGCGAACGCGTTCACCCTCGAGGACGCCTGGGTGATGGATCTGGGCGGGGGCAGCGCTCAGCTCTCACGCATGGAAGGCCGATACTATCGAGAGGGCCAGGCCTATCCTCTGGGGGCGGTGCGGCTCACCGAGATGTTCCTGGGGTCCAACCCCCCCAAGAAGGGCGAGATAGAAGACCTCGAGCGCTTTGTGCGCAAGGAGATGAAGGAGGTTCTGGCCCAGGTGCGCGCACACCCCCTGCCCCTGGTGGCGATGGGCGGTACAGTGCGCAATCTGGCCAAGCTGGCCCAGCGGCGTAAGGACTACCCCCTCGACCTGGTACACGGCTACTACCTCTCGCGGGAGGAGCTCGAGGAGGTGGTGGCCCTGCTGGCCCAGCGAACCACCGAGCAGCGCCGGCAGCTCGAGGGCCTTCAGGCCGACCGGGCCGATGTGATTGTGGCCGGGGGGCTGGTCTACCGCACGGTGCTGCGCGAAGGGGGGCTGGAGGGCCTGTGGATTTCCGGCCAGGGGGTACGCGAAGGGGCCTTCTACCGCGAGTTTCTGCCGCCCCCTCATCTACTCAACGATGTGCGCGGCTTCTACGTGCGTAATCTGTTTGCCCGCTACCCCCAGGAGTATGGCCACACCGCCCGGGTGCGCCACTTCTGCCGCTTGCTCTTTCGGCTGCTGGCCCCACTACACGGCTATGGCCCGGCCGAGGAGCAGCTTCTGGACGAAGCCGCTCTGCTCCACGACATCGGCATGAGCGTGGGCTACTACGACCACCACAAACACGGCGAGTACCTGATCATGAGCGCGGCTATCCCCGGCCTGACCCACCGCGAGCAGGTCTTGCTGGGGCTCCTGGTGCGCTACCACCGCAAGGGCGAACCCCGGCCTGGGGTGTACCGCTCGGTGTTGCAGGAGGGCGACAACAAGCGCTTGCTGCGCCTGGCAACCCTCTTGCGGATTAGCGAGTACCTCGAGCGCAGCCGGGCCGGGCGCGTCGAGGGGCTGGAGGTAGACCTCGGCCCTAAACAGGTGCGCCTGACCCTGCTGGCCTCCGAAGAACCCTGGGTAGAGATGTCCGAAACGCGCAAGCAGGCCAAGTTGTTCCGGCAAGCCTTTGGCCGCGAGCTGCTGGTAGAATGGGCGCCACGAAGCAGCTAGTGGTCTGGTAAAAAAGCGAGATACCTCCAAATGAACCTAACTTCTGCCCTTGACTTCTCGTGGTCATTCAGAGGCGCACGCAGTGCAACGAGGAATCCGGTACTGCATGGGTAAAATGAACACTGTGGACTACAGCGCATCAGATTCCTCACTTCGCTTCGCCGCGTTCGGAATGATAAAGAAATAACGTTACCAAACTACCAGCCGCGTTTTACTGGCAAAAGTTGCAGACTACAAATCTACAGACTTTGAGTTAGACGTTTTCTTGAGCCCATCACCAAGAACCTACTTCCAACGCCCTAGCCCGTTATGGAACTTTACCTGATTCGCCATGCCATTGCCCTGGACGCTGAGCCAGGCCAGTCCGACGACGCACGTCCGCTATCCAAGCCCGGTATAGAGAAGTTCAAGGAAGCGGTACAGGGGCTCAAGCGCCTGGATATTCGTTTCGACCGCCTCTATCACAGCCCCAAGCTGCGGGCTGTACAGACCGCCGAACTGCTGGTTCCGCTGCTCGCGGGCGAGACCGAGGTAACCCCCTACCTGGCGGCGGAGCCCAGCCAGGACCTACTCAAGGACTTGCAGGGCGAGAGGGTGGCGCTGGTAGGCCACGAACCCTGGATGAGCGAGCTGTGCGCCTGGCTCCTGACCGGGCGCAGGAACGGTGGACAATTTCCCTTCAAGAAAGGGGGCGTGGCCTGGTTGGAGGGTACTCCCAAACCGGGCGGCATGAAGCTCAAGGGTTTCTGGTCGCCAAGGGTCTTGCGAAGGCTTGGCTAAGCTTCGGTCAACCCGAGGCGAAACGGGGTTTTCTGCCCTGCCAGGGCAATTTCACGGGCTTCCATCGGAGCCCAGGAAAGCCCCAGCACAGCTTTGTAGGCGCGAAGGGCCTGGTCGCGCTGGCCCAGCACATCGGCCAACTGCCCGTAGCGGGCCAGGGTGTAGCCGGGCAGGTAGGCGGGGTGCTGAAAGTCGCTGTGAACCAGTTGCTCCAGGAGAGCATACGCATCCTCGGCTTGTCCGGCGGCCAGGTAGATCTGCGCAGCGCAGTAAAGGGCTTCGGGGCCTTCCACTTCCTGCAACTGCTGCAGCAAAACCGCCCAGTCGTCCGACTCGTTGAGTTGCCAGGCCCGATCCAGCACACTGCGCTGGCGCTCCGGCTCGGTAGGGGTGTGGGGGCCCAATAACAGGCGTTGCTCCGGCAACAGGTGCTCCAGTAGCAAGGGGTACTCGAGCACATCCACCAGCACCGCCACACGCCCCTGGGAGTCCCGCAAGCGCCCGGCCACCTCTGCCATGCGCTGCCGCCGGAAGCCGGTGGCCGGGCCTTCACCAAAGGCCTGCACGTAGCCCTGATGGTAGGCCCAGAGCACCTCGAGCACCATCTCCTGGGCGAATTCCTCGGGGGTACGGGGGGTGCTGAGTAGCCACTCTAGGCGCTCCTCGAGGGCCTGCACCTGCTCCAGGGCCTGCTGGCCTTTAGGATACTGGCGCAGGGCTTCGCGGAACTGCTCGGCCTCGGCTTTGAGGTGGGCCTGGCTATCGAGCGCTTCCACCGCCACCCTTGCCCTTTCGGCCCAGGGCAAAACATGAAAGAATGAGATCTCGTTCTGGTCACGCCAGCTCTGCGCCGCCAGTTCCTCAGGGCTGTAAGAGGCCAGGACTATCTTCTCGGGCTGGTGCGCCTTGACCAGCTCAGCGACCGTCACCCCGTTGTAGCGCGGGTGCAGAATGTGAAAGGGGCCCAGCGTAGGAATGACCAAGACCGACACGCCCGGTATTCTAGACCTCCGAGACCGCAACTACCGTTTCGCAATGCTCAATGGCTGGTTCGTGCTGTTGGGCGACGCTTTTTTTAACGGCTCTATCGTCCTGGCTTCCTTTGCCGCCAAGCTGGGCGCACCCAACTGGGTTATTGGGCTCCTGCCTTCGCTCTTGAATGCGGGTTCCATGGTGCCCCAGGTGTTTATTGCCCCCTATGTGGCCCGCCTGCCGGTCAAGGTAGCCCTCTACCGGCGGATGGCCTTGCTGCGGGTAGCCAGCCTGGGCCTGGTGGCGCTGGGGGGGTTTGTGCTGGGCCAGCGCCCTGACCTGCTGCTGTGGGTATTTGCCATCGGCCTCGCCCTAAACGGCTTTTTCACCGGTTTTTCGAGCCTGCCCTTTTGGGAAGCCATTGGCAAAACCATCCCCATGGAACGCCGCAGCGGGCTTTTTTCGGCCCGCAACCTGGTGGGGGGTGCGCTGGCTTTTCTGGCGGGCTTTCTGGTGCGCTTCATTCTAGAACTACCACTGGCTTTCCCTTACCCCTATGCCATTCTGTTTGTGCTGGGCACCCTGGCCTTTGCCTATGGCTGGCATGTGTTTGGCCTGATGGACGAACCACCCGACAAAGAAATCCGCACCGAGCGCATCTCGCTCAGCCTGCCGTTCCGCGACTTCTATTTTCGCCGCTTTTTGCGGGTGCGCATCCTGCTGGTAGTGGCCAGCATGGTCGAACCCTTCTACGCAGCCTATGCGGTGCGGGTGCTGGGCCACAAAGGGGAGATTGGGGTGTACCTGATGGTTTATACGCTATCCTCGGTGCTCTCCAACCTGCTGTGGGTGCGGATTTCCCGGCGCTACGGCTCGCGCAGCCTGATCCTGATTGGCGCAGCGCTGGGCGCCCTGGCCCCCCTTCTGGCGCTGTTGCTGCCCAGCTCGGCTTTCTGGATGGTGTTTGTGATGCAAGGGGCTTATCTGGCCGCCATTGGGGTGGGCACCTCCACCTACCTGGTGAACCTGGCCCCCACCGATGCCCGTAGCTCGTATATTGGCCTGTCCAACACCATCGTGGGCCTGCTGGCCTTTTCGCCGGTGCTGGGAGGCTTGCTGGCCGATCGCGTGGGGTACGTGGGGCCGATGGTAGTAGCAACCATCTGCTATGCCTGGGCCCTGTACGCAGGTCGTCGGTTGAAGCTGCTCGAGGGGGTGCAGCCACGCTAAACAAGTGTACTTTCGATGCTGGGACTAGTGGTCTGGTAAGTAAATTTATGTGTCATTCCGAACGTAGCGAAGCGAAGTGAGGAATCTGATGTGCTTTAGTCCACTGTAATCACTGTAGTCCACTGTAATCACTGTCCCTTTGCAGAGCCAGATTCCTCGTCGCACTGCGTGCGCCTCGGAATGACAGCATGCAGTCAAGTGCATAAGTTGGGTTCATTGAAGGCATCCCAAACACTTTGTTACCAGACCACTAGCTGCAAAAGCCCAACACGGCCTTGCGAGAAACGCCACACAACCCTGGAGCGCTGTTCACATATTTTGAGCTGTCTGACTCCAGAAAGCTTTGTCTTGAACTGAGCAGTGGCCGCCTGGAAACCCAAAACCCAAGCACCCGTGGGCCGGGCTCGGCCCACGCTTGGGTGCGTAACATGCATCTGCCAGGGAATGGCTCTGGCCACGGCCACAAGATGGCTAATCTAGCTCAGACGCAACGCAGACAAGCGTGCCTCACCCCGGTAAGGCACGTCTGCTTGTCCCTTCTCGTTTTCGTGGGCGGCCACGCCTGTAATACCAAATATGCTTAGAAGTGACCCAAAAGCGATATATAAGTCCCTCGGTCGCTCCCCCTGGCGCGGCAAGGGAGGGGCGCCTTTAGCGCCGCTCACGCGCAGAGTTGGTATAAAAGCACGATAAAGTACCCCGCCTCTCGTGCACCCGAACCACTCCACTGCCGAGGTTAAACCTTGGACAAAGCCCTGGTTTGGCATATGATTTGCGGGGTCACGATGGAACCCAACCCAGGCATTCCGGCTAAATTTCGCAACCTATTGTGGGGGCAGAGCAGCGTTACCTTTGGGGCTGTGGTGCTGGAAGTGGCACTGCCACTGCTGGCTGCGGTCACCCTGAACGCCAGCCCTGCCCAGATGGGCTTGCTGGCAACCCTGCAAACCCTGCCCTGGCTGGTCATTACCCTGTTTGCGGGGGTCTGGATAGACCAGGGTTCGCCCAAGCGCATCATGACCTGGGCCAACTATGGGCGGGGTGTCTTGCTGCTGAGCATCCCGCTGGCGGGGTGGCTGGGCTGGCTCAGCATCGAGTGGTTGTGGGTGGTGGCTTTTGCCTATGGCATGCTGCGGGTGTTCTTCGACCTTTCGGTGAGCGCTTTTGTGCCCAGCATCGCCAAGCGCGAGCAACTCGTGGCAGCCAATAGCCAGCTCGAGAGCAGCCGCCAGGTTGCTACCGTAGCGGGGCCTGGCGTGGCCGGCTTGCTGGTACAGGCGGTTGGGGCGCCCCTCACCGTTATGCTCAATGCCCTGTTGTACTGGGTCTCGGCTTTTCTGATCAACCGCATCCCCAGCAACGAGACCCAGAAGGTGCGTAGCCCCAAGCTGATTTTCAGCGAGATCGGCGAGGGCTTGCGGCTGGTTTTTGCCGACGCCTATTTACGCGCTCTGGTGCTGTCCAGCGCGACCTTTAACCTGCATATCGGGATGCTGGCAGGCCTCCAGATTCTGTTCTTCAGCCGGGTACTGGAGATCCCGCCCGCCTGGATTGGCCTCATCTTTGGCGTGGTGGGGCTGGGTGCCCTTATCGGCGCCGTCACCGCCTCCCGTTTCACCGCCTGGCTGGGCACCGGCGGCATCATCATCCGAATGCAGCTGATCTCCTCGCTCACCGGGGTAGCCTTCGCCCTGGTGGTGGCCCCGCCCCTCGTGGCCGCCATCCTGGTTAGCCTGATTCTGTTCATGAAGGCGGTCTCGACGGTGGTGCGCAATGTCAACGCGGTGAGCATCCGCCAGGCCCGAACCCCCAAGCACCTGCTGGGGCGGGTGGGTGGCACCAGCCAGTTTGTAGGCATCGGGCTGGGTTCGTTGGGGGGCATTCTGGGCGGGTTGCTGGCCGAATGGCTGGGCATCCGCGAGGCCACGCTCATCGCCGGGCTGATTGCCATGCTTTCCTTCACCTGGCTGTTCTTCTCCCCCATCCGCAGCCTGAAGGGTCTGCCGGAACCCCTCGAGGGTTAATCCTGGAAATAACCCTGGGAATTCAACAAAAAAATGGAGGGCGTAACGCCCTCCGTAACACTACCGCTTTAGGTCAAGTGGTTGATTTAGTCGTTCCAGATGAGGATTTTACGAGCAACTTTTGTCATGTTCTTCCTCCTGGCTGCAACGATACCTGAGCAGGTAACGGTTGTAAACCCCTTGACAAACTGTCAAGTTTATGCATTCAAACAAATAGCTTTACTTTATACTTAGTATAATTTATATTTTGCCCCTCCGCTTTATGGATAAACCGATGATTTTGGGTTTTTTAGAGCAGCCTCTCCGAAAAATATACCAGGTTTATTATTGGCCCAGTCTTGTGGACTATTAAGATTTGAGGCCACCTCGAGCCCCTATCCCCCCTAAAACTGCCTCGACTGATAAGAAATCCCTCTGATCTCGTCCTTTAGCCTCGCTCCACCAAGTCTTCTGTATCCCAAGAGGGGGCGTGGAGTTTGTCTAGGGGATGCCAGGCATTTATCGTTTTCCCCTTTCCCTCTCCCCTTGCGGAAGAGGGTGGC
>CALFDH010000113.1 GCA_937950405.1 uncultured Meiothermus sp.
ACGAAAACGAGAAGGGACAAGCGTGGGCCGGGCCGGCCCACGGGTGCTTGGGTTTCAAGTTTCCCGGCGGCCACGGTTCTATCCAGAAAAGCCGGATGGCTCTTGATATAAAGAGCGCTCTAAACTAAGAGGCGATGAAGCGCATTCTGGTCATTGACGACGACCCTGGCATTACCAGCTTGCTGCGGCGTGGGCTGTCTTACGAAGGTTTCAGCGTGTCCACGGCGGCTTCGGGTGAAGAGGGGCTGAGCCTGGCCCGTGATACCCCTCCCGACCTGGTGATTCTGGACTTGATGCTACCAGGCATTGATGGGCTCGAGGTTTTGCACCGCTTGCACTCGGCAGACCCGCAGTTGCCGGTGCTCATGCTGACAGCTCGAGACACCCCCGACGACCAGGTCAAGGCCTTCGGCTTTGGGGCCGAAGATTATGTGGTCAAGCCTTTTCGCTTCGAGGTGCTGCTGGCCCGCATCCAGGCCCGCCTGCGGCAAAGCCAGGCCCGCGCTGCCGAACTGCGCTACGCCGACCTGCTTCTCAACCCCGAGACCCACCGGGTATTTCGCGGCGAGCGCGAACTCGAGCTGACCGGGCTCGAGTTCCGCCTGTTGCACACTTTCATGCGCCAGCCCGAACGGGTGCTTTCCAAGCAGGTGCTGCTCGATCAGGTCTGGGGCACCGACTTTTTTGGCGATGCCAACATCGTGGAGGTCTACGTCAAACAACTGCGGCAGAAACTCGAGGCCATGGGCGAACCCCGCCTGATCCAGACCCTGCGGGGGGTGGGCTATGTGCTGCGGGAAAAAAGCCCTGGTGGATAAGGCTCCAACGGCCAGGTTGCATTTTTATTCACCTGGGTCATAAACTCGAGCCACTCAAGCATTGCCTGAACGCAATCCCGTTTGGCGGGTGCTTGAAGTTATCAGCAGGTAGGTTATCTTATGTGTGCACCGTGCGTAATGTGTCTGGTGGAGAAAAGCTTGAGCCGTCGGGAGCTCCTGGGCGTGGCGGTCGGTATGGCTGCGGTGGCAGCCAGCAGCGCCCAGGCCCAGAGCCAGGTAGCCGGCAAAGCCTTCAGCAACGTGGCCGATCTAACCCACGTAGTCTCGCCCAGCTTCCCCATGTTCCCCGGCGCCAGCCCCATGAAAATCAACGAGGTGGTGACGGTCAAGAAGGATGGCTACTACGGCAACACCCTGGAAATCTGGGAACACACCGGCACCCACATGGACGCCCCCGCCCATTTTGTGGATGGCGCCGCTACCGCGGATGCGCTTCCGGTGAACCGGCTAATTGCCCCCCTGGCCGTTATCAACATCAAGGCCAGGGCTGACCGCAACCCCGACGCCGAGGTTACGGTAGACGACATCCTGGCCTGGGAGCGCAGCCACGGGCGGCTACCCAACGGGGCCTTTGTCGCCATGTACTCGGGCTGGGACAGCCGCGTGAACGATGCCAAAGCCTTTGTCAATCTGGATGGTTCAAATGTCCAGCACTACCCTGGTTTCAGCCCTGCTGCAGCAGAGTTTCTGGTGCGACAGCGCAACATCGTGGGCGTGGGGGTAGATACCCTGTCGCTCGACTTTGGCGCTTCCAAGGATTTCAAAAGTCATGTAACCCTGCTGGGCGCGGGCAAGTACGGCCTCGAGAACCTGGCCAACCTGGCCTCCGTGCGCCCCAGTGGAGCCATGATTATTGTGGGTGGCCCCAAGCACAAGGGCGCCTCGGGCGGGCCCAGCCGTGTAATGGCGATCTGGTAACCCCCTGCACACCCTTCACAGACGTAGCCGCCCACGAAAACGAGAAGGGACCAGCAGACGTGCCTCACCGGGGTGAGGCACGCTTGTCTGCGTTGCGTCTGGGCCCAGACTCATGTTACCCAAGCGTGGGCCGGGCCCGGCCCACGGGTGCCTGGGTTTCGAGTTTCCCGGCGGCCACGGTTCTGTACAGGACAAGGCTTTATTGGAGCCGGATGACTCTAAATACGTGAAGTGTGCTCTAACCACTGAGCAACAACACCTGCACCAGCAAAATCTTGAGCAGCATGGCAAACGGGTAGACGGTGGCATAGCCCAGGTTGGGCTGGTCGTTGCCGGTTTTTTCCAGGGCAAAAGCCAGCACCGCAGGCTGGGTCTGGAGCCCTGCTACCACGCCGCCCAACACGCCCAGGGGAATCTTGAGCACGCGGTGGCCGATCCAAAGGATCAGCAGCGCCGCCCCCAGCGTAATCAAAGCGCCCATCGCCAACAACCGTAGACCCTCCCCCTGCGCCAGGGTTTGTACAAAGGCATAGCCCGAGCGAGTACCAATGCCCGCCAAAAACAGGATGAGCCCCAGTTGGCGCAGGGTCAGGTTTGCGCTGAAAGGAATCTGCCACAGGACAGGGCCGGTGCGCCCCAGCGCGCCCAGTACCAGGCCCACCACCAGCGGCCCGCCCGCAAAACCCAGTTCGAAGGTGCGACCCCCTGGCAGGGGCATGGGCAGGCTGCCCAGCAGCAATCCCAGCGCAATACCCAGGCTAAAACTGACCACATCCACTTCGGCCAGCGCCCGGTAGGAGTCGCCCAGATAGCGGCTCACCGCTCGAATCCGGTCTTTGGGGCCCACCACCCGCACCCGGTCGCCGAGCTCCAGGGTGGTATCCTTATCGGGCAAAAAATCCACCTCACCCCGGCGGACCCGGGTAATCACCACCCCAAAGCGTTGGGGCAGCTCAAGTTCAGCCAGACTACGCCCGGCCACCTCCCGGCTGCTCACAAGCACCCGGCGAAAATCCAGAGCATGGCGGTCTTCCTCCAATCGCTCCGGCACGGCCTTTCCCAGGGTTTCTACCACCCGCTTCAGTTCGTCGGCACTGCCCACCACGTTCAAGCGATCCCCTAGCTGTAATTCGGTGTCGGAGGTAATCACCTGCTGTTTCCCATCACGTAGTAAGCGCCCAAACACCACCCGCCATTTATGCGCACGGGTCAATTGTTCGACGGTCCAACCCACCACCTTGGCCTGGGTGACCTCCACCGTCTGCGAAACCAGCGCCTCTGCTTCGCTCTCCAGGCCTCTTTCCCCACTACCCCACCAGCGCCAGGCCAGGTGCAAGGCCAGCAACATCCCAATCACCCCTACCGGATAGGCCACCGCATAGGCCGCCACCGGCAGTCCCTGCAACGCTTCGGCCACGCCCCGCCCCTTCAGGGCTTCCAGGGCTGCCGCCAGGGCCGGGGTATTGGTCAGGGCGCCTGCGAACAGACCGGCCTGGAGGGCACCGCTTAGGCCCATTACAGAACCCAGCACCGCCACCACCACTGCCGCCAACCCCAGTACCCCCACCACCAGCAGGTTATAGCGCAGCCCACGTTTGCCAAACGAAGCAAAAAAACCCGGCCCACTGGCCAGCGCAATGGTGTAAACAAACAACACCAGGCCAAACAGGTACACAAAGTCCGGCAGCTTTAGATCAGGCGAAAGCGCCCCGAAGGCCAGCCCTGCAAACAGCACTGCCGAGACACCCAGGCTAAAGTTTCCGATGCGAATTTGGCCCAGCAGATAGCCAATGGCTGCCACCAAAAAGAGTAGCAAAAGTGGGTTTTCCCTGAGCAGCTCGAGCATCCCGTCTCACCAACCATCTTGCGCCCTCTGTTCGGGACAGATTGCCCCCAGGGAATGCAAAGTCCCCCGCTGCTGGGGGGTGGTTGTCATACCGGATTCAAAAAGATACTTATCCAAAACAATAATCCAGAGGCTATCTTTTTGAATCCTAGAGCATTCCCTTCGGTCGGGTTAGTTCGCCACCATTCAGTGACGAACTAACCGAATCTGGTATCAGTACGCCTCAGGCCCTGACCAGTGCGGCTCGAGCCCGGTCAGCCATCTGGTAGAGCTTTTCCCTGGTAAGGGGGAATTTGCCCTCCAACACAAGGCCTTTGCCATCTTCCCAGTGGGCATGATAGTGGACATGGCCGCCCGGAACCCGGAAGGCCACGTGCTTGAGCTTAGCGTGGCGGGGCGAGACCGAGGCAAAGAAGAAAGGCTCTCCCCGATCATCCGAAAGCGAGACCGCCATCATGGTGGTGGGCACCTCGTAGGGGCGCTCCATGCGGTAGATGAAGTCGGGGAAGTCGGATTCTTTAGTGAACTGCACCCCTTTTTCGGCAGCGTATTCCTTCATCCATTCGATGACCTGAACCCAGGCCTGGTAGAGCATTTCGTCGTGATGAGGGTCATGGGCAGCACTCATGCCCTTAGTTTATTGGTTTGTAGCCCTAAAGTCTAAAAGACCGCGTGATGCCAGAGCCGACCACTCGATTTTCACCTAGGATGGCCCAAGCGCCTATCCAGACCACTCAACGGACAGAAGCAAGTTACACAAGGTTCTTCGGGCTGTACTAGGATAAGGTTTACATGCGGCTGGAAGACCTTCCCCCACTGCCCGAGGCTCCAGGGGTCTACCTCTGGAAGGCCGGTGAGGCCGTCATTTACGTGGGCAAGGCCAAAAACCTGAAAGCCCGCGTGACCAGCTATTTTCACAGCGAAGGCAAAAGCTTGCGGGTCTCCAGGGAGGCCACCAACCTCGAGTTCATCGTGCTGCGCGACGAGGTGGAGGCGCTCTTATACGAAGCCAACCTGATCAAGCACCACCGCCCCCACTACAACGTCCTGATGAAGGACGACAAGCACTACCCCTTCCTGAAACTGACCAACGAGGAATGGCCCATGCTGATGGTGGTGCGGCGGATCCAAAACGACGGGGCCCGCTACTGGGGGCCTTTCCCCGATGCTTCGGCAGTGCGACGTATCAAACGCCTGGTGGATCGGTTCTTCCCACTGCGCCAGAACTCCGGCTTCCCTTTCAAGAAACGGCGTTATCCCTGCCTCAACCACGCTATGGGACGCTGCCTGGCCCCCTGCGTGGGCAAGGCCGACCCCGAACAGTACCGGGTCGTAGTGCAGCAGGTCGAAGACCTCCTGGACGGCAAAGTAGAGGCCCTCTGCGAAAGCCTGGAAAAGCAAATGCGGGAGGCCGCCCAGCAGCAGGACTTTGAGCGGGCTGCGGAAATCCGCGACCAGCTGGGCGCGGTGCGGAGTTTCTTTGGCACCAGCCAGCAAGCCTACGACCCCGACCTCGGCGACCTGGATTTTCTGGGTTTTGCCCGGGCAGGCGACTACGCCCTGCTTCAGCACTACCAGATGCGGGGGGGCCAGATGCTCGGTCGCATCAGCCGGTTTGTGGAAGGTGTGAAAGAAGCCAGTGATGCCGAATTGATGGAAGCTTTTATGCGCGATTACTACCTGGAAGCCACCCCCCTGCCCCCCCTGGTCTTGCTGCCCTTCGAGCTCGAGGCCCAGGACGCTTTTTCGGCCTTCCTGAGCTCCAAAGGGCGCAAGGTAGAGGTGCGCGTGCCCCAGCGCGGCGACAAAACCCGCCTGATTGAACTGGCCCAGAACAATGCTCAAGCCGCGCTACAGACCGAACTCAAGTTACTGGAGCGTAAAGGCGATCACCCTGGCCTCAAGGGGCTCATGGCGGTGTTGGGGCTTTCGCGCCGTCCCTATCGCATCGAAGGGTACGACATTTCAAACCTGCTGGGCGAAAGTGTGGTGGGTTCCATCACGGTGTTCGAGGGGGGCCGGCCCAAAAAAGCCGAGTACCGCCGTCTGAAAATCCGCGGCCTCAAGGGCCAGCCCGACGACTTTTTTGCCATTGAGCAAACCCTTCTGCGGCGCTTTACCGGCAGCCTGGCCCAGAGTATGCCCATCCCCGACCTGATCCTGATTGACGGTGGCCTAGGGCAGGTTCGGGCTGCCCGGAAGGGCTTGGAGCAGGCCGGTCTGGACATTCCGCTGGTGGGGCTGGCCAAACGCGAGGAGACCCTGGTCTTGCCGGACGGCCAGACCATTGCCCTCCCGCTCACCCACCCGGCGCTGCAGCTTCTGATTTATCAGCGCGATGAAACCCAC
>CALFDH010000114.1 GCA_937950405.1 uncultured Meiothermus sp.
CCTATCTGTGCGCGCCCCGGCTGATCGAACCCACCTTACAGTTTCGAATGCACCCGCACCTGTTGGTGGCCGGGGTACTGAGCGGCGTGGAGGGTTACCTCGAGTCCGCCGCAACAGGTTTCCTGGCGGGCCTCAACGCCGCTCGACAAGCCCTGGGCCAAGCACCCCTGCTGCCCCCCGAAGAAACCATGCTGGGCGGCCTGGTGCGCTACCTCTCGAGTGCCAACCCCGACAACTTTCAGCCCATGAACGCCAACTGGGGGCTGGTTCCTGCGGATACTGGCAAAGGTAAAAAAGCCGAGAAGCGGGCCCGGATGTTCCAGCGTGGTTTGCAGTCTTTTAGGGAATGGGTTGCTCGGGCAATGCCTGCTGAGCGGGTGGATGATACCGTCTTTACTTGAACACTTTGCATACCCTGGAAGGTAGGGTACAGGGGGTAGGGCATAGGGGACAGGTGTAGGAGACCCACTACCTACCCCAACCAACCACTCCTACTGTGCTTATCGTCGAAAGTTGATAATACCAGATTCGGTTAGTTCGTCGCCGAACGGCGGCGAACTAACCCGACCGAAGGGAGTGCTCTAGGATTCAAAAAGATAACCTCTGGATTTTTTGTTATGGATAACTATCTTTTTGAATCCGGTATAATACACCCAAAAATGGGCCTAAGCACACCACTTGCTAGCGTGGAAATACCGGCAGATTCAGGGTAGCCAGGCTGGCATAATCCACCTTCCAGCCCTGCTCTGCAAAGAACAGCCGGGCCGCGCCGCTGCGTTGCAAGGCTGTACCGTTCAGTAGGGCGGTGAGCTGGAAGCGGATGGTTGCCTGGTTGCCCGAAACCTGGGTTTGCAGCCCGCCTAACTCAAAGCTACCGAGGCTAACCTCGCTGCGGCCAAAGCCGGGTGCGGGGTTTTGCAGGAAGCGTTCGCTCCAGGTCGGGTCGTTACATTTGAGGCCCTCGAACACCTGCCGCATGGCGTTCTCGGCCAGCAGCACCGAGGCCTGGGGGCGCTGGTTGGGGTCGGGGCGGGAGATGGCCTCCACAGCGGCCCTGGCCCAGTGGCAGGGCGGCACGTCCACAAACCGCGAGGTGCCTGCCGGGAGTTGGTTTTGCGCCAGGGCCAAGCCCCCCAGAAGCAAAAGCGAAATGAGTTTTTTCATACTTCAACCCTGGCAGACTGGAGCTCTTCTCACAAGTGAACCCAACACCTTTGGGTATGGGTATAAACTGTGCGAGATGGAACGGAAGTACTTTGGAACCGATGGGGTGCGGGGGGTGGCGGGGGAGCCCCCACTCACGCCTGAATTTGTACTGAAGCTAGGTCAGGCTGCCGGTGCATTTTTCAAAAGCACGGTAAAGAGGCCGGTGATTCTGCTGGGCAAGGATACCCGCCAGTCCTGCGACATGCTCGAGGCCGCCCTGGCTGCCGGATTAATGTCCCAGGGGGTGCGGGTGGAGCACCTGGGCGTGCTGCCCACCCCCGGCGTGGCCTACCTGGCTCGGGCGCTAGGGGCTACTGCCGGGGTGATGATCTCGGCTAGCCACAACCCCTATCAGGACAACGGCATCAAGTTCTTCAGCGCCGCCGGCGACAAACTGCCCGATGAGGCCGAGGCCGAGATTGAAGGGCTGCTCGACCGGGCCTTCAGGACCGACGGCATCGGTACGGTCTCCGACTTCCGCGAGGCCGAGCGGATGTACCTGGACTTTCTGGCTTCCAAGGGCAGCAGTCTGGAGGGGCTCAAGGTTGCCCTCGATACCGCCAACGGGGCCACCTTTCGGCTGGCGCACCGGCTGTTTCAGCGGTTGGGGGCCGAGGTGTTCGTGATGTTCAACACCCCCGATGGCCGCAACATCAACAAGGGCTGTGGCTCCACCCACCCGGAGTTTTTGCGGCAACAGGTGGTGGAGATGGGCTTCGACCTGGGGGTGGCCTTCGACGGCGACGGCGACCGGGCCATCCTGGTGGACCGCCGGGGGCGTGAGTTCCATGGCGACCACGTGCTGTACTTGAATGCCATGGTGCGGCGGGAGCCGGGGGTGGTGGGCACCCTGATGAGCAACATGGGCCTCGAGGTCAAGCTGCGCGAGGCGGGCATCAACTTCTACCGCACCGCCGTGGGCGACCGCTACGTCTACGAGAAGCTCAAAGCCTCGGCCCTCACCCTGGGCGGCGAGCAGAGCGGCCATGTGCTGTTCCTCGACCACGCCCCCACCGGCGACGGCATGCTCACGGCCATCCTGACCCTGAAGGCCATGCGCGAGTCCGGGCGCGACCTCGCCGAATGGTACGAGGCCCTGCCGATGTACCCCCAGCTCCTCAAAAACGTGCGGGTGCGCGACAAGCACAGCCTGATGAAAAACAGCGAGCTTCACGCAGCCATCCAGCAGGCCGAAAGCCAGCTGGCCGGTCAGGGCCGGGTCAACGTGCGGCCCTCGGGCACCGAGTCGCTGGTGCGGGTAATGGTGGAAGGCCCGGCAGAACTGATCGAGAAGGTTTCGGCGGAGCTGGTTGCTACCGTAGAGCGCCTGGACAGCGCGTCCTGACGGCTCGGGGGCCCCTGTGACGGTTCGACTTCCCATCGCTGTTCGCTACGCCGAGACCGATGCCATGGGCGTGGTGCACCATAGCAGCTATGTGGTCTGGCTCGAGGCCGCCCGGGTGGAGTGGCTCGAGCAGATCGGCCTGCCCTACACCCAGATCGAAGCTCAGGGACTGGCTTTTGCGGTGGTTGAACTCGGCCTGATCTACCGCAACCCGGCCCGCTTTGGCGACCGTGTGGAGATTGAAACCTGGCTGGCCGAGTGTACCTCCCGCACCTTGCGTTACGAGTACCGGGTCTGGAAAGACGACCGGCTCTTGGCCGAGGGTTTTACCCGCCACCTTTGCCAAGACGCCCGAGGCAAGGCCCAACGAATTCCCCAGGCCATGGTGCAAGTACTCTCTGCGCAGCGGCATGGTTCCAGCTAGATTCCCCAATGGCAGGTTTTTGCATGGTAAACTCAGGGCCTAACATGACCACCTTCGAGCAGTTCGAGCGGCACATCAACCCCGGTTTGGCGGGGCTTTTGCGGTTTACCGGGCTGGACAAAGTGGAGTCCCATGCCGAGGGCGTGTATGTGTGGGACACCGAGGGCAAACGCTACCTGGACTTTCTGGGGCTGTATGGCACCCTTTCGCTGGGGCATCGGCATCCGAAGGTGGTGGAGGCGGTCAAGGCGCAGCTCGAGCGGATGCCCATGTCGGTGCGGGTGCTGGTCTCCGAGCCTGCCACCCGGCTGGCGGCCCGCCTGGCCGAGATCACCCCGGGCGAGCTTTCCATGGTGTACTTTGGCAACTCCGGCACCGAAGGGGTGGAGGCCGCACTTAAGTTTGCCCGCTTTTACACGGGCAAACCTGGTTTCATCACCACCCAGGGGGGCTACCACGGCAAGACCCTGGGGGCTCTTTCGGTCACGCCCAGGGAGCACTACCAGCTCCCGGCCCGGCCCCTGGTGCCGGGCGTGACGGTGGTTCCCTTTGGCGATTCCGGGGCTCTCGAGGCCGCCATCGGCCCCGATACGGCGGCGGTCATTGTAGAGCCCATCCAGGGCGAAGGGGGCATCCGGGTGCCGCCCGAGGGGTATCTGCGTGAGGTGCGGCGCATTACCCGCGAAAAAGGCGTGGTGATGATTGCCGACGAGGTGCAGACCGGCATGGGCCGCACCGGCAAGCTCTGGGCGGTGAACTGGGAAGAGGTTGAGCCCGACATTCTAGTGAGCGCCAAGGCGCTGGGGGGTGGGGTGATGCCGATCTCGGCCACCATCTGCCGACCCGAAATCCTGAGCATTTACAAGACCGAGCCCCTGATTCACTCCACCACTTTTGGCGGCAACCCGCTGGCCGCGGCGGCGGCCTTGGCGGCCATCGAGGTCACGCTCTCCGAGGACATCCCCTCGAGGGCTGCCCAGATGGGCGATTATTTGCTGGGCCAACTGGCCGAGCTGCAAAAAGCCTACCCCGAGTTCATCCAGGAGGTACGGGGGCGGGGTTTGCTGGTGGGCCTCGAGTTCAGCGACGCCGATATCGGCGCGGTGGTGGTGGCCGAACTGGCCACCCGAGGGGTGCTGACCGCCTTTGGCCTCAACAACCCCAAGGTGGTGCGCCTGGAGCCGCCCCTAATTGTCGAAAGAGTTCACATTGACCAGTGCATCGAGGCGCTGGATGGTGCCCTGAAAGCCACCCAGCTGGCCTTCGAGGGCGTATTGTAGAGCTGGCGTTTTGCCCACCTATGCTCGAACAGCAGATTTACGCATACTTCAAAAAACACCCCAACAAGCGTTTCAGCCTGCGCGAGGTGGTGCGGGGCTTGCGGCTCGACAAAGACCAAGCCAAAGAAGCCCTGGATTTGCTGGTGGCCGAGGGTAAGGTGCTGGAGCCCCGTCGCAAGCTCTACGAACTGCCCGAAGCCCAGTCCCGCAAAGGCCTGGAGGGTCGCTTGCAGGCCCACCCGGCGGGTTTTGCCTTCGTCATCCCGACCAATCCCGACCGGCCCGATTTGTACATCCCCAAAGGCCACCTGAACGGGGCCTGGCATGGCGACCTGGTGCGGGCCGAACCCCGCCCTCCGGGCCGCGATGGCAAGCCCTGGGGGGTGGTCACGGAAGTACTGGAGCGGGCGAACCATCAGGTGGTGGGCCGCCTCTACTTCAAACAGGGTTTTGCCTGGCTCAAGCCCGACGATGCCCGGCTACCGGCCCTCAAACTGAAGCCCGAGGGGCTCCTGGGGCTGGAAAGCGGCGCCCGACTGGCAGCCCGGGTGGTATTTCCCAGCGGACGCAAGGCCCAGGAGCCCCACGGGGAGGTATCGGCCTACCTGGGTCAGGGCGAGGGCCCCGAGGTCGAAACCGAGGCCATCATCGCCAAATATGAGCTTCGGAGCGTGTTTCCGCCCGAAGTTCTGGCAGAAGCCGAACGCATTGCCCATCTGGACGCCAAGCAGCTGGCACGGCGCGAGGACTTCCGCTTCCTTCGGGTGTTTACCATCGACGGCCCCGACGCCAAAGATTTCGACGATGCCATCCACCTAGAGCTCCTTCCCAACGGCAACTACCGGGTGGGTATCCACATTGCTGATGTCTCGCATTACGTGCGGGAGTTTTCTGCGCTCGACCACGAAGCCTACGCGCGGGCGACCAGCGTTTATCTGCCGGGCCGGGTGCTGCCTATGCTGCCCGAACCGCTTTCCAACGGTATCTGCTCGCTCAAGCCCTACGAAGACCGGCTGGTGCTTTCGGTACTGGTAGAGCTCACCCCCAAAGGAAAGGTCAAAAATTACCGCTTTGCCGAAGGGGTCATCCGCAGCGTGGCCCGCCTCACCTACCCCGAGGTAGAGCGGTTTGCGGCCAGGCTTGAAGCGCCGGAAAGTCTTGCCGAGCCGGTTCCGCCCGACTGGAGCCAGGAACTCAAAACCGACCTGGCGCACTTGCTAAAACTAACCCAAACCCTCAAAGAACGCCGTCTGGAGAAGGGTGCACTGGATTTTCACTTCACCGAGGTTAAGGTAGAGGTTGACGAGGACGGCAACCTGCACCTGATTCCGCAGCAAGAACCCAAAGCCCGCAGTTTGATTGAAGAACTGATGCTGTTGGCCAACCGCACGGTGGCCCAGCACCTTTCCGAACGGCAGATTCCCGCACTCTTTCGGGTGCATGAAGACCCCAGCGAGGAGGCTTTCAACAAGCTGGTGGCGGCGCTGGGCAAGCTGGGCTACAGCCTGCCGGGGGGCGAGCTCAGCCCCAAGGCGCTGCAAAGCATCCTGAAAAAAGCCGAGGGCCGACCCGAGGCGCCGGTGATTTCGACCCTGCTGCTGCGCTCCCTTCGCCTGGCCCGTTATGCTGCCGAAAACCTGGGACACTTTGGCCTGGCTGCCGAGCACTACCTGCACTTTACCAGCCCCATCCGCCG
>CALFDH010000115.1 GCA_937950405.1 uncultured Meiothermus sp.
GCGACAGCAGTTACCGCCAGAATTGTTGTATTTGGCCAAAAGAACACCATACTGGCCGGCGCTGTCGCCACCCTCTCCCGCAAGGGGAGAGGGAAAGGGGAAAACGATAAAAGCCTTCTTGCGCTGGCAATCGTTTGCGAACAGCCTGCGGTAGTGAATACACCGTTGTATAGATACCTGTACATTCTCACCGGAGATTAGGCTCGAGCTTGTTGGCGGCGAAGCAGCAAGATAGCCAACCCCCGCCAGGCCAGCAAGAGAACCAGGGTTGCCCCCAGTGCGACCGTCCAAAAGACCAGGTAGCCTGTATCGAAAGATTTTTGCAGCACCATGAAACGCAGCCAGACCCCGGTGCTGACCGCAATGGCCCAGGTGTAGAGCAGGTTTTGCCAGGTGGGCCGGGTGTAGGTACGCAGAAACGGTGCAATAAGCCACCAGACCAACAGTATGGGCAGTGCGTTGCGGACGATGCCGGAAAGGCTTACGGGCTCGCCGTGGCTTTGCAGGCCGATGATGGCAAAAAGCACGATACAAACAGCATCGCCCCAGGCCAGCAGGCGAGCTGTCTTGCGGGGTTTTGCGGCACTGGGCATATCTGGGAATGGGTCGAGTCTGCCTACTCGGCCTTCACGGCCTCAAAAAACACCTTTTCGGCCCGGTAAGAGCTGCGCACCAGTGGGCCGCTGAAGACCTCCATAAAGCCCTCCTGGTAGCCCCAGTCCTGGTATTTCGCAAACTCCTCCGGCGTCACATAGCGCTCGACGGGCAGGTGGTGTTTAGTTGGGCGCAGGTACTGCCCGAAGGTTACGATATCCACCCCCACGGCCCGCAGGTCGCGCATGGCCTGGCGAATCTCGTCGTCGGTTTCTCCCAGGCCCAGCATCAGGCTGGATTTGGTGAGCACCTCGGGGCGCACTTTTTTGGCGTGCTCGAGCACCCGTAGGGTCTGGTCGTAGCCGGCCCGGGGGTCGCGGACCTTGGGGGTCAGGCGGCGGACGGTCTCGAGGTTGTTGGCAAACACGTCCTGGCCACCACCCAGCACGGTTTCCACGTCGCGCAGGTTGCCCTGAAAGTCCGGGGTGAGGGTCTCGACCTTGACCGAGGCATCGAGCCGCTTGATCTGCCGCACCACTTCGGCAAAGTGCGAGGCCCCGCCGTCGGGCAGGTCGTCGCGGTCTACCGAGGTCAGCACCACGTACTTCAGGCGCATCTCGGCTACCGCCTGGGCTACGTGCAGGGGCTCCTGGGGGTCCACCCAGCCCTTGGGGTTGCCGGTATCCACCGCGCAGAACTTGCAGGCCCGGGTACACACGCTCCCCAGCACCATGATGGTCATGGTGCCGTGACCCCAGCACTCGCCAATGTTGGGGCACATGGCCTCCTGGCAGACGGTGCTGAGGCGCAGGCGCCTGGTCAGCTCCTTGAGGTGCTGGTAGTTGGGGCCGGTGGGGACGGTGGCGCGGAGCCAGGCGGGCTTGTGGCGGTCTACGGGTTCCGGGCGTTCCTGGGCGACCCCGTTGGGGATGACCTTGAGTTCGATCAGGCCGCCGTGCTGGAAATCCTCGAGCTGCACAGTTTTGAGTTTGCTCATGCCAGTTCCTTGGTAGCTGTCTGCTGGGGCTCGAACGATGGGAAATGTTGCTCAAAGGCCTGAACGACCCGCTCCATCACCTCGTTCATGCTAACTTCCCGGCCCAGGATTTTCTGGAGCGAGGTTACACCTTTGTCCTTCAGACCACAGGGCACAATCAGGTTGAAGTCGTCCAGATGGGTGTTCACGTTGAGGGCGAAGCCGTGCAGGGCCACGTCCTGCTTTACGGCCACCCCAAAGGCGCAGAGTTTTTCTTCGATATCGGGCCAGCCCGCCACTGGAGCGGGTTTGCGAATCCAGACCCCGGCGTAGCCCGGTGTGGCGTAGGTCTCGATGCCGTAAGTGCTGGCCACCTGCATGATGACCTGCTCGAGCTGCCGCAAAAACCCCCGTACCTGTCGCCCCACGGGGAAGATGGGATAGCCTACCAGCTGGCCGGGGCCGTGGTAGGTGACGTCGCCCCCGCGCTCGATGCTAAAAAGCTCAATGCCCTGGGCCCGGTACTGCGCCTCGCTTAGAAGCAGGTTCTCCGGTTTGGCAGCCCGTCCCAGGGTGATGGTACGGGGGTGCTCCAGTAGCAGCAGGGTGGGTTTGCGCCTCCCGGCCACCACCTCGGCATGGACCTGTTTCTGATATTCCCAGGCCTGGCGATAGGGCAGCAGGCCCAGACCCTCCACCTCGAAGGCGGCACTCATACCCCTAAAGCATACTCCTGGCTCGTTCATCGCATAGGAACAAAGTCACAGAGGGTTGAATGAGGCGGTACGTGTCCGGTGATTGATTGTCGCTTGGATCTGTACTCGACAATGCTGCCTGGAGTTGGCTTTTTTGCAGGTGAATCACCGCACCTGCAAAGCCTGGAAGGCTTCCTCGTACTCGAGCTGGTTCAGGCCCCGGCCAATCACCACCAGACGAGAGGGAGCGGTTGCGGGCTCTTTGGATTGCTCGAGGCTGAAGATTTCCCGCACCGACTGGTAGAGCACCTGTTTATCAAAGCCCTTCACGCTGAGGAACCCCTTGGCGCGGAAAACCGCATCGGGCCTGGAGATGAGGTACTGGTCAATAAACTCATTTACTTTCTGGCGCTCGAGCAGCCGCTCAGCCGTCAGGGTGAAGGTCTGTACGTTGGGCGTGTGGAGGTGTGCGTGGTGGGGCGGTTTCCAGTCCAGGTCAAAGGCCCGCCTGTGCAGTACGTCCTGTGGGCTGACCCTGGACTGGGCCGTGCTGTAAATCTGGGCCAGGGGGTTGATTTTCCGGATGAGGTTTTCGGCCTCGGCCACCTGTTCGGGGGTGGCCAGGTCGGTTTTGTTGAGCACCACCGTGCTGGCATAGGCGAGCTGAACAGCTCCCTCGGGGCCATCGCGCAGGGTTTGCTCGAGGTTGCGGGCATCGGCCACCCCAATGATGCCGTCTAGCTCAAATTTCGTGCGAGCAAACGGATCCATCACGGTCTGGGCTACCGGTACCGGGTCGGCCAGGCCCGAGAGCTCAATCAGGATGTAGTCGGGCTTGTCCTTCCTCGAGATGATTTTGAACAGAGCCGAAACCAGATCTTCGCGCCCCACACAGCACAAACAGCCATTGGACAGCTCGGCGATGCCGTCGGTGTCTACATTCTCAATGAGGGAGCCGTCAATGCCGGTTTCGCCAAACTCGTTGACGATAATTCCAAACCTGTGGTGGCCGCTGCCGACCAGATGATTGACCAGGGTGGTCTTGCCCGCCCCCAAAAAACCGCCGATCACGCTGACCGGGATGCGCTTTTGAAACTGCGTCATGTCCCTACCATACCTCAGGGAGTTCAGTCTGGAGCAACCCGCTTTACATTTAGTCTGCTCTGCGTAACGATAATGTGTTCTCGATAATGAGGGGGCTGTGAAAATCAAGACGCACTGGGTAATTCAGTTTGAATATGTTTCGCGGATTGACGGCGAGGTCGTGGATCGCAGCCCAGAAGGCCATCTTATTACCATCCTGACCGGTTTTGCCCAGGGCCTACCCCTTGGGCTGGAGGCGGCTCTGGTGGGCAAGGAACCTGGTGTGTACCACTGGGTCGTGCCCCCCGAACAGGCTTATGGCCACTACGACCCGCCTGGCCGGGTCGTAGTGGAGCGTCGGCAGTTGCCCGAAGAACCTCGGTTGGGCGGTGCATTCAGTGCTAAAGGCGAGGATGGACATACTTTGCTGTACAGGGTGGTGGCCGTGGAGGGCGATGTGGTGACGCTTGATGCAAACCACCGATGGGCGGGCCAAACCCTGGAATATGACGTGACCATCCACGGAGTCCGGCCCGCCGAGCGGGATGAGGTGGCACACGGCCACGTGCATGGAGAGGGTGGGGTGATTCACGAGCTGTAGTTGGATTGTGGGCTTGTATATCGCCACCCTGAGTTACAGGATTAGACCTCGCTATCTTTTTTTGGGAGAGAAGTCCCCTCGCTAAACGCATAGGATAGAGCTGTATGACACCGATCTTGGTCACGGGCGCGCTGGGTCAGGTGGGTTCAGAGCTGGTTCCAGCGTTGCGGTCACGTTATGGAGTGGATCAGGTACTGGCCACCGATTTGCGAAGCGGGGCACCTGACCACCCTTCGCTGGGGGGCCCCTTCGAGCAACTGGACTGTACCGACGGGGTAGCGTTGCGAGGGGTGCTCGAGCGCTACCGCATTAAGGCCATCTACCATCTGGCCGCCATTCTTTCAGCCAGGGCTGAAGCCGAGCCCCAGCTAGCCTGGCGGGTCAACATGGAGGGGCTTTACAATGTGTTGGAGGCAGCGCGACAAGTAGGAGCACAGGTCTTCGTGCCCAGCTCGATTGCAGCTTTTGGCCCCATTACCCCCCACGACCCCACGCCCCAGGACACCATCCAGCGCCCCAACACCCTTTACGGCGTGACCAAGGTAGCGGGCGAGTTGCTGTGCGACTACTATGCCCAGCGTTTTGGCCTGGACGTGCGGGGCCTGCGCTATCCTGGCCTGGTCTCCTACACCGCACCCCCAGGTGGGGGTACCACCGACTACGCGGTGGAAATTTTTCATCATGCCCTTATAAAGGGCCAGTACATCTGTTTCCTGGGGCCCGATACCCGGCTACCCCTGATGTATATGCCCGATGCCATTCGGGCGACTTTGGAACTCATGCAAGCCGACCCCGCGAAGCTCCGCCATCGCAACGCCTTCAACATCGCGGCCTTTAGCTGCACCCCCGCCGAGCTCGCCGCCGAGATTCAGAAGCACCGACCTGACTTCAAGGTGTTCTACGCGGTAGACCCGGTTCGCCAGGCCATTGCGGAGTCCTGGCCGCATACCCTGGACGACAGCGCCGCACGCGAGGAATGGGGCTGGCGGCCCCAGTTCGACTTGAGGGGCATGACCCAGGACATGCTGGAAAAGTTATCCACACGCCTTTTGCAAAGGGAGGCCTGATATGCCGCTCAATCGTTTGACACCGGTGTTGCGCCAGAGCGTGGAGGCCCTCGAGCAAGAAAGCCGCCGCAAGGGGCATGAAGCGGTGGTGGTGGGGGTCTTGCCTCCAGAGGGGACTCGAGGGCCGCGCTATCTGCTGGAAGGGTATGGAAACAAGCCTTTCCTGCGCATGAACTCCAACAGTTATCTGGGGTTGTCTGGGCACCCCGCCCTCAAGAAGGCCGAAGAAGTAGCCATCGAGCGCTTTGGGGTGGGGCCGGGGGCGGTGCGCTTCATCAGTGGAACCTATCGGGTGCATGTGGAGCTCGAGCGGCATCTGGCCGATTTCCACCACCGCGAGGCCGCTATGATTTTTTCTTCTGCCTACGCCACCGTGCTGAGCGTGGTGGTGCCCCTAACTACCGACCAGACCGTGCTCATCAGCGACGAGCTCAACCATAACTGCATCATCAACGCTGTTCGGTTGGCACGCCCGCTAGAAAAAATTGTCTATAAACACCTGGATCTAGGCGATCTGGAGCAGGCACTGCAAAAAGCCGCCCAGATGGGGGCTCGACGAACTTTAATCCTGACCGACGGGGTTTTCAGTATGCGTGGCTCTCATGCCCCTTTGGCGGAAATATCCGCTCTAGTACAACAGTATGACGGCCAATTCGCCGAAAATGCCCTGCTGGTGGTGGACGACTCGCACGGGGTGGGTGCTTTTGGCCCCACAGGCCGGGGAACCGAAGAATACACTGCTACCGGGGCCGACATCCTGATCGGGACGCTGGGCAAGGCTTTCGGCGTGAATGGGGGATATGTGGTCGGCCCCAGCGACCTGATCGCCTATTTGCGAGAAACCTCGCCCATGTACATTTACTCCAACCCCATCACCCCAGGTGAGGCTGCCGCCGCCAGGGCCGCGCTGGAATTGCTACAAGCCCTCGAGGGTCAGGAGCGCTTGCGCCACCTGCAAGCCATGACCCAGCGGTTTCGGCAGGGGCTTCTTTCCCTGGGCTACGAGTCTTTCCCTGGGGCGCACCCGGTAGTGCCGCTGGTATTGCGGGATGGAGCCCTGACCAGCCGCCTGGTGCGCTATTTGCGAGAATATGGCGTTCTCGCCACGGCCATCGTGTATCCAGTCGTACCCAAAGGCGAAGACTCCATCCGTTTCCAGGTTTCTGCCGAACATACCCAGGCCGATATAGATGAAGTATTGGGCATTCTGCAGGCGTTTAAGCATGATGTCCTGGGCGCCTCGTAGTCGGTTGGCTTATTTTTTTGAGCGGCGCTCTCCCTCGAGGTTGACGTGGTTCATCCCCGTTCACAGACTGAAGAATAACTCAGCCGAGATTTGCTTCTGATCTTCGGCTACGGGCTACTGGCCCAAAGGCCGCACTGAATCGTAATTGTTGTTGACATGGCAAAAAATAGCGCGTAGCGAAACACATCCAAAGTCACACAAACCTCCCAAAATGGCTGGATAATACGGTGTCGGCTCTTAGGGCCCTCTATCATGTTTGCAACTATGGATCGGGTGGCGGTGTTTATTGATGGCAGCAACCTGTATAAAGGGTTGGTTTCCACGCTGGGAACCGACTATCGGCTAGATTTTGTCGCTTTTGTCTCGGCGCTTGCGGCAGGGCGCCCATTATTGCGGGCCTATTATTACAATGCGCCTTTGCCGAACGAAGACCCGGCGGCCAAGGCTCACCAGAGCTTTTTGAACTACCTGAAACGGGTGCCCTATGTGATGGTACGGCTGGGCCGACTGGAGCGCCGGGGCGAGGGTTTTGTAGAAAAGGGCGTGGATATCCAGATTGCGATAGATATGCTCAAACTCGCCTACGCCGACGCCTACGATGTGGCAGTGCTGGTTTCGGGCGATGGCGATTTCGCCGAGGTGCTCAAGGTCATTCAGGACATGGGCAAGCAGGCAGAGAACACTACTTTTCAGGTGCTCTCATCGTACCGCCTCGCCCAGCAAGCTGACAAATATTTCCCCCTGGACGAACTTCCCTGGGAGCGTCTGCGGGCCAGGAGCTATGAAGCCGAGGCGCTTCCTTTTCAGGACTAGAAGAGAAATTACGATATCATTGCCTGAACGCTTTGCATACCAAGGGAGGTAGGTTGTAGGGGACAGGGGTTAGAAATGCACAACCTGCATCACATTGCCAAGCCGCCTAGTACACAATCGTATGGATGTTCATACACTTCCAGGTTTCTGGGAGGAATTGACCTAAAGCCCCCTCCCTACTGCGTAGGGAGGGCTGGGGAGGGTATTGGGCGAGGGCCTGAATCGCCCCACTCCACGAAGGTGCTGCTCAGCAACCCCACCTACCTCCCCTACGGCGTAGGGGAGGGACAACAAGCCATCAGATTCGGCTTTCATCATGCAGCGCAGCTAGAGTCGTGACATTGCCTTCGACCCTATCATACCAGATTCGGTCAGTTCGTCCCCGAATGGGGACGAACTGACCCGACCGAAGGGAGTGCTCTAGGATTCAAAAAGATAGCCTCTGAAGATCTCTAGTTTGGATGATTATCTTTTTGAATCCGGTATCATGTATCTGTATAAGCACTTCTAGGACAATGTACTAGCATTGCTGAAAGTCTACACACCTAAAGTCTGTATTATTCCCAGGGTGTCAAAATGTTGTGTTGAACCAGTTGCTGATGGCAACATCCGCTGAAAAACCGAGGGGGCAGCAATGCAACGCCTTACTTTGGTTTCCACACCGCGATTACGCTGGGGTCAATGGGGGAGATGAGGTGGGGCTGCTCGAGGTAGGCGGCTTCCCCCTTGCGCAGGTGCAGGTAGCTCTGGTCGGGCAGGTCAATTACCACTTCGCCCTCGAGCAAAACATACAAGCGGGCCTCGCTTACCTGCTCGGCCTGGATTAGCAGGTAGGCACGAAACCCCTCGAGGCCAGGGAATCGGGCTTCGCCCTGCTTTTTGGCCAGCCGCACAAGGTGGAGTTTCATGCTCGGGCTTGCTCAGGCTCCGACGGTTTCCTTGCGGGCTTTGCCATACTCCATGCGCAGCTTGAACATGGCCTGGCGGAAAAGTTTGAGAGCCTCCTCCTCCGATTTGCCCAGGGCTTTGGCAACCTCGGCCACGGCTTTTTGCTGCCCCTTGCTGCGGCGGGCGATTTCGCTTTGTTCGGCGGTCAGACCGGCCTGGCCGATGAAACGCTCGAGGTCGGCCCAGGTTGCACTGGGTTGGCTGGGTTTGGGTTTTTTGGCCTTACTTCTGGCTCTGGCCTTGGCCTTAGGCCCCTCTCCCTCGAGGGCAGCTTTGCTTTTGCCATACTCCATGCGCAGCTTGAACATGGCCTGGCGGAAGAGCTTGAGGGCGGTTTCTTCGGGGAGGTTGAGCTCTTTAGCCACCGCAGCAACGGCCTTCTGCTGGCCCTGGGTGCGCCGGGCAACCTCGGCCTGGTCGGACGGGAGGCCCAGTTGGGCGATTAGGGGCTCGAGGTCGGCCCAGGTGGCCGAGGGTTTGGAGGTTTTTTCGCCGCGCTTGCGCTTGGCCTTGCCCTTCCCTTCACGCTCGGCCCGACGCTCATTCAGGGCTTTCAGATCGGGGCCGCCATAGCGCTCGCAACTGGGGTTGGAGCAGGCTCGCTTACCCGAGCGCCCTTTGGCCATCTCGTTCCAACCGCAGATGGGGCACTTTTCGGGCACCAGCGGATCAAAAACCAGGAAGTCGCAGCTCTGGTTGTTGCAACGATAATAGGGTTTGCCCCGCTTGCTGGTTTTTTGCACCACTTCGCCTGCATGGCACTTGGGGCACTCGATGCCGGTGGAAGGAGCTTCGTCGCGGGTGTACGTGCATTCGGGGTAGCGGTTACAGCTAATGAAAGTGCCATAGCGCCCGTGGCGTCGCACCAGTTGCCCCTGCTGGCAGGACGGACAGGTCTCACCGATGGGCTCGGGTTCCTTCTTGATTTCCAGTCGTTCGGTGTACTTACACTCAGGATAGCCGGTGCACCCCAGGAACTGACCGAACCTCGAGACCCGCAGCTCCAGCGGACGCCCGCACTTCGGACAAAGTTTCTGGGGAACCTTGTTGTAATCCTTCAGGAAGGGCTCGTAAAACTCCCGCACCACTCTGGGCCAGGCAGCTTTGCCGGCCTCAATGTCGTCGAGGCGGTTTTCGAGCTGAGCCGTGAAGTCATAGGCCACCACGTCGGGGAAACTCTGCACCAGATAGCCCGTCACCTCGCGCCCCAGCGGTGTGGGTCTGAGCGATTTGCCGGAACGCTCGAGGTAGTTGCGGCGCTCGAGGGTTTCAATAGTCGGGGCATAGGTCGAAGGCCGCCCGATGCCCATTTCCTCGAGCACCTTGACCAGGCTGGCGTCGGTGTAGCGGGGAGGTGGCTCGGTAAAGTGCTGTTCCGGCTTGACGCTTAGCAGGTTGGCCGCAGCGTTCTCTCGCAAGGGGGGCAGCAGGTTCTCCGCATCGTCGCCATCCTCGCGCCCGTAAACCCTCAGATAGCCATCAAACTTCAGCACCGACCCCACCGCTCGGAAGACCAGCTCATTGCCGGTCACGTTTACGGTGGTCTGGTCAAAGATGGCCGGAGTCATCTGCGAGGCCACAAAGCGTTGCCAGATGAGCTGGTAAAGCTTGAACTCCTCTTCTTCCAGGTACTTCCGGATAGAATCGGGGGTTCGGGTGACCGAGGTAGGGCGGATGGCCTCGTGTGCATCCTGGGCATTGGCGGCCTTTTTGCCTGCGTAGATGTTGGGTTTGTCGGGTAAGTAGCTGGGTCCGAAATGATTGGGGATGAACTGCCGCACCTCGGTAAGGGCTTCCTGCGAGACCCGTGTCGAGTCGGTGCGCATGTAGGTAATAAGGCCCACCGTGCCCTCGGGCAGATCCACCCCTTCATAGAGCCTCTGGGCAACCCGCATGGTGCGGCTGGCCGTCCAGCCCAGGCGGCTGCTGGCGGCTTGCTGGAGGGTGGAGGTGATAAAGGGTGGGGGGGCGTTGCGGCGGCGTTCACGACGCTCGATACTGCTAATCCGGTAGTTCTGAATGGCCTGCGCTTGACGGATGATTGCCTGGGCCTGAGTTTCGTTGGTGATGAGATACTGTTCGCCGCGTTGAACACGCTCTTGGTTCACGCTATACAGCATGGCTTTGAAGGGCTGGCCCTCCGATTCAAACTGCCCCTCAATGGTCCAGTACTCTTGCGGCACAAAGGCTTCAATTTCCTGCTCACGCTCCACCAATAGCCTGAGTGCCACCGACTGCACCCGGCCCGCCGACAGCGCTCTACGCCGAAACTCCATGCTGAGCACCGGCGAAAGCTGGTAGCCTACCAACCGATCCAGCACCCGCCGGGCCTGCTGGGCATCCACCAGCCTCTGGTCAATGGGCCGAGGTTGTTGTACCGCCGCCCGCACCACCTTGGGGGTAATTTCGTGGAACTCCACCCGTAAGGGGTTTTGGGGGTTCAGCCCCAGCAGCCGGGCCACATGCCAGCCAATGGCTTCGCCTTCGCGGTCGGGGTCGGTGGCGATGAGTACCCGCTTACCCCGGGCGGCTTTTTTGAGGTCATTCACCACCGGCTGCTTATCCTTTTTAACTTCGTACTGCGGCGTGAAGTTGGCTTCAATATCCACACCCAGGTCGCGTTCGGGCAGGTCGGCAACGTGGCCCTTGCTGGCCCGTACCTCGTAGCCTGCCCCTAGCATCTTTTGAATGCTCTTGGCCTTGGCAGGCGACTCCACAACAATCAGGGTCGAATCCGGCATACGGCTAAGTATATGGATATGGGGCGGGCAGTTTGTCAAGGGCTTGATGCATGGGTCGTATCCACAGATTCGGTTGAAAATTGCCTCCTAGATAGGTTTATCTGAGATTTACAGCCTAAATTATCTCAGCCGGGTTTGTCGGCCTCCTTTTGTAACTCAAGCAACTTTTGCCTTGGGATTGCCTAATGGCTCATACCCGCTTTGCCACTCCAGATAACGCTCGAGTTTACGCCATCTGGGGCATAAATTCTCTTACCATGAGGTATGTCCATTCAAGTACGAATCAAAAATTTGTTGGTGCAAATTGAGGCGGAGAGTTTTCGTTTGTGCCGGGTCGAGTCGCACCCCGCCTTCAAGTCCTGGGTCAGCCGAGAACCTAAACTGAGCGAAGGGCTGGCGAGTGTGCGGAAATTTTGGCAGATTTTTTGCGAGGATGTGAGCCACGACGACCCCTTGGTGCCGCAGTATATTGACCAGGTCGAGAAAACTACCAACGATATCTCTCGTAGCCTTGACCAGATGTACCAGGCGCTGGGCTTTGAGCAACCCTCGAGCATCCGCAACCCCAACTGAGCCGACCCAAATCTACCCATACAGAAACGGAAAACAAACCCAATCCCAACAAATTAGTACTAACTCTGCGCGTGAGCGGCGCTAAACGCGCCCCTCACTTGCGGCGCCAGGGGGGCGCGTCCGAGGGACTTGTATATCG
Organism: uncultured Meiothermus sp.; assembly: GCA_937950405.1. Lineage (GTDB taxonomy): Bacteria > Deinococcota > Deinococci > Deinococcales > Thermaceae > Meiothermus. Next base: position 11,477 of record CALFDH010000115.1, read on the forward strand.
CTTTTGGGTCACTTCTGAGCAGATTTGGTATAACTGCGCATCCTCATTGAAAACCGCCACCCTTCGGCTTTGCCGAAGGGTCGAAATGAAGGTATGGTGTGGCTCTGTATGTGGATTTCTTGTGATTCATCTTGCAGATGTAAAACCGGGATAGTTATGGGGAAGCAACCCACGCTCAAAAGCGGCTTTGCTGAGTTCTTCGCGGAAGTTGGGGTGGGCAATGCTGATAAGGGCTTGGGCCCGCTCGCGCAGGCTCTTGCCAAAAAGCTCGGCTACCCCATATTCGGTCACGACATAGTGGACATCGGCCCTGGTTGTCACAACCCCTGCACCGGTTTTTAGTAGCGGGACAATGCGGCTAAAAGTGTTGTTCTTGCCGCTACTGGGCAGGGCAATGATGGGCTTGCCGCCATTGCTGGCCGCTGCTCCTCGGATGAAGTCGAGCTGTCCGCCGAAGCCGGAGTAGATGCGGGTGCCGATAGAATCGGCGCAGACCTGACCGGTGAGGTCAACCTCGAGGGCAGAGTTAATAGCAATCATGTTATCGTTGCGGGCCACTACAAAGGGGTTGTTGACCCAATCGGCGGGTCGCATCTCGAAGAGGGGGTTGTTGTGGACGAAGCGGTAAAGCCGTTCGGAACCCAACACGAAGGTACCCACCACCTTGCCCGGCAGCAGGCTCTTGCGCTGTCCGGTCACGATGCCTTTTTCCAGGGCTTCCATTACACCATCGGAAACCATCTCGGTGTGGATACCAAGGTCTTGTCGTCCGGTCAGGTTGGCGAGCACGGCATCGGGGATGGCCCCAATCCCCATCTGCAAGGTACAGCCATCATCAATCAGGTCGGCCACATATTTGCCAATTTTGGCCTCGACCTCTCCAAAGGTGTCTCGAGGTAGCACCGGTAGTGGGAAGTCCACCTCTACAAAGGCTGCAAATTTCGAAACATGCACAAAGGTGTCTCCCAGGGTACGGGGCATCTGCGGGTTGACCAGGGCGATAACCCGCCGGGCATTTTCTACCGCAGCCTTGGCTGCGATAATCTCCACCCCCAGGCTGACAAAGCCAAATTCATCCGGGGGAGAAACCTGTACCAGGGCATAATCGAGCGGCAAAACCCCCCGTTTGAATAGCCAGGGAACCTGATGCAGCATGACGGGCACATAGTCGGCCCGCCCGCTATTAACGGCTTCCCGGTCAGCAGGGCCTACGAATAGCGAACGGCGACGAAAGTGGCCCTCCATCTCGGGAGCCAGGAAGGGGTCGGAGCCCAGTTGGAGCACGTGAACCAGCTCCACGTTGACCAGTTCATCTTTGCGTTTCGCCAGGGCTTCCAGGAGGGGAGTGGGGGTGGCGGCGTTGCCCGAGACGAAGATCCTCGAGTTGCTCTTGACCATGCCAGCGGCCAGCTCGAGGTCAACCAGCTTGCTTTGATAAACCTTCTCTACTTCACTACGCCCGAGGGCTTTACCCGTACGTGAAATCAGTTCCATGAACCCATCCTAACCTGCCCAAACAGGACAGATGACCGGGGGTTGGGGGAAGGGAAGTGGAGAAGAAAAAGACGGTGTACCAATAAAGAAGTTTCGACCCAGACGATACACCATGAGCCGTAGGGCTGTGCGGCCCAACACACCATTTCGCTCCAGGCCGTAACGCGAATATAACGCTCGAGCCGCTACGCTAAGGGGCATGAAAGGGGGAGTCATGCGCCCAAAGGCGGTGACACTCATTGTCCGAATGTGGCAAGGGCCCGATGGCACCGTGAAGGCATCTGTCAAACCCGCCGGTGGGGGAGAGACCCAGCACTTCCCCAATCTGGCGGCCTTACTGCATTACCTCGAGCAAACCCAGCAAGCGTTCGATGTAAAAGCGGGGGAACCGCAGGGTTTGCGCTAAGGTTGGGTCTTGGCTGCAATCGAGCGGGTACCGGTCAGTTGTCTGGCTTTTGCGTCTGGCAAAATGAACCCTGCCGAAACCACATACTTCAGCGCATCTTCGATGCTAATGTCCAGGGGAATTACATCCGCGGTAGGGACGATTATAGCCATCCCCGAGGCCGGTACGGGGCTGGTTGGAACCAGCACCACGGTATAGCCCTCCGGTAAGGGGGACAACCTTTTTCCTACCTCCGGGCTGGCGATAAAGCAGAGAACATATAAGCCCTTGCGGGGATACTCTACCAGAGCGGCCCTCTGGAACTGTACCTCCGGCTGCCCTAACAAGGTGTGAGATATTTGCTGAACTGCGTTGTACACCTCGCGTACCAGCGGGATGGTTTTGATGCTACGGTCAATGGCCCCGAAAATTAGGCGGCCAACATAATTGCCTGCCAGCGCCCCCACCAGTGCTACGAGTCCCAGGGTTACGACAATCCCCAAAATCGGCAGAAAGGGCAACAACCAGCGGGAGGGTTCCGCATCTACAGTTCGCAAAATACTTCCGATAATGTTATTCGACCAGTTGTAGACCCATACCAGTACGTAAACGGTCACGGCGATGGGAAGCGTGGAGAGCAGACCGGTCAGGAAGTAGCGGCGAAGTCTGGAACCCATATATATCTCAAGAGTCTAAGGCCGGTCTGCCTCTTGAATAGGGTTTCCCTCACCGATATCCCAATTGCCGTACCTCCAGGTGCTTTCACAGCGTCTTTGCACTGTATATACCCATCACAGATTGGGGTACTGTGTTTTGAGCCGGCTGAGCAAACGGGCCTCGAGGACCTGATCAGCTCAATTGGGCGCAGAGCCCCCTCTTCTCATCCAAGGCTGCTACACTCAGGCCCGTGAATGCCTTTGCTGATTGGCTTTTTGTGGTGGTGTGGTTGGTGGCACTATTGGCCACCTTCATTCCGGTGGTGCCTGCCGGGTTCATCATTGTCGGGACGGCCCTGCTGCACGAACTGTTGGTCGGGTTTAGCGAGATTTCCCTCTCGGTCTGGATTGCTCTGGCAATTTTGACGGTACTGTCTTCGCTGGTGGACAATATCGCGGGTGTGTTGGGGGCCAAACACTTCGGCGGCAGCCGCCAGGGGGTATGGGGTGCTTTTATCGGGGGCATAATGGGCATTTTTGTCCTGCCCCCGCTGGGGTTGTTTCTGATGCCTTTGGTGGGCGCCTATGTGGGCGAACTGGTAGCGGGTCGCTCTGCTGAGGCTGCCTTGCGCGGGGCCTGGGGGGCTGTATTGGGCTTGTTGGGGGGGCTGGCAGGCAAGTTTTTAATACACCTGCTGATGGGTGTTCTGGTCATCCAGGCTATTTTTTAGGTATCAGTTAGCAACTTGAGTACAGCGTCGTAAAGATACCCATACACTTCGATAGGTTCCATGAGCTATGGCCCTAAAACCCCCTCCCTACGCGGTAGGAAGGGTGGGGGGAGGGTATTGGGCAAGGCTCTGAACCGTGCTGTGAGAGTGCGCTCTTCAGCAACCCCACCTGACCTCCCCTACGACGTAGGGGAGGAATGAAAAGATGTCTGCTTCGGCTTCTGCCAGAGAACACCGCATGGGCTGTGGCAAAGCCGTGCAACTCAACCGAAATGGATACATCTGTAAACGCAGTTGTACGACTGTGTATTGAGTTTTTCTTCGGTCTCGCTTTCAGCTTTGGGCTTTTGGCAATCCGTTAGGTGTTTGTGGGATAGCGTTCAACCTGCCCTCGAGCCTCTCTCCACACCCATTGGCCATAAGGGCTATACTTGGACTTCAGATGGGGTATGTACTCATCAGTCGAAAAGGTTGCCACCTCTGCGAGGAAGCGGAGGCTTTGCTGGCGGCACAGGGTATCGCCTATACCCTTCAGGACGTAGATGCCGATGAGCACCTGAAAATGACCTATACCTTCCGGGTTCCGGTGCTGCTGAAAGAGGGCAAGGTGCTCTTAGAGGGCAAGTTTACCCTCGAGCGCTTGTCCAGGAAGGTATCTTGATGGCCGGAGGCTTATGTGGATCCAATCCTGATTGAAATCGGTTCGCTGCAAATACGCTGGTATGGGCTTTTTCT
>CALFDH010000116.1 GCA_937950405.1 uncultured Meiothermus sp.
CAGGCCGGGAGCCCCGATATGCTGCAAAGCCCAGTTGCTACCGCTGTTTACCGGCGCCGAGAGGGCCGAAGCCACCGGCTGGGTCATCCGAACCGCCCGGTTGGCATAGACCCGCCGTACCCCCGGCACCTGCATCAGGCGCTCTACCTGCGACTCGGGCACACGCACCAGAAAGCTCTGGCTGGCCCAGAACCCTCCGGCAGCCTTGATTTTGAGGCGTCCCTGCATCTGGCCGAGGTGGGTTTTGAGCAATCGCATCAGTTCGGCCCGGGCCTGCCCAGGGGGTAGCCGTGGGCCCTCGAGCTCCACGATAACTTCCACCATGCGCGATTGGGCCAGGGAAACCGGTGCCAGCGGGATGAGCCATAACAAAGCGAGTAGAAAGCGGAGCATCATGGCTACAGGCTAGGCGGCGGCCTTTGGCCCTGATTGAGGGTAATCTAAAGAAATCTTGGGATTGGGGTTGAGCGTTGCTTAAGGGTGGGCTTGCCGGCACCCGAAACCCTCGAGCACAAGCGTCTGCCCCACAGGCCAATCGCTTATCGCAGGTCGCAGGTCAAAGGACAGGGGCGCTGGAGTTGCTGAGGAGCACCTCTGTACAGGACATCGTCTCGGGCTTGCCCAGTACGCTCCCCAGGCCATAGCGCGAAGGCCGGGGGCAACCACACACGTGAACCCTGGAGATGTGTAGGCGTCTTTGGGATTATGCCTTCAGGCGGGCAGCAAGAACATGCCCTGAGGCGCAAACTGAACCTTGACCCTCTCGCCGCGACCGGGGAGCTCTGGGGCGTCGCCGGCCACCACCCCCTCGAGCCGCCCCACCGGGGTATCCAGGCTGAACTCGGTGGTGGAGCCCAGAAAGGAGACCTGGTGCACGGTGGCCTCGAGGCCCTCACCGCTGGGCTGGATTCGCAGCGCCTCGGGGCGCACCATGACGGTCACCTGGCCAGAGATGCCCTCCTGCCGGTAGGGCTGGCGGTAGCCAGCTACCTCCACATAGCCCCCGTGGTACCGCCCCTCGAAGAAGTTGGCCCGCCCGATGAAGTCGGCGGCAAAACGGCTGATGGGCCGGGTGTAGAGGGTGCGGGGGTCGCCCTGCTGCTCGATGATGCCCTTGTTCATCAGCACCACCAGGTCGGAGATGGCCATGGCTTCTTCCTGGTCGTGGGTAACGTAAAGCGAGGTGATGCCCAGCTCAAGCTGCAGGTCGCGGATTTCCTCGCGCACCCGCTTGCGTAACTTGGCATCGAGGTTGGAGAGCGGTTCGTCGAAGAGCAGCACCCGCGGCTGCATCACCAGTGAGCGGGCCAGGGCCACACGCTGCTGCTGCCCCCCTGAAAGGGCGGCCACCGGGCGATCCTCGAGGCCGCTCAAGCCCACCTGCTGCACCACCTGGACCACCCGCTCCTTGATCTCCGCTTTGGGGCGGCGCGTCACCTGTAGGCCGTAGGCGATATTTTGATAGACGTTCATGTGGGGGAACAGGGCGTAACTCTGGAACATCATGGTGATGTCGCGCAGATAAGCCGGCAGCCGGGTGACATCCTCGCCGCCGAAGAGAATCCGCCCCTCAGTGGGGCGCTCGAGGCCGGCCACCATACGCAGAATGGTGGTCTTGCCGCAGCCCGAGGGCCCCAGCAGAGTGACGAGCTTCCCCGCCGGAAGCTCTAAATCTACCCTTTCGACCGCGGTAACCTTGCCAAATTTCTTGACCACCCCTTCGAGCTTGACCGAGACCGCCGCCGGGTTGTTCTGTGGGCTCAATACCCCTGGTTGCATGCTCACCTCACACTGCGGCATCCAGCGAGGTGCCGCGTCCAAAGCACCGTGAAACCGCAAAAAGCAGCAGAATGACCGCCAGCAGTCCGAAAATCATCACCGTGGCCATGGCCGCACCCCGTCCCAAGTCGCCCTGCTCGATCCAGCGCAGCAAGAGCACCGTGGCCAGGGCGTTGCCGGGGCTGATCAAAAAAATGATCTGGCTGATGGCGGTCATGCCCCGCACAAACGAAAACACCATACCCGCCAAAAGCTGGGGAATCAGCAAGGGCAGGAGCACCCTACGCAGGGTGGTGCTGGAGGGGGCTCGCAGCAGGGTCGAGGCCTCCTCGAGGCTTTTGTCAATTTGCGAGAGCCCCGAGATGACCCCCCGGATGGCGGCGGGCATATTCCTGAAGACCAGCGCCAGCACGATGATGATACCGGTACCGGTCAAGAGCCAGGGGCCGGTGTTGAAGGCCAGGATGTAGGCCACCCCCATTACCGTGCCGGGGGTGGCAAAGGAGAGCATCGAGCCAACCTCCAAGAGCCCCCGCCCAAAAAACTGTTGCCTCGAGACCAGGTAGGCAATCAAGAAACCCACCAAGGTAGCGATGATGGCACTGATAAAGGCCAGTTGGGCGGTTTTGAGCAGCACCGGCAGGCCCAGGTTGGTAAGGTCTTGGTAGTGCTTGAAGGTAAAGCTGTTGTTGATGCCCCAGATCTGCACAAAGGAGCCGTAGAAGATCGAGAAGTACAGCAGCACCACCGCCAGCCCCCACAGGGCCAGCACGGTCTGGAGGGTGCGCTCGAGCCAGAGCGGTAGCGGCGAAAAGTTGCCGCCGCCCGGCTTGCCGGTTACCGTAACGAAGGAGGTGTTGCCCAGCCATAGCCGTTGCAGTGCGAACACCACCAACACCAAACCCAACAGCACCGTGCCGTATACCGCGGCTTCGTTGGGGTCGTAGCGTCCGGTGAGGGCCAGGAAGACCTCAGTGGCCAAAAAGTTGCGGTCGCCGCCCAGCAGCATGGGGTTGCCAAAGTCGGCCAGCGACTCGATGATGGTCAGCAAGAAAGCCGCAGCTAGACCGGGCCGCAAGAGGGGCCAGGTGATCCGCTGGAAGGTGGGCCAGGGCTGGGCCCGCAGGGTGGCTGAGGCCTCCTCAAAGGCAGGGTTGAGCCCTTGCACCGAGCCGCGCAGAATCAAGAAGGCCACCGGAGTAAATGCGAAAATCTGCGCGATGGCCACACCGTTGATGCCGAACAAAAAGTTGCTTTTGAGGCCGAGCAGATCGCCGGTGATGATGCCGCTGCGGCCCAGCCAGTAAATGAGGGCAAAAGCGAAGACAAACGGCGGTGTAATCAAGGGCAGCAGGCTGACGATAGCCAGGCTGCGACGCACCCAGCCGGCCCTCGAGCGCTGCTCCAGCAGGGCAAACACCAGCCCCAGCCCGGTAGTGATGGGGGCTACGATCAAGGCCAGGTAGAGGCTGGTCGGCAAGGCCCCGCCGCCGTAAATCCCTGCGCCCACAATCCAGCCCAGCACCAGTCCAGCCCCCAGCCCTGCAAAAACCCGCCCCGCACGTAAACCGCCTCGTGCGGCCAGCACTGCCCCCACCAGACCCAGGGCTAAGGTGGTCAGGGCAACCCTGAACTGCTCAGACTGCGGGGTATAGGGGTTTTCGATGCTAATAAACAGCGGCGAGCCGAGCACGCTCTGAACCTTACTGAGCGTAAACACCCCCTTGATCCAGATCGACTCGCGCAGTACGGTGAACAGCGGATAAACGATAAACAGCAGCACAAACAGCGAACTTATCAAAATGCTGCTGGTTACAAAGGGGTCGTTCTGAATGATACCCGACTCGCTGAGTCCGACGCCGATGAGCACCAGCAGGGCCGATAGGGCCAGCAGCGCCCCCACCCCAAACGGCACCCCGGTCGTCACCAGCCAGCCCACCCCGGCCAGAAAGCCCGCACTCCCCAGCCCCACCAGCGCATAACCGCGCTGCACCAGCGGCAGATGCAACAGGCTTGCCACCACTAGCACCGCCAGCCCGGCCAGTAGCAGGACCCCCAGCCCGGGGGCCTGGCTGAGCACCAACAGCTTGCCGTCGAACTCGAGCAGGCTTCGATCGGTGCGGCCCCAGGGCAGCATCAGCAAGCTGAGCAGTGCGACCAGCGCAGGCAGCCAGGCCGACGAACGCCCGCCGGAGATGCGCCCCGGCCTTGATTGTCTCATCACCGCCATACAGGCTCCCCAGAAAAAACTCGAGCCCCCCATAGGTCGGCTCGAGTTCGTGAGTTATACCGGATTCAATAAAGATACCTTACAAAAGCAAAAGCCTCAGGGGCTATCTTTTTGAATCCTAGAGCACTCCCTTCGGTCGGGTCAGTTCGTCGCCGCACGGCGACGAACTGACCGAATCTGGTATTATCGTGGGTTGGTTTACATACCGGCTAACCAAGAGGAGGGTCTGGCAGTCTCTGCCAGACGCCCCCCAACGGGCTGCCTCAGCGCCGGGGCAGCGGGAAGACCTCCCGGGTCCAGCGGGTAATGAGTCGAGTGCGCAACTCGGGGTCACCGTATTTTTTGGCGTCGTAGTTGATCAGCTTGAAGTCTTTGGGGTCGGGAATACCTTCAATCAAAGGGGTTTTGGTGTTGGAAGGCAGCGAGAAAATACCCGCCCGGAAACCCACCTGCTGGCCGGCGGGGGAAACAGCCCAATCCATAAAGGCCTGACCGTTGGCTTTGTTCTTAGCCCCGCGCACCAGGCTCAGGCCGCCGATCTCGTAGCCGGTGCCCTCACAAGGCGCGACCACCTCAATGGGGAAGCCCTGCTTTTTGAACTCCACCAGGTCGTGCATGAACTGGATCCCGATGCCGATCTCGCCCCGCCCCAACGCGATGCGAGGGGCTACCCCCGAGCGGGTGTACTCCGCTACGTTGCGGTGGAAGCCGCGCATTAGGTTGAAGGCTTCCTCCTCGCCAAAAAGCTGCACTAGCGTGGCAATCATGGTGTACGAGGTGCCGGAGGTGTTGGGATTGGAGACTTGAATCAGGCCGCGGTAGGCCGGGTTGGTGAGGTCTTTCCAGCAGCGGGGGATCGGCGCGCCCCGGTCTTGCAGCACCTTGGGGTTGATGCCAAAGCCCAGGATGCCCTGGTACAGCGGAATGTAGGTGGTGCCGATGGCGGCTTTCATGGTGGGCGAAAGATCGCCGTAGGCTTTGACGCGGTACCACTCGGTGATGGCATCTTTGAAGGCTTCGTAGTGTGGGTCGCCGGTTCCACCGAACCACACGTCGAAAGTGGGGTTGGCCCGCTCGGCCCGCAGCCGGGCCAGGGCCTCGTTGGTCGAGACACTCACAATGCGCACCTCAATACCGGTAGCCTGCTTGAAGGCCGGACCCAAAGCCTCGCACCAGTTCTGGGTTACGCTACAAATAACGTTCACAACCTTTTGCTGAGCCAGCCCCGAACTCATAAACACCATAACCACAAAAAGCCACCAACGAAGATTGGTTTTCCGCATCAACATTGTTTGTCCTCCTCGACTGAATCTTACGGCTTTTTCGGCAAATCACCAAGGATTCAAGCCCAGCTGATGCTAAAGAGCCTTTGTCATAGAACGATTGGATTGTAGCGGATGAGCGGGGTTTTTGGGGGCGGGCGGCAGCTTGCAGTCAGGCTATTATCGTTTACCTCTTTCCCTCTCCCCTTGCGGGAGAGGGTGGCGGCTCCAACGGCTGGTTTGGTACGCATGTTGCCGACGGGTGAACAGGCCCGCAGGGCTTTGTCCCAAGGGGGGTCGTCCCCATAAACAGTTCTGACGGCAACCCGGGGTCGCAAGGGTGAGGGGTTGCATGGACACCGTTTATGCTAAGGATAAAAGCCTGGCTTGAGGTAAACTGGGCGCCGATGACCCGCTACGATGTCTTGGTGGTGGGGGCCGGCATCATCGGGGCGGCCTGCGCTTTCCGTCTGGCCGAGCGCGGTTTGAAGGTAGGGGTGCTCGAGCAAGCCCCTGCTCCGGCGATGGGCTCTACCGGCAAGAGCGCTGCCGGGGTGCGGGTGCAGTTTACCGAGGCTACCAACATCCTGCTCTCCTGGCACTCTATTCAGGAGTACCGGGCCATGCCCGAGGCAGCTTACCGGCCCATCGGTTATCTGTTCCTGGTGCCGGATAGCCAGTGGGCCTCCCATCTGAAGGGCGTAGAGCTTCAGCAAAGCCTGGGCGTGCCCGTAGAGGTGCGCGACCTGGAAGCCGCTCAGGAGTGGTTCGACTTTCTACCCATGGCGGAGGGCCTGGAGCCCATCCTGGGAGCCACCTTTGGCCCAGCCGACGGCATCGTGGACCCGCACGGCATCTGCCTGGAGTACCTGCGTCGCGCTCGAGCGCTCGGCGCAGAGGTACTCACCGAAACCGAGTTCCTGATGGCAGAGCAGGTGGGCGGTGAGTGGAGGGTCAGAACCTCCAGGGGTTCCTTCCAGACCCCGTTTGTGCTCAATGCGGCGGGGGCCTGGGCGGGTGAGCTGGGGCGGCGAGCGGGGTTATCTATTCCTGTGGAACCGGCGCGGCGCATGGTTTTCTGTACAGCGCCCATTCCATACCCCTCCTGGCATCCCCTGACCATAGACCTCTCGAGCGGTTTCTGGTTTCGCCCCGAGCATGACCGGCTGATTTTGGGGCGCAGCAATCCTCTGGACGTGGGATTCCGCGAGGGCATGGACTGGAGCTGGCTCGAGCCCACCCTGGAAGTTGGCCTGGCCCGATTTCCTTGGCTCGAGCTATTTCAGCTCGACCAGAAGGCGAGTTGGTGGGGCTATTACGAGGTCACCCCCGACCACAACCCCATTCTGGGCCGGATGCCGGGGGTCGAGGGCTGGTTCAATGCCTGCGGCTTCTCCGGTCACGGCGTGCAGCAGGCCGCCATGGTAGGCCGACTCCTGGCCGAGGAAATTGTCGATGGAGCGGCGCGTAGCCTGGACATCAACCCACTCCGCTACGAGCGTTTTTCACAGACCCGAAAGTTGGCGGAGAAAAACATCGTCTGAAAGTTCCCTGCGCTACAAGCCCTTGCCAACTCGCACGGCTGGCGCGTACACTTAGCTTTGGTAGGTGAATCATGAATGACCATATTGTTCTCATGACCCGGTTCCGCGCCTGAGGCGCCGACCCCAACCCGACCCGCATTCAGAGCGCTACTCGCGTTTTCTCGGCGGCCTTCGGGCCGCCGGTTTCTTTGGAGGGGCCATGCCAGACTTCCAAGCCCAGACGGCCGTTCATACCACCCCTAACTTCTGTAACCGACTCAGACAGGATCACCTATGCTGACCCTAAAACCCACCCAAACCCAACTCGCCATCGAGGTGTCCGAGCTCAAAAAAGTCTTTCGCAAACGGGACGGACTGCGCGCACCCCTCAAGGAGGAGTGGGCCCTCAAGGGGGTTTCTTTTCAGGTTCGAGAAGGTGAGACCTATGGCCTCCTGGGGCCTAACGGCTCGGGTAAATCCACCCTGATTCGCATCCTCTCCACCCTGCTTACCGCCGATGGCGGCACGGTGCGGATGCTGGGCTACCGCCTGCCCGAAGATGAGGCCAGGCTGCGCCGCAAGATGGGCCGGGTGAGTGTGGATGCGGCCTTTTACAAGAAGCTCTCGCCTCGCGAAAACCTACTCTATGCTGCACAGCTCTACGGCCTCGAGCCCCGCCAGGCCGAAAAAAGGGCCATGCAGATTCTGGAGCAACTGGGCCTCGAGTCCCGCCGCTTCAGCGACCCCATCGAGGAGATGAGCCGGGGAATGCAGCAGAAGATTTCCATCGCCCGGGCCTTGCTCATCAACCCACCGCTCTTGCTGCTAGACGAGCCCACCACCGGCCTCGACCCCAAGAGCCGCCGCGACGTACAGGCTTTTCTGGAAGACCTCCGCGCCCGCGAAGGCACCACCATCCTGCTCACCACCCACGACATGGCCGAGGCCGAACGGCTTGCCCACCGCATAGGCTTCCTGGCCCACGGACGGCTGGTAGCCGAGGGAACCGCAGAAGAGCTCAAGCGCCTGGCGGGTACGCCCGACCTGGAAGAAGCCTTTATCGCACTGACCGGCGAGGAACTGGATGAAGAGGCCGGTGGTCTATAGCGGATAGCCGATAGCTGATAGCAAAAAAAGTGTTTGGCTATGAGCTCTTAGCTATAGGCTATTCGCACCATCGAAGGGAACCACCATGCTTGAACGATACCTCCGCCCCATGTGGGCTTTTGTCTTCCGTGACTGGCACCTGACCCGGCGCTACATGAGCTGGGTGGCGGTGTTTGTGTTCTATGCCATCGTCAACTCGGCCACCATTGCCCTGATCGGCAAGGCCCAGGACGACTTTCGCCTGACCCTGACGCTCCTGCTGGGGGTGCTGTTGTGGTCGTTTTTGTCGGCCATGTACAACGAGATTGCCAACTCCATCAGCTACGAACGCTGGGAGGGTACCCTCGAGTACACCTTTATGGCCCCGGTCTCGAGGCTCGTCCACCTGACGGGGGTCTCGCTCTTTGCCATTATTTTCAGCGTGTTTCGTACCATCGTGATTCTGGTGGGGCTGGTGCTGTTTATTCAGGTTTCGGTGAGCGGAGCCAACCTGCTGGGCGTGCTGGTGGTCTTGCTGGTGGCCAGCCTGGCCTTTATGGGCCTGGGCCTGATGGCCGCCATTCTGCCGGTGATGTCGCCGGAAAACGGCGCCCAGGCCACAAACATCTTTCAGGGCATTTTGCTGCTGGTCTCAGGCATCTACTATCCGGTGAACGTGCTGCCTTCCTGGGTGCAGCCACTGGCCTACCTGAGCCCCGCCACCTACGCCCTCGAGGCCTGCCGCAAGCTGATGGGCATCAACCACCCCGACTCCACCCCGGATAAACTGGTGGGTGCGCCGCTCTCCTCTGTATTACCGGAGTTGGGCATCCTGCTCTTGATGGGCGTGGTGCTGATTCCGCTGGGACTTCTGGTGTTTCACACTGCTGAACAATGGGCCAAGCGCACTGGCAAGCTCAAGCGGACAGGCTAGGAGAGGAACGTCACGACCCTCAAACCTGATAATTCAGGGGTAAAGTAAATCGCAGATGATAGAGGTTGTCCGGATCGAGAAGGCTTACCGCAAGTTTCAGGCGGTTCGGGGTATTTCCTTTGAGGTACGACCCGGAGAGGTCTATGGCCTGTTGGGGCCCAACGGCGCCGGCAAAACCACCACCCTGCGAATGCTGGCCACCCTGCTCAGGCCCACGGCGGGCAGTGCCAGGGTTGCGGGCTTTGACGTGGTGCGGCAATCGCTGGAGGTACGCCGCAACCTGGGCATTGTGAATGGCGGCATGAAGGTCTATGACAAGCTGACCGGCTACGAGGTGCTCGATTTCTTCGGCAGTTTTTACGACCTGTGGGGGCCCAGACTCAAAGAGCGCATCGGCTGGGTTGCTGATTTGCTGCACATCGAACAAACCGTGCTGAACAAGCAAGTGAAGGACATGTCCACCGGGATGCAGCAGAAGATTGTGATTGCCAGGGCCATTCTGCACCAGCCGCAGGTGCTCTTGCTGGATGAAGCCACAGCAGGGCTGGATGTTTTTGCCCGCCGGGCCTTGCTGGATTTTGTGAAGCAGTACGCGGGCCTGGGCAAAACCCTGGTCTATTCCACCCACGTGATGAGCGAAGCTGAGGAGGTCTGCGACCGGGTGGGGTTCATCCACCAGGGCTTGCTGGTCTATGAGGGCCGTTTGCAGGAGGCTTTAGCGCTCGGTTCAGGGAACCTCGAGCGGGCCTTTATCCGGCGTTTGGAAGGGGCCGCTTGAAAGCGCTCAGCGGGTCATTATGAACGAAATTTTGATGATTGCCCGAAAAGAACTCTTGAGCGTGGTGCGCGAGCGCCGGGTGCTCTTTACCACCCTGATTCTGCCTATTCTGATCATGCCCCTGCTGATGTTTGGCCCCATTCTGCTGTTTGGGAGTGCAGCCCGGCAAACCCAGGAGAGTGTACAGAAAGTGGGGGTGGTGGGGGTTCCGGCAGCAGTGCTGGAGCAACTCCGCAAGGCCCGGGTGGAGCCTGTTGAAATTGCCAAACCCCAGGAGGCCGTACAAAACCGCGAGGTCGAAGCAGCCCTAGTTTTTGAGAAGGATAAATACACCCTCTACGGCCGGCTATCCGGCGGGGCGACCCAGAGTGCGCTGGTGGTGGAGAAAGTCCAGGGTGCGCTCAGGGCGTACAAAGACCAACTCGTGGCCGAGCGCCTGCGGGCAAGGGGAATCGGGACAGAGGTACTCGAGCCCTTCCGCCTCGAGACCAAAGACGCCTCGCGTGAGCAGGAACGGGCTGCCGGGTTGTTCGCGTTCCTCATTCCCTATTTCCTGGTCTTGTTCATTCAAATGGGCGGAATGCCGGTGGCGGTGGATGCCACGGCAGGCGAGAAGGAAAAGGGCACCCTCGAGGCCCTTCTGGCAGCCCCCGTGCCCCTGATCCAGATTCTCCTGGGCAAGGGGCTGGCGGTATTTGTGATGTCGCTCCTCTCTACCCTTGCCGCCCTGACCGGGCTTTTGCTGGGTGGAGCGGTATTTCGCAACCTGTTTGCCGCACAGCTTCGGGCGGTGCAGGACGGGGAAAACCCGGCCCAGTTGGGCGGCGCCCTGGCCCTCGACCCGCTGGGTTATCTGTCCATGCTGCTCACGGGGGTTTTGTTTGCCCTGCTCATCATCGCCATCATGATTTCGTTGGGCCTGTATGCCCGTAGCTTCAAGGAAGCCCAAAGCTACATGAGCCCCTTGATGCTGGTGATGATTATTCCCATTTTGTTCTTACAGTTTTCCGATTTTCTCAAACTGCAGGACTGGTACTTTACTCTGCCTTTCATCAATGTGGTGCTGGCCCTGGACGCACTGGTGAAGGGCTCGGCTACTGCTTTGCAGCTTGTTATAACCTGGCTTTCAACCCTGCTTTTTGCCGGTATGGCACTGTACCTGGCCTACCGCAACTTCCAGCGTGAGGATGTGGTGTTTCGCAACTGAACAAATTAAATACATAGTCGCATAAATGCTTATTATAAAGGTAACGTCACGGCTCTAGCTGCGCTGCGTGATGAAAGCCGAATCTGATGGCTTGTTGTCCCTCCCCTACGGCGTAGGGGAGGTTAGGTGGGGTTGCTGGGCAGCACCTTCGTGGAGTGGAGCGATTCAGGCCCTCGCCCAATACCCTCCCCAGCCCTCCCTACGCAGTAGGGAGGAGGCTTTAGGTCAATCCCTCCCAGAAACCTGGAAGTGTATGAACATCTCTACGACGGTGTATTAAAGCTTGGACCTTCATCGAAGCGGCCCTCGCTCGAGTGCGTGGTCAAACCGCACACTAGATACTTTGGTGTTCTGGTAAAACGCTGAATATCCTGGCTGAAGCCTCCAAACTATGAAGAAAGCCCTGAAAATTGCCTGGAAAGAACTGATCTCCTACATCCGTGAGGAGCGCATGGTGATGCTGCTTCTCCTGCCGCTCTTAATTATGCCCTTGCTGATGTACGCCCCCTACTGGGTTCTGGCGCGTTTGCAGCAGCAGGCAGCGGACAAGGTACACCTGGTTGCCGTCAAAGGTGTTCCAAAGGAATATTTGCGCGAACTCGAGCAAAATGGTCTGCGGGTAACTCCAGCATCAGACCCACGCGAGACCGTTCGACAGCGCGGGGCGGATGTGGGTTTGGAGTTCACCAAGGATGCGTTTGTGGTCTACGATAGAGCCAGCCCTATTAGCGTGCAGGAGTCCGTAGCGACGCTTCGCGTAAAAGAAGTGCTTCAACAAATTCGGCAGAAGCAGGTCGAGCAACGGCTCAAGGCCAAGGGCATCGGTCAGAAGGACCTCGAGCCATTCCGGCTGGAAACCCAAAAAGCCTCAAGCCAGCAAGAGCAGGCCCTGGGTTTGCTGGCGCTGGTGCTGCCCGTTTTCATACTGCTGTCCGTGCTGGGAGCGGGGCAGCATGTCGCGCTGGATGCTACGGTCGGCGAGAAGCAAATGGGCACCATCGAGGCTCTGCTGTCGGCACCCATTGAACCCTGGAAGCTGTTGCTCGGCAAAGGACTGGCTGTCCTTGGGGCAGCTTTTTTCTCGGCTATCTCAGTATTTGTCGGTACTGCAGTTGGAAGTTTGCTCTCCAGCAACGATTCACCCGCAACTATTGAGAATCGCTATGGCATTTCTAGTGTTTCAATGGGCGCACTTTCCTTATCTGCATCTACGATTGGGGGGCTATTTTTGACGGGTACGCTGTTCGCAGCTTTTGCAGTAGGGCTGGTGCTGTCCATAGGCATATTCGCTCGAAGCTACCGCGAGGCCGGTGCTTACCTGGCGCCGCTGGATCTGCTCATTATGGCGCCCATGCTGGCTTATGCCTTTTCCGAATACATTCAACCGCAAACCTGGCATTATGCGCTGCCCGGCTTGGGTGTTGTAATGGCGCTCGAGGGTTTGGTAAAAGATAACATCGGCTGGCCAGCACTCTTGACTACCTGGCTCACCACCCTGGGCTATACCTTTCTCACAGTTTTTGCTGCTTACTGGAGTTTCAGCCGCGAGGACACGGTATTCAGAAACTGACTGCGCTTCCCAAAAGAGCCGTGCACACTTTGCCAGGACATCGTGCTGCTCACTTACGTGGCTGCCCACGAAAGCGAGAATGCCTCTCGGCCAGACGCAGGTTACGCACCCAAGCGTGGGCCAGACGGAGAGAACATGCCAATTTTCACATGAGATGCCTAGGCCAACGGCAAGGCTACGGGGGGCTTCTCGTTCAAAATAGCCTGTACATCGGGGTACTGCTTGATGTTGTAGAAAGGGTCACGCTCGGCAGGCGTAAAGCCTGCGTCGGCAATGTGGCGGACAATCTGCCTGACGGTAGCGTGGGTGCGGTTGTGGCCCCCGGCAGCGCTCACCACATTCTCTTCCAGCATGGTGGAGCCGAAGTCGTTGGCTCCGTAGTAGAGCGCCGCCTGCGCCACCTTGAAGCCCATGCTGGGCCAGCTGGCTTGCAGGTTGGGGATGTTGTCCAGCGCGATTCGGGCGACGGCGAGCTGTTGCAAATACTCGTGAGCGGTAGCCCCTGGGGCCTTGCCCTTCAGGCGGGTGTGCTCGGTCTGTAGCGTCCACATGGCAAAAGCCGCGAAGCCCTGCCCGTACCCGCGCAGGGCTTTTTCCTGCTGCTCGCGTATCTTGAGCAGGTGTGCAATGCGCTGCTCGAAGGTCTCGCCAAACCCAATCACCATGGTCGCAATCGTGTACAGGCCGAGGCTTTGGGCCATATCGAGGATGCGAAACCAGTCGCTGCTCTTGATGCGGGCAGGAGCGGCCTTGGCCCGCACCTCATCCACCAGAATTTCGCCGCCCGCACCCGGCAGGCCATCCAGTCCAGCTTCCTTTAGTTCAATCAGTAGTTCCCGGCAGTTGCGTCCGGTAATCTTTTCCAGTCCCAGGATTTCCTCGGGACTGAAGGCGTCTATACGTACTTCAGGGTAGTGTTGCTTCAGGTAGCGGAGCAGGTCGAGATACCACTCGAAAGGCAGGTCGGGGTTCACGCCCCCTTGCATCAGGATACGCCGACCCCCGATACGCATAAGCTCTTCAATCTTTCTTCCAATTTCCTCAAAAGAAAGTACATAGGCATCGCCCTGCCGTTTAGTGCGATAAAAAGCACAGAAATTACAGGCCACATTGCAAATGTTGGTGTAGTTGATGTTGCGGTCAATCAGGTAAGTGACCACCTGGGGGTTGCCACGTTTGAGCCGAAGTTCGTGAGCTACAGCAGCCACCTCAGGCAAAGGCAGCTCGTAGAGTTCACGTATTTGGCTGGCTGAAAGTCGTTCGCCTGCTGCTGCACGGCTCAAAACGTCCATGAACGTATTGTATCGGCTACTCGAGAAGAAAATAGTAGGACAAGTAACCTCATCCAGGACAAAGCTATCCTGGGTAGGTCGCGCTGGATATGTCAGAAGCGCACTGTATCTGGAAAAGGCGCGAGACGGCGCTCTAGTTCTGTGTTGACCAGATGAGCTAACGAAACCAAAACCGGAGAAAGCGAGGGCTACTCGTCGTCTTCATCGTCCTCGTCTTCGTCGTCTTCATCGTCCCAATCTTCGTCAATGTCATCTTCTGACTCAATTTCGTCAATGTAGTAATCCTCAATGCTGCTCGCATCGGCCACGGTTTTGCCGTTGCTGACAAAACGCAGGCCGGACTCGTCAATCTCGAGGCTCAAATCGTCCAGGTCGGTATCATCGGGTACGTGGACTTGCATCATTACCGCCACTTCGATTCGCATATTTACCTCCGCATCAGGCTATGGGGCTTTTGTCAGCTTGGTTCAAGCTCCAAACCTCTTGCCCAATCGATACCGCAAAAGGTCGGCATACATCCGCAGGCGCATTCCCAGACCCCGCCAGAAGCCGCGTTTCTGCTCTTTCATGATCTGGCTGGCACCGGGCAACTCGATATAGGCCCAGCGGGCCTGGGTGCGGGCCAGGTGGTCGGTGATGGCGGGCTCTGGCCAGCGCCGTTCGGTCAGGTTGGGGACGCTTTTCAGCCACGCGGTGGTACAGGCCCGCTGCCCCGATAAAAAGGGGGTGGCCCGGTTGCCAAAATCGGTCATCAGGCCCCCCGACTTAAAGACGCCTATGGCCATGTCCAGTTTACCGCTGCGAACGGGCTCGAGCATGGCCCACAGGTGCTTGGTTTTCAGGCCGACAAGGTCGGCATCGAGCATCAGCAGGTAGGGCGTTTGCACATGGGCCAGCCCATAGGCCAGGGCGCCGCTTTTGCCCCGGTTTTCCGGCAGCCGCAGCACCCTCGCCCCGGCCCGCTCGGCGGCCTGGGCAGTATGGTCGGTAGAGCCGTCGTCCACCACCAGCACGGGCAGACCCGCTTCCTGCGCCACGGCCACCACAGTAGCGATGTGGGCTTCCTCGTTGTAGGCCGGGATCAAGACCGTGGTATCCATCTGGGGGTTATTCTACCCACCAACCAGGTTGCGAATATCGTTGATGGTCACCAGCACGATCAGCAGAATCAAAAACACAAAGCCGCCATAGGAGAGCCGGGCCTCGGTCTCGGGTTTGATGCGTCCGCCGGTTAGGACATTGGCCACAAGCACCAGGATACGCCCCCCATCCAGCCCAGGAATGGGCAGCAGGTTAAACACCGCCAGCGACAGGTTGATAGCCGCCAGCAGTCCCACCAGGGTACTCAAGCCCTGCTGGGCGGCCTGACCGGTGATGCTAACAATGCCGACCGGCCCGGCTACCCCCTGGGCCTGCTGACCCGAGAGGATACGGGCGATACTCCCTACGAATTCCTGCACAAATCGCGGTACCGCCACCACCGTTTCGCCAATGGCCCGGCTGAGCCCCTGAAAGAAGTTGAGGCGGGTGTAACCGATCAGCTCGGCCCGGTAGACAATGCCCAGCCTGCCCTGGAGGTTGTCCCAGTTAAAGCGCAGGGTGACTTCCTGGTTATCCCGCAACACCACAAAAACCTTCTCGCCCGGAGTCTGGCGGAAGCGGGTAACCTGATCGTAGGACTCGAGCTTCTCCCCATTCAGACTCAAAATACGGTCGCCCACCCGAAAGCCGGCCTGCTCGGCCAGGCTGCCCGGCAGCACCTCGGTCACCTCGGCCCGGGTCTGGGGTACCCCCTGGATGGAGGCGAGGGCGGCCAGCACCCCCCAGGCCAGGAGCAGGTTCATCACCACCCCGCCCACCAGAATGAAGAACTTGCCCAGCGCCGAGAGCCGCGCGTAGCCGTGGCTATCGCCGGGCATCATACCCTCGATCTCGGCGTAACCGCCCAGGGGAATGGCGTTAAGCCGCCAGGTAGTACCCCAGCGGTCGAACTTGAGCAGGGTGGGGCCAAAGCCCACCCCAAAATTCTTGACCCCCACCCCCTGCCAGCGGGCTGCCAGATAGTGGCCCAGCTCGTGCACGAAGATGCTGATGGAAATAATCAGGAGAAACCAGAGGAAGCTCATGCTTTACTCCACAAAACACGGAGGGTTAGACGCAGGGGGTGGGGGATCAGGATAGGTTTTCTACTCATGGTCATGCCTTAACGTTGAGCATTTCTCGAGCCCGTTCACGGGCCTCGAGGTCGGCCTGGTACACATTGTCCCAGGTGAGGGGCGCACTGGGAGTCTGCTGCAACACTTTTTCCAGCACCCTGGGAATCCCGAGGTAGCCGATCTGACCCTGCAAAAATGCTTCGACTGCAATTTCGTCGGCGGCATTGAGCACGACCGGGGCCAGACCGCCCATGTGCCCGGCTTCGTAGGCCAGGGCCAGGGCCGGAAAACGCCGGGTGTCGGGGGAATAAAAGTCCAGGCGCTCAGGGATAGGCGCGTCCCGCAGGGGGGTAGGGGGGCGGTGGGGATAGGTAAGGGCATACTGGATGGCCAGGCGCATATCGGTGGGGCCGAGCTGGGCCTTGATATTGCCGTCCTGGAAACGCACCATGGAGTGCACGTAAGACTGGGGGTGAATCTGCACCTTCACTTTTTCAATAGAAACTTTGAAGAGTTGCACCGCCTCGAGCACCTCGAGGCCCTTGTTGAACAGGGTCGAGGAGTCAATGGTCACCTTGGGGCCCATCTTCCAGCGGGGGTGCTGGAGGGCCATCTGGGGCGTAACCTTGGAGAGGTCTGCTGGCTCACGCAGAAATGGCCCCCCCGAGGCAGTCAGGATTAGCTCGGCCACATCCTGGAAGGGCTCACCTACCAGGCTTTGAAAAAGGGCAGAGTGCTCTGAGTCCACCGGGATAATCTCCGCCCCGCTCTGTTCTGCTTCCTGCCAGAGCAGCGGCCCAGCAGCCACCATGCTCTCCTTGTTGGCCAGGGCCATTCGGCGGCCCTGCTGCACGGCAGCCCGCACCCCCGGCAGACCCGCCAGCCCCGGAACAGCCCCCACGACTACATCCGATGGCCAGGCGGCTACCTCGAGTGCATCGGCGAGGTACAGGTTTGGAAAGCGAAGCCGCAACTCCGGTAGGATGCTTGCATCGGCCGCCACCGCTTCTGGCTGAAACTCGACAATTTGCCGGGATAGCAGTTCCAGGTTCTTACCCGCTACCAGCCCCACCACCCGGTAGCCCCGCCAGCGGCAGGCGTCCAGCGTCTGGGTGCCGATGGAGCCAGTAGAACCCAGCACCACGATACGTTTGGGGGTATCGCTCATCTCCTTGCTAGTGTACTGGTTTGCGCATAGAGGTCTGTAATCAGCCCTGCAAGGGTATAGATTTTGAGGAAGGCTCATCGCGTTTCCCACATTTACGCTACATGCGATGCAGCGTAAATTACCCCACACGCCATAGCTTCCAGAGGATGCTGTGTGGGGTATTCGTGGGAACCGCTCTCAAATAAAGATGGTCAGCAGATAGTAGGTGAGCGGCACCGTAAAAAGGTGCGAATCCAGGCGATCCAGCAGCCCCCCGTGGCCGGGTAGGAAGTAACCAGAGTCCTTGACGCCGCAATACCGCTTCAGCATGGACTCGGTCAGGTCGCCCAGTTGTGCCGCAAAGGAGAGCACCAGATTGACAATAAAGATTTCAACCGGTCGGAACAGGGCAAAGGGGCTTTCAGGATAGGCTGAACGAACGATGGCAGTAAACAAAAAAAGGAGCAAAAAACTGGTGAGGATGCCACCAATAGAGCCCTCTACCGTCTTGCCGGGGCTGATGGTAGGGGCCAGTTTGCGCTTTCCCAGATAGCGGCCCACAAAGTAGCCGCCAATGTCGTTGGCAAAGCTGCTAATGAGGGGCAGGGCCAGAATCCAGAGGCCTACTGTGCCGTCTGGGGAGTGGCGCAGCAACAGAAAGAAACCCAGCGTCCAGGGCAGGTACAAGAAGGCCATCAGGCTGTAAGCGAAGCGCTGGATGTTAGCGCCCACAATCAGCTCGGAGCTAAAGGCCCCAATGAGCACCAGCCCCAGGGCAATTTCCCGCCAGGGCACCCCAGGGTAGATGTCGTGAAGCTGGGGCAGGCTGAACAAAAGCATCACCAGCCCGCCGCCAATCAGGAAGGCCATGTTGAGCTCGATGCCCCTGTTTCGGAGCATGTAGCGCAGCTCGAGCGAACCCAGTATCAGTATGAAAACCAGAGCCAGGAACATCAGAATGCGCCCTTCCCACAACACCAGGAAAAGCACCACCACCCCCACCAGCGACGAGGCTACGCGGGTGGGCAGGGAGGCGTCGGGTCGGGCTTCCGGCGGCAGCACAGCTACAGCATATCAGTCAGGGTTTTGGGGAACCTGGCTCCGTAAAGAGCGCTCAACCAGGTAGCCTGGCACTTGACTCGAGGCCAGGGGATAGAGCGGTTTTCACAAGTGCTTGCTCCAGATACTTAGTGTTTGCACCGAATAGCAGGTTTTGCTGTGCTGGACACATAGAGATAACTGGAGTATACGTCACAAACCATCTTTGTCTGAACACTTCGCCCATCAAGCAAGGAACAAAGGGGCAGGGGAAGCGTTGGAAAACCGCAGCCTACCTCCTGCCATCAATCCCACCTTGCGAGTTGCCGAAAGCTGGGTATCTGGCTGAAGTTGGTATCAGTCCGTGGCCTGGGCGTAGTCCTCCACAGGCGGGCAGGCGCACACAATATTGCGGTCGCCGTATACGTTGTCCACCCGGTTCACCGGGCTCCAGTACTTGTCCAGCGCCGACTGCCCCCCCGGAAAGCAGCCCTGAGCCCTGGTGTATTTGCGATTCCAGTGCTCATCGGCAATGTCCAGCACGGTGTGGGGGGCATGGCGCAGGGGGCTTTCTTCTGCCGTGAGCACGCCCCGCTCCACCTGGGCAATTTCTTCCCGGATGGCAATCATGGCGCCAATAAAGCGGTCGAGCTCGTGCTTGGACTCCGACTCGGTGGGCTCGACCATCAGGGTGCCGGGCACCGGGAAGCTCATGGTGGGGGCGTGGAAGCCGTAGTCAATCAGGCGCTTGGCGATGTCCTCGGCGGTGATGTCGAATTTCTTGAAGGCTCGGGGGTCGAGGATGCACTCGTGGGCCACCCGGCCCTTTTCGTTTTTGTAGAGCACCGGGAAGTGGGGCTCGAGCCGCCGGGCAATATAGTTGGCGTTGAGAATGGCAACTTCGGTGGCCCGCCGCAGCCCCTCGCTGCCCATCATCCAGATATAGGCAAAGGAGATGGGCAGGATGGAGGCCGAGCCATAGGGGGCCGCCGAGACCGGCCCCACCGGCGCGGTGCCGCCGTCCAGCACCGGGTGCCCCGGCAGGAACGGGGCCAGATGGGCCTTCACCCCAATGGGCCCCATCCCCGGCCCGCCACCGCCGTGGGGAATGGCAAAGGTCTTGTGCAGGTTGAGGTGCGAGACATCGGCTCCGTAATGGCCGGGCTTGGAGAGACCCACCTGGGCGTTGAGGTTGGCCCCATCCAGGTAAACCTGTCCGCCGTAGCGGTGCACAATCTCGCACAGCTCTCGTATTTTCTCTTCAAACACCCCGTGGGTGGAGGGGTAGGTGACCATCACGGCCGCCAGTTTGTCGGCGTGCTGCTGGGCTTTGGCCTCGAGGTCGTGCAAATCCACGTACCCCTGCTCGTCGCAGGCCACCACCACCACCTCCATCCCGGCCATGTGCGCCGAGGCCGGGTTGGTGCCGTGGGCCGAAGAGGGAATCAGGCAAGTATTGCGGTGCCCCTCGCCCCTAGAGCGGTGGTAAGCCCGGATGGCCAAAAGCCCGGCGTACTCCCCCTGGGCCCCCGAGTTGGGCTGAAGCGAGATGGCATCGTAGCCGGTAATCTCGCAGAGCCAGCGGCTCAGGGTGTCGAAAAGTTCCCGGTAGCCCCCGGCCTGCTCCAGAGGGGCAAAGGGGTGGAGGTTGGCGAACTCCGGCCAGCTTATGGGCATCATCTCGGCGGCGGCGTTGAGCTTCATGGTGCAGGAGCCCAGGGGAATCATGGCCCGGTCGAGGGCCAGGTCGCGGTCGGCCAGCTTGCGCATGTAGCGCATAAGTTCGGTCTCGGAGTGGTAGCGGTTGAAAACCGGATGGGTCAGGTAGCTGGAGGTGCGCACCAGACCTGCCGGCAGATGGCTTGAGGGAGCGAAATCGGCGTACTTGAAGCGCCCCCCAAATGCCTCCCAAACCGCCTCGATAACCTCGGGTGTGGTGGTTTCGTCCAGGGCGATACCAATGTGTTCATCGTCCACCCTGCGCAGGTTGATGCGCCGCTTGCGGGCTTCGCTCAGGATTTCCTCTGCCCGGCCCTCGGCCCGGAGGGTCAGGGTATCGAAAAAGTGGGGGTTGACCCGTGCAAAGCCCAGGCGCTCGAGGCCCGCCGCCAGTATGCTGGTTTTGTCGTGGACGCTCTGGGCAATCTCGCGCAGGCCGTCCGGCCCGTGGTAGACCGCGTACATCGAGGCAATCACCGCCAGCAAGACCTGCGCGGTGCAGATGTTAGAGGTGGCCTTCTCGCGGCGGATGTGCTGCTCGCGGGTCTGGAGGGTCAGGCGGTAGGCCCGGTTGCCCCTCGAGTCTATCGAGACCCCCACCAGCCGCCCCGGCAGGGCCCGCTTGAGGGCATCCTTGACCGCCATGTAACCGGCGTGGGGCCCGCCGTAGCCCATCGGGACCCCAAAGCGCTGGGCCGAACCCACCGCAATATCGGCCCCCAGCTCGCCGGGCGGGGTCAGCAGGGCAAGGGCCAGCAGGTCAGCAGCCACGACAGCCACACCCCCAGCCGCCCGCACTCTTTCGATAAATGGCCGCAGGTCGCGGATCTGCCCCAGCGTATCGGGGTATTGGAAGATAGCCCCAAAGAGCTCCTCGGGGTGCAGGTCGGCCTCCGGGTCGCCCACCACCAGCTCCCAGCCCAGGGGCTCGGCGCGGGTTTGCAGCACGGCCAGGGTCTGGGGGTGCAGGTTCTTGTCGGCAAAAAACGCCTTGCGCGGGTGCTTACAGCTGCGCTGCGCCACCGCCATGGCCTCAGCAGCCGCAGTGGCCTCGTCCAGCAGCGAGGCGTTGGCAATATCCAGGCCGGTCAGGTCGGCAATCATGGTCTGGAAGTTAAGCAATGCTTCCAGCCGCCCCTGGCTTATCTCGGGCTGGTAGGGCGTGTAGGCAGTGTACCAGGCCGGGTTTTCCAGCAGGTTTCGCTGAATGACGGGGGGTAGGATGGTTCCGTAGTAACCCTGGCCAATCAGCGAGGTGAAGACCTGGTTCTTTTCGGCAATGGCCCGCATCCGCGCCAGCATCTCGGTCTCGCTCAGACCGGGGCCAATGTCCAGGGGCGCGGCTTCTCGGATTGAGGCCGGCACCGTTTGGGCGATGAGCTCGTCCAGGCTGGTTACACCCACCGCCTCGAGCATCGCCTGGATGTCTTCCGGGGTGGGGCCAATGTGGCGCCTCGAGAAATCGGTGGAGCGGGGCTTTTGCGTGTCTGACATGGGGTCTCCTCTCTTCGCAATCGGAAGAAACTTGACCCCATCTGTCCTTTTGCCTGAGAGTGTTATCCCGTCGGCGGGCGTTTGACGCCTCTCTCCAGATTGTGCCGCTGTGGTTCTTTTGCCTGAGAGATTCCGGGGCGGTTGCTCCTTCGGCGTGGGACAGGCCCATCTCTCCCATCAGCAGCCGGTTGCTTTTTCCATTGCCATGATAGCCCATGCAGCCGTGAGCCTGAAAGTGACGGTTGTACAGTCTTTCCAACTTTAGTACACCAATCGCATAAATACCCGTACAAAGTGTCCATTGCGGCGCGAACTATGCAGTACGCTCTAGTAAAAGCCGTAGCAGAAACCTTTTCGTTCCTCCCCTACGACGTAGGTGAGGTTAGATGGGGTTGCCGAGCAGCGCCTTCTCACAGCAGATCGGTTCAGGGCCTTGCCCAGTACCCTCCCCGGCCCTCCCTACGTGGTAGGGAGGGGGCTCTTTGTCAATCCCTCCCGGAAACCTGGAAGTGTACGGATATCTCTACGACGATGTATTTAGGTATATACCCAACTTTCAACGACACGTAATACCGAATCTGCTCAGAAGTGACCCAAAAGCGATATACAAGTCCCTCGGACGCGCCCCCTGGCGCGGCAAGGGAGGGGCGCGTTTAGCGCCGCTCACGCGCAGAGTTGGTACAAGGTAGGAGTGGGTGGTAGGAGCTAGGTAGTGGGCCTCTAACCTGTCCCCTACCCCCTGCTCCTACAGCATGTAAAGTGTTCAACCAAAGATGGTATTACAGCGGTTACGGGTCTGGTCGCCAGTAACTATGGCACCAATCAAACCTTCGCCACCAACAACGCCGAAATAGTCACTGGCTTTCCGCTACGGCCTGATAGTCCGCCGCCGACAAAAGCCCCTCCACGTCAGCAGGATTGACCTTCATCTTGAACAGCCACCCTTCACCATAGGGCGACTGGTTGAGCAGCTCGGGTTTATCTCCCAGGGCAGCATTCACCTCGATAATCTCACCTGCTACCGGCGCGTAAATATCCGAGGCGGTCTTGACCGACTCCACCACCGCTACCGCAGCCCCCGCTTCGGCAACTTTGCCCACCTGCGGTAGTTCTACAAACACCACGTCGCCCAGCGCATCCTGGGCAAAATCGGTGATACCCACCACGGCTACGTCGCCCTCGAGGCGAACCCATTCGTGCGACTTGGTGTACTTGAGCTCGGAAGGATAGTTCATGATGTCACCTCGGCAGTCAGTTTATTGCCAAACACCACACTTGGCACAGGGGCATGGTTCCCACCGAACTTTATCGTAGCGCCTCGCCCTCCCTCCTGGCGGGGGAGGGTGGCATCGCACATCCGGTTTTTCCGTAATGAGCGGCATAAACCCAACATACTGAACGTCCGGTGCGAGGCCGGGAGGGGGATACCAGCGCTAAAACGGTGCGGCTAATGCTCCCTAAGCAAGCTGCCATCACTGCAACTTGACAAAAGGCATCTCGACCACGGTTGCGGCTGCCATCCTGCCCCGAATTTCAACGTCCAGGGAAGTGCCCAAAGCAGCGAGGTCTGACTTCACATACGCCATCCCGATGCCCTTTTTCAGCATGGGCGAGTGCGTACCCGACGTCAGGAACCCCACTTCCCGACCCTCCTTCAGCACCCGGTAGCCCTCGCGGGGAATGCCCCCTTCCACCTGCAAGCCCACCAGTTGACGCTCGCAGGGGTTTTTTAGCAACGCTTCCTTGCCGTGAAACTCCTTGTGGCTTTTGACCACCCAGCTAAAGGGTGTACAAAGGGGGCTGGTCTCGTCGGTTAGCTCGTGGCCGTAGAGGGGGAAGCCTGCCTCCAGCCGCAAGGTATCCCGCGCCCCCAGCCCACAGGGGGTCACTTCCGCCCCTAACATGGCGTCCCAGACCACCCGGGCCTCGTCGGGGGCCACAAACACCTCGTAGCCATCTTCGCCGGTGTAACCGGTGCGGGCAAAGCGCACCCACTTCCCCACCAGCTTTCCCATGAAGGTATCGTTCTTCTTGCGTGAGGTCAGGTCGGTGTCCGAGAGCTTTTGCAGCACGCCCACAGCCTGGGGGCCCTGTACCGCAATGAGGGCAAAGAAGTCGGAGGCGTTCTCGAGCTCCACTTCAAAACCCGCCCTCAGGCTGTTGAGGTGAGCCCAGTCTTTCTCAATGTTGGCGGCGTTCACCACCATCAAGTACTCCGTTTCGCCCGTCCGATAAATGTAAATATCGTCCACCAGGCCCCCCCGCTCGTTGGGCAACATGGAGTACTGGGCCCGCCCCACTTTGAGCTTGGAGACATCGTTCAGGGTCACAAACTGCAAGAAGGAAAGCGCCCCCGGCCCCCGTATCCAGAACTCTCCCATGTGGCTTACGTCGAACATGCCCGCGAGCCCTCGTACGGCCAGGTGTTCGGAGGTAATAGAGGTGTACTGGATGGGCATCTCGTAGCCCGCGAAGGGAACCATCTTGGCCCCCAAGGCCAGGTGCGCTTGATGAAGTGGGGTGGTTTTCATGCCTTCACAGCATACCAATCCCAGGTCGGCAGGCCGAGACTAGTGTGTGCCAGGGAGGGGTGTGCTCCAGGATTCAAAAAGATAGCCTCTGATTTTTCGATTAGTATGACTATCTTTTTGAATCCGTTATGACAGGTCATATACCAAACTCTGCGCGTGAGCGGCGCTAAGCGCGCCCCTCACTTGCCGCGCCAGGGGGCGCGTCCGAGGGACTTGTATATCGCTTTTGGGTCACTTCTGGGCAGGTTCGCTAATAGACGTCGAAATCCATGCAGAAAACACATACGAACAAGCAACAAACCAGGCTACCACCGAGCCTGGATTTAGAAAGCTTATCAAGAGGCCGCTTAACTGGCTGCCGCTACTCGGGAGAGCACCTGGCGGCTGACCGCCTTAAGGGTCTCAAAGACCCCCACCCCTGTGGTGGCCACCGCTTCGAAGATGGGCAGGCGCATCTCGGGGTCAATCACGGCCTGGATCATCTCTACCGGCAGGGCATCGGGGGTGTCGCGCTTGTTGGCCTGGAGCACGATGGGGATGTCCTCAGCCTTGATGCCATATTCGGCGAGGTTCTCGCGCAGGTTGCGCATGGACTCGGCATTGGCCCGCAAACGGTTGGGGGCCGAGTCGGCTACAAATACCAGCCCATCCACTCCCCGCAAGATCAGCTTGCGGCTGGCATTGTAAAAGACCTGCCCCGGCACGGTGTAGAGGTGGAAGCGGGTTTTGAAGCCCTTCACCTCACCCAAATCCACCGGCAAAAAGTCGAAGAATAAGGTTCGTTCGTCCTCGGTAGCCAGGGAGACCATCTCCCCTTTGCGGTTCTGGGGCACCTGCTGGAAGACCCACTTGAGGTTGGTGGTCTTGCCGGACATTCCGGGGCCGTAATAGACAATTTTGAAGTTGATCTCCCTGGCGGCAAAGTTGATCGTGCTCATATCAGTTCCCAAATAGTTCGTCCAGGAGGGCACTGGCCCCATCCCGATACTCATGATCAATCCCGAGGGTTCCAGGTTGCACCACCGAGTCGCGGGTGATGACCTCGAGGGCCTGCACCGCTCGCTTGCCGAACAGCTTGACCCGGCCCACCGGAGCCGAGTTATCGAAGATGACCACCAGCAAGGCCAGCTCGCCTACCTCCTCGGCGTACAGACCGTGCGTGGCCCCCTGGTGCAGTAGCTCGTTGAAGCGGGACTCGCCCAGCATTTTGGCCAGGGCCTGGGTAGCGGCGGCGTTTCCGGCAATGAGGGTAGCCAGCGAGTCCAGCGCCGGTGGTCTGGGCGCCCAGAGGGCTTCCTTGTGGGCCAACACGAACCCCTTGCGGTCTAGCAACAGTGCATAACGCGCCCCGCTCTCGCGTAACAACTCCTCGAGGACCTGCGAAGCATTCTCGTAGGCGCCCCCAAAGAGTGCGATGGCCGGCTCAACCATAGTAGGCTAAGTGTAACATGCACACGTTACCTGGCCCTGTGACGAATTACGCCCGGAATGACACCTGAAATCCATCGCGGCGGTGGCTTGTAACGAATGTGCCTTTGAACAACCCGCCATCCCCACCAAACCCGTATTGTTGTCTAGTGCAGCCCTTCGGCGTAATTCTGGCGTTTGGCGTAATCGGCTTGGCCTCAGTGGTCTTTGCACAGGTTGTTGCCACAATTCCCGAACTCGCCCGCCTTCGCTACGGCGGCGGGACGCTGGTGGCCGAGCGGGTGCTGGAGCGTAACCCCATCTTTACCCGCTATCTGGTGCGCTACCCCTCCGATGGCCTGACCATGTACGGCTTCATGAACGTGCCCAACACGGCAGGGCGCTTTGGGGTGGTGATTGTGATTCATGGGTACGTGAGCCCCGCCACCTACCGCACCCTGGCCTACACCACCCGCTATGCCGACAGCCTTGCCAGGGCGGGGTTCGTCACCATTCACCCCAATCTGCGCGGGCATGGGCTGTCGCAGGGGAGCCCCGAGCAGGGGGCCTCGAGGGTGCTCTATGCGCGGGAAATACTCGATCTGGCTGCCATTGTGCGGTCTCAGGCCGGGCGGGGCGCGCTGGAAAAAGCCCTGCCCAGCGTGGGGCTGATGGGGCACAGCATGGGCGGCGGAGTTGCCCAGCGGGTAGCGGTGCTTGACCCGCAAATTCGGGCGGTGTTGCTCTACGGCACCATGCACGGCGACGACCTGAAGAATGCACGGCAGATTTGCTTTGTTTTCACCAACCGTCAGCGCGGCTGCGACGAGTTGAACACCCCGGCCCAGACCCTGGCGCAAATCTCCCCCATCAATTTTTACGCCCGTATCCGGGCCCAGGTGCAGGTGCACCACGGCACCGCCGATACCCAAACGCCCTACGCCTGGGCTGGTGAAATTTGTGCGGCGCTACGAAAAAACAACGTTTCCCACCAGTGTTTTACCTACCCCGGCGCGGGCCACACTTTCAGGGGCAACGACTATTCCAATCTGATGAGCCGGGCCCGGAGCTTCTTCGGCCAGGCTTTGCGAAGCGGCGGATGATGCAGGGCCTGTACGTTCACGTTCCCTTCTGCCCCACCATCTGCCCCTACTGCGATTTTCACGTGGTCAGGCGGCACGGCGGGGTGGTAGCGGCCTACCTCGAGCGGCTGGCTGAAGAGGCCAGCGCCCTGCACGAGCAGTACCCAGGGCCCCTCCGAACCCTTTACTTCGGCGGCGGCACGCCCAGCTTCCTGCGGAGCGCCGAGCTTTGGGCCCTGTTTACCACGCTGCCCTGGGAGATTGGCGGGGCCGAGGTCACCCTGGAGGCCAACCCCGGTACGCTCAATGCCGAGCGGTTGCAACTGCTGCGGAGCCTGGGGGTGAACCGGCTTTCGCTGGGGGTACAAAGTTTTCAGGACGATGTACTCAAAACCTTGGGCCGGGCCCACGGACGCAAAGGCGCCCTGAAGGCGGTGGAGATGAGCCTGGAAGCCGGTTTTTGCACCTCGCTGGACCTGATTCTGGGCCTGCCCGGACAAGACTGCGAGGCCGACCTGCGCGAAGCCCGCGCGCTGGGCGTGGGGCATATTTCGGCCTACACACTGCAAATAGAGCCCGGTACGCCCTTTGCGCTGGCCAACCTGCAACCCGACGAGGAGCAGGAGGCCCGCGCCTTCGAACAAGCCGAGGAAATCCTGGGAGAGGCCGGTTTTGTGCGGTACGAGGTTTCCAACTTTGCCCTGCCCCAGCAGGAAAGCCAGCACAATCGGGTGTACTGGCAACTGGGCTTCTGGGGGGCGCTGGGGCCGGGGGCGGCGGCCCATCTGCCTGCTGAAGCAGGAAAAGCCCTGTATGCCATCCGCGCCAGCAACCGCCCACTTCCGCGCTGGCTGGCAGGCGAAGCGCCTGCAACAGAAGAAATTGGCCCCCTCGAGCACGCCAAAGAAGCCCTAATGCTGGGCCTGCGACTGCGGGAAGGGGTGGATGTAGGGCGCCTCGAGGCCCGCACAAGCTTGGATTTGTGGAGTCCCCTGCGGTCTGTTGTAGAACAAATGGCTTCAGAGGGATATCTAAAGGTGGTGGGAAAGCACATCAGGGCCAAAAGCCTCAACACCATCCACCCTTTGATTCTGCGGCTGTGGAATGCGCTGGACTCGATCAGCCCACCAGGTACAACACCTCACTGATAGCCTGCACATACTCCTGCGCGGCCAGGCCTTTTTTGGGTATGCGAAACCCCGGCGGGTACTGGGTGGGCTCGACCCGGAAGGGTAAGGCCCGCAGGGCCTTGGCGTCGTAGTCGAGGCGGGCGGTCTCGAAGGCAATCTGCAGGTGAAGCATGTCCTCGGTGATGGAGATCACCCCCTTGGACTCCGCTACCAGGCGGAGTTTGGTGAGGGCCAGGAAGTTTTCCACCTCCTCGGGTGCGGGGCCGTAGCGTTCTTTGAGTTCTTTGGCGATGCGGGAGAGCTGGGCCAGGCTTTTGGTCTCGGCCAGGCGACCGTAGTAGCGGCTACGGGCAGCAGGGCTGGGGATGTACTCGAGGGTGAGGCGGGCCGAAAGCTGGAGGTCGAGGGTGACGTGGCGCTCGAGCTCCACCTGCTCCCCTTTGAGTTTGCGGATGGCCTCCGACAATAGCTCGGTGTAGATTTCCAGGCTCACCGCGCGGATGTGACCGTGCTGCTCGGGCCCCAACAGGTTGCCCACCCCGCGAATTTCCATGTCCTTCTCGGCCAGGAGGTGGCCCGCGCCCAGGTCGGAGAGGTCGGCGATGGCCGCCAGACGGCGCTCAGCGCCTTCGGTCAGGCGCAGGGGGTGAAACAGGTAGGCGTAGGCTTCCTCTTTTCTGCGCCCAACCCGTCCGCGGAGCTGGTAGAGGGCCGCCAGGCCCAGCTTGTCGGCCCGCTCCACCAGGATGGTGTTGGCCTCGGGGATGTCCAGCCCGCTTTCGATGATGGTGGTAGCCAGGAGCACGTCAAAAGCCCCCTCGGCAAAGGCCAGCATGGTCTCCTCCACCGCAGTTTCGCTCATCTGGCCGTGAACCACCCCAATCCGGGCTTCGGGCACCAGGGCTTCCAGGTACTTGCGCCGCGCCAGGATGGTAGCAACCCGGTCGTGCACGTAAAAGGCTTTGCCGCCGCGCTCGAGCTCGTCCATAATCCCCTGCCGCACCAATGCGGGGTTGTAGGGGGCCAGGATGGTCTGGATGGGCTTGCGGCCCGGCGGGGCGGTCTGGATGCTACTGAGGTCGCGCAGACCCACCAGGGCGCTATAGAGGGTGCGGGGAATGGGTGTGGCCGACAAAAACAGGGTGTCCACCGGATGCACGGGCCCTGCCCGTCCCAACGGGGGATCGTTCACGGCCTCTTTGAGCTCGCGGATGCGCTCTTTTTGCGCCACTCCAAAGCGGTGCTCCTCGTCCACCACCAAAAGGCCCAGGTCTTTGAAGCGCACGTCGGGGGACAAAAGGCGGTGGGTGCCGATCACAATGTCCACCCGGCCCGCCGCCAGGTCGCGCAGAATGGCGCTGGCCTCCTTCTCCGAGGTGAAACGCGAGAGGCCCGCTACCCGCACCGGCAGGCCCTCCAGACGCTTCTGGAAAGTCTGGGTATGCTGCTCGGCCAGGAGCGTGGTGGGCACCAGCACCGCTACCTGGGCCCCGTGCCCCACCACCCGGTGGGCGGCCCGCAAAGCCACCTCGGTCTTGCCGAAGCCCACATCCCCCGAGATCAGGCGCTCCATGGGACGGGGGGCCTCGAGGTCGCGCAGGGTTTCCTCCAGGGCTTTGTGCTGGTCGGGGGTGAGTTCAAAGGGAAAGTTCTGTTCTACCAGCGCATCCCACTCCGGCAGAGGGCCAAAAACCCGGCCCGGTGTGGCCTCGCGCTTGGCGTGCTGCACCAGCATCCGCTGGGCCAGCTCCTCGGCATCGCGCTGGGCCTTTTCCCGGGTGCGCTTCCACTCCCCCTTGCCGAGCGACGAGAGGGCCGGGGTGTCGTCGGTGGTGCCCGGGTGGCGCTTGAGCAGGGGTAGCTGCTCAACCGGCAGGTACATCTTCCCCTCGCCCGCATACTGCAGAACCAGGTAGTCGCGCTTGGCCCCCAGCACCTCGCGGGTCTCTAAGCCCAGGTACTGCCCGATGCCGTGCTCGGGGTGGATCAGGTAGTCGCCCACCGAGAGCGCCCCAGGGTCGGCCACCTCGCCCCCCACCACCCGCCGGTTGCGCAGCACCTCGGCCCCCCCAAAGGCGTACAGGTGGGCCTCGCTCAGATACACCGTGCGCAGTTCGGGGTCCAGGAAGGCCCCCTCGAAGGGCGCGGGCACCAGGTTCAGGGTTCCGGGCTGGGGCTTCAGGGTGGGGGTGGAACGAAGGGTGTCGGGCGTCAGGGCATAGGACAACCCGGTGGAACCCTGACCCCTCTCCCCTGACCCCTGTAGTTTTTGCAAAAGATAGCTGCGGCTCTTGGGGTGCCGGTAGAAGAACACCACCGAAAAACCGGCCTCCATCCAGGTATGCACATCTTGCACAAACTGCGAGATACGGGCCCGGTAAGGAGGGAGGGGTTTATAGGGCAGGGGTAGGGCGGGCAGCTCGGGCCCCCCCAGGCCAAAGGCGACCCGGCTACGCCCCGCAATTAGCGCCCAGAGCGCCTCGGGGGCCAGGGCCGGGGTATCGAGGTAGACCGTGCCAGGGAAGTGCACGATTTTGTGGGAGTCCCAGGCCTCGGCCTTGCCTTCGCGGGCCGTCAGGACGTAGCGCTGCCGGGGCTCGCCAGCTACCTTGAGGGCCTCGAGTTCATCGCCGAAGAACTCCAGCCGGACTTCCTCCAGTTCGAGCACATCCCCCTGCACGCGGTAGTCCTCCTCGCGCAGGTAGCCCATGCGATAGAGGCGCTCCAGCAGGTCTTCCCGCAGGTATCGGCGCCCAACCTCGAGCACCAGCCGCCAGTCTTGGGGCCGGGCCGGAAACGCCGCCAGGGCTTCGGGGTAGCTCATCACCACCACCTGGGCCTCGCCGATGGCTTCCAGACCAGGGTTCACGTAAACCGAGACCCCCAGCGCCCCCAGGTCGGCATACA
>CALFDH010000117.1 GCA_937950405.1 uncultured Meiothermus sp.
TGTTTCTGGTCTCGATCAACCAGAAGCGGATTCAGCTCGAGGTGGTGAGCACTTTCCAGACCGGCAACTACCTGCTCGACGCCGGATTTGCCTTCACCACCCTGGCCGATACCCGCGAACTGATGGAGCAGCCCACCGCGCTGTCGGGGTATCAAATCCGCTTGCGCAACCCCGACAAAGCCCCCGACGTGGGCCTGGCCCTGGCGGGGCGTGCCTACTTCCCCCAGACCTGGCAGTCCAGCAACCGCACCCTCATAGAGCAACTGGCCCTGCAAAAGCGGGTGATTGGGATTGTGGTTTTTCTGATTGTGGTGGTGGCGGCGCTGGGTATGGCCAGCGTGCTGGTGCTCACGGTGATCGAAAAAACCCCCGACATCGCCCTGTTGCGGGTGATGGGGGCGCGGGGAACCCAGGTGGCCGGGGTGTTTGCCCTGCAGGGCCTGATTCTGGGCGCGCTGGGCATTCTGATGGGCAACCTGCTCGGCTGGGGCCTGTCCAGCTATTTCCAGTGGCGCCCGGTGGAAATTCCCGGTGAACTGTACTTCCTGACCCGCCTGCCGGTAGACATCAAGCCCTCCGACTTTGTGTGGGTCTCGAGCTTCAGCCTGCTGGTGGTGATGCTGGCCTCGCTCCTGCCCCTCTGGCGGGCTTTGCGGATTAAGCCGGGGGAGGTGTTGCGCTGAGTACCCCGCGGAAGGCTTCGCCTTGGGCCTGCTGCGGCAAGCGGTGCTTTTTCTATTCGAAAGAGTGCTTCCGCCTTCCGCGGGGGCCCCTAGAAAGTGGGGAAATCAGGGATTTGCCACTTATACCGGATTCAAAAAGATAGTCATACCAATCGAAAAATCAGAGGCTATCTTTTTGAATCCTAAAGCACACCCCTCCCTTTAGTCGGCGAAGGAAGCGTCTCCTTTTAGTTGGGTTAGTTCGTCACCAATTGGTGACGAACTAACCAAATCTGGTATTAAACCCAGCTTACTGCGCCGAAGGTGTCCTCGCGCCGGGGGCTGGTGGAGAACATCACCACCGGGGTCTGGGTATAGTCCTCAATCAGTTCGATGAAGCGCTTGACGCTTTTGGGCAACTGTTCGCGGCTCCCAATGCCCGAGAGGTCGCCCCAGCCGGGGATGGCCTCGTACTTCACGCTGCCATCCGCAAGGTGCTCGATGCCCACCTTCACGGTGGGGAAGCCCGAAAGCACGTCCAGTTTGGTGATCACCAGCCCGTCGAAGCCGTTGACCTCGCAGGCGTACTTGAGTAGCACCAGGTCGAGCCAGCCGGTGCGCCTTGCCCGCCCGGTGGTCACCCCGAACTCGCCCCCTTTCTGCCTTAAGAACTCGTCTTCTTCACCGTGGAGTTCGGTAGGGAAGGGGCCGTTACCCACCCGGGTCGCGTAGGCTTTGGCCACCCCATAGACCTTGTTGATGGCCTTGTGGTTCACCCCGGTGCCCACGATGATGCCCCCCACGGTGGGGTGCGAGCTGGTCACGTAGGGGTAGTCGCCGTAGTTGAGGTCCAGGAGGGTGGCCTGGGCCCCTTCGAAGAGTACCTTTTTGCCGTGCTGAATGGCTTCACGCAGCAGGCGCCCGGTGTCGGCGATATGGGGGGCCAGGATCTCGCGCATCTGGCCGAGGTCGGCCAGGGCTTTGGCGGGGGTGTCCCAGCCCGCTTCCTTGGTTGAGTTGGGTTTCTCGGTGAGCAGGGTCTCGACCCGTTCCTTCAGCACGGCTTCGTTGAGCAAATCCCCCGCCCGGATGCCCACCCGCCGCGCCCGGTCGGAGTAGGCCGGCCCGATGCCCCGTTTGGTGGTGCCCACGAAGTTGTTGCGGGCCTCCACGTGCTTGT
This sequence comes from uncultured Meiothermus sp., assembly GCA_937950405.1. Lineage (GTDB taxonomy): Bacteria > Deinococcota > Deinococci > Deinococcales > Thermaceae > Meiothermus. The sequence goes on from CALFDH010000117.1 coordinate 1,843, forward strand.
GGTGGGGGAGTACCAGATGGGCCTTGTCGGAGACCAGCACCCTGGGCTCTAAGCACTCGGCGCGGATATTCTGCATCTCCTCGGCAAAGCGGAAGGCGTCTATGACCATGCCGTCGCCCAGGATGTTGGTGGCCTGGGGGTGGATGACCCCGGTGGGCAGGAGGTTCAGCTTGAAGGTTTGGCCCTGGGCCACCACGGTGTGGCCGGCGTTGGCCCCGCCCTGGTAGCGCACCACAAAGTCGGCATTCTCTGCGAGGGCATCGGTCACCTTGCCCTTTCCTTCGTCGCCCCACTGGGCTCCAATGATGGCAATTCCTGGCACGAGATATAGCCTAAAGCCAAAGGCCGAAAGCGCAAAGCCCAAGGCCAGGGCCAGGGCAAAAACAAGCCCCAGGAGGCGCACTCCTGGGGAATGGGTGGGCTCGAGCTTCGCTTAGCGGGGGTTTAGCATCACCCGGCAACCACTCTGGCCCCGGCTGCCCTGCTGTTCCTGGCTGTATAGGTTGGCCTCGCCGCGCAGCACCCCGTCCACGGCATTCTGGAACTGGTCGTCCAGCAGGCAGGAGATAAGGGCTTGTCCCACGGAAACATCCAGGCGCAGGGTGCGGCCCACATAGTACAGGCGCATGGCCCAGTCGGTTGGGAGCGCCTCGCCGCTGCGGTTTTCCACCATCCGGGCAGTGCCCGAGAACCCGTCGCTCTCGGCCTTGCTCAGCGCGAGGTTCCAGGCCACGTTGAAGGTCTCGAGGCGCCAGGTCTGGCCTGCGACCGGCTCCTTGCGGGCCTCTTTGAGCCAGACCGGAGCGCCGGTGCTACCCGATGTGCCGGCGGTGGCGCTGCCCAGCGTGGCCGAGCAGGGGATTCCGGCCAGGGCGACCGTGCCCTTGCCGTCGGGCTGGATGAGGCAGGTAAAGGGAGAGGCGAAGCTCGAGGCCGTGCTGGGGGCTTTGAAGTCGAAAACCAGCACGTTTTTGTAGTTGGTGCCGGGCAGGGTGTCGGCAAAGTAGGCCACCTGGGCGGCCCGGGTGTCCACCCCCTGGGCCTGGGCCTCGAAGATGCCGTTCTGGGCTGAACCCAGGCGCACGTTCCAGGCAAAGCGCTGGCCCTGCACCTCGAAGGTGAAGTTCCAGACCTGGCCGGTCTCGAGCCGGGGAGGCCAGGGGTTTTGTGCGAAGGCTGCGCTGAACATCGCCAGAAGAATCAAAACTTTAATGGGCCACATACCTACCGATTGTCCTATAGCTGAGCCTCTCGAGCATGTTTATTCATCACAGCACCGAACGAAGAGAACAGGGGAGCGCGTCTCGGGGGTGGTGTTTCCCCCATACAGGCTCTCATACCAGATTCGGTTGGTTCGTCGCCGAACGGCGGCGAACTAACCCGACCGAAGGGAGTGCTCTAGGATTCAAAAAGATAGCCTCTGAAAATCTCTGGTTTGGGTGATTATCTTTTTGAATCCGGTATCATCATTTGCAAGGTCACCGTTGTTGCAACCCCTCACCCGTCGACACCGGGTTACAGCCAGAAAGGTTTTATTCGGCAAAATCAGCACTAAACTAGCTGGCGGTGTCGCCACCCTCTCCCGCGAGGGGAGAGGGAAAGGGGAAAACGATAAAAGCCTGTTCCCACATAGACGCTCTCGACAAAGATAGGGCCACCCGGTGTGAGGCGTTCCTTGACCAACTCTGCGCGTGAGCGCCGCTAAACGCGCCCCTCACTTGCCGCGCCAGGGGGCGCGTCCGAGGGGCTTGTATATCCCTTTGGGGTCACTTCTGGGCAGATTTGGTATTTGTGCGGGAAAGAACCATAGCCGCTGGGATGGGAGGCCGCGTCTGCGAAGAGCGCGATAACGACACATACCCCCCCAAAACGGGGGTGTGACCTGGGTTGTGCATTTTGAACACGGGATTCCCTTTCATCGTGTTACTCTGCATGAGAGGTTTAACGAAGGAGTTCACGCTTGAGAAAGGGAGGTAGCGAGCAAAGGACGCGGATCGGTGAAGACCGTCACCGGGCCACGTCTATTTCCCGGCAGGGGTTGTGGAAGCAATCCCGTGCGGAATCGGCCCTGGTGGTATACCCCAATGCACTCATCGCACTCCGCAAATATCGCGGAAATTGCCGGCAAGGGATTCGCACCGGGACTTTAGCCACGCCCCAAGGGGATTTGCAAGGAGTGTAGGCATGAATAAAGCTGGAGGACCAATCCAACTCAAACTATGGGGCCCAGCCCGGCTGGAGTATCAGGGACGCGAGTTAAAGCTTCAGCGCAAGGGTCTGGCCATTCTGTATTACCTGGCCCTGGAAGGAGCCACCCGGCGCGAGGTGTTGGCCGATCTGCTCTGGGGTCATTCCGCTGCCTCGCAGAATTTGCGGGTTGAACTGCACCGCTTGAGCCAGGCCCTGGCCCCCCTGGGCTATACCCTGTTCAAAGCAGGCGAAGACCCCCTGCAGCTTCCGCCCTTCGTCTCTCTGGATCGCACCCCTTCACCAGGGGCGCCTATGGAGGGGTTGGAGGAGCTCTCGGTGGAGTTTAGGGCCTGGCTCGAGGGCCAGCGTTCGCAGCTCATGGCCAATAGCTCGGGTACCGTCGGACGCGAACGCCTGGTGCAGGAGGTGGCTTCACAACTGACCCTGCCCTCGGTGCTGATCCTGATGGGCCGGCCCGGCTCAGGGCGCACGGCTTTTGCCCAGGCCCTGGCCAAAGCCCTGGGGATGCCTTTCCTGGAAGGTCCCCGGGGGGGTGGCAAGGCGCTGCACTACCTGCGCCCGCCCTACACCGATGTTTCTATGGAGCGCATCCTGACCGACCGCGATGGGCTGTGGGTAGTTGAACGCTCTTCCTATGGAGAAGACCCCAAGCTGATTCTGGAGTTACGCAGCCACTATCCCGCCGAACGCACCCGCTACATCACCTTGCCGCCCCTGTCGTGGGCCGAAGCCCGCGCCTCAATGCTCTCGAACCTCTCCTTTGCGCAGGCGGCCCGGCTCTTCCTGGCTTCGGGCGGCTCACCCGGCCACCTGCGCGAGCTGCTGGCGGTGCCCCACACCGGCTCCGAGGTGCCCCTGCCCCAACGGGTACGGGCCCAGGTGCAGCTCGAGGCCCGGATGCTCTCACTGGAGGCCCGCCTGGCCCTCGAGCGCCTCTCGGTGCACCCCGGCCCCTACAGCCAGGGCTTGCTGGATGCGCTGGAGGCCACGCCCTACCTGGACGAGCTCGAGCGCCGGGGCTGGCTGGTCTATGCCGGACAGTGGCAGTTCTCCGACGATGCCAGCCGCCGGGTTCTGTACCTGGGGCTGCAACCGGGCCGCCGCCAGCAGTACCACCGCCAGGCGGCTTTGCAATGCGCCATGGAAGAACAGCGCATGGCCGAGGCCTACCACCGCCTGATGGCCGGCGATACCGCCGACTGGGGCACCTTCGTGAATACCCTGCCGGGCTGGACCCGCTACGGCCTCAAGGCCTGGCTGGGCATGCACGAAACCCTACCGATGGGGCCGAGCGTGGGTGAGATGGCCAGGGGCAGCGAGCTGGCGCTACTGGAAGAAGCCCGTTTTGGACAGGGCTTTGAAGTAGATGGCCGCCATGTGCGCTGGGTACGCACCCCTTCCCAGGCCACCACTTCGGGCATCATGTGGGCCAGCCACGATGAGGCTTCCCTGCTGCACCTCAAGGGCAATGTCTACGTGGAAAACCCCCTGGGGGTAGGTATCTCGGGCCGTGCTGCGCCCCTCATGCTGGAGATCCAGGAGCCCCGCGAGGCGCGGGTGATTTTCCTGCCGGGTATCCAGGCCGGCGCCCTGGCCGACAACGCCCTGCTACTGCCCTTGAAAGAAGACCTTGACATCTGGTTCCGGGTACCGGCGGGGGCCAGTATCCGCCTCACCAGCAGCGCCGAGAGCTGCCTGATTGATTTAGAGGCCTCCTCCTATCGGATAGCTCCGGCGGCCCAGGCTTTGTCACTACCGAAAGTAGAGGTGTTCGAATTTTTTCGAAGCGCGGTAGAAGCCGCGAGGAAATACTGAATCCTCCACAAAAACCGGGGCGTGAAGCCCCGGTTTTGATTGGGTTGGATGGTTCGTTAGAGATAGATCGTACCTGCGTTATGCCTGGTAGCTGCCTGCCTGAAGGCCTGCTTGCTCGAGCCAGCTCTTGAGCTTGGCAATGGAGAAGCGGCTCATCGAGGCGGCGTGGTTGCCATAAACCAGGGTGGGTACGCTGCGCTTGCCGTTATTCAACTTCATTACCAGCTCGGCTGCGCTCGAGTCCTGCTCGATGTCCACTTCGGTATAGGGCAGGCTAAGGCTTGCGAGGGCTTGTTTGGTGGCGCGGCAGTCGGGGCACCAGGAGGTGGTGTACATGATAATCATAGCCAGCCAGGAGTGTACGCGGCCCGAGGGCAAAACTGTGTGCTCTTGACAACGCTGGCTAGGCTTCGCCGACCTCGAGGGCCGCCGTCAGGGCCGCCCCTAAGAGCCCGGCCTCGCTCCCCAGCTTAGCCAGGTGGATGGGCGGGGTGATCCAGTTCTCCATGTAGCGGTGGTACGAGCGCATCACTTCGTCCAGATAAGCCGGGCCCGCGTTGAGCGCGACTCCGCCCCCCAGCACCACCACCTCGGGGTCGTAGCACTTCACCAACGAAGCCAGGGCAATGCCCACCCAGCTTGCGGCCTGCAACACAATCCGGCTGGCCCTGGGGTCACCTTGCTGGAACAGGGCAAATAGCTCGCGGGTCCCCATCTCGCGCTTGAAGGAGGCCAGGGCCATGCGCTCCATGGCCGGGCCCGTAGCCAGCGCCTCGAGGCAGCCATCCAGCCCGCAGCCGCACAGGGGGCCGCCCGGCAGCATGGTGATGTGCCCAATCTCGCCCCCCTGACCATTTACGCCCCGCAGCACCCGGTTCCCCCATACAAAACCGCCGCCCACCCCGGTCGAAACCGTCATGAAAAGGGTGCTCTCGGCGCCCTGGGCTGCGCCCAACTTGTGCTCGGCCAGCGCTGCGGCGTTGGCGTCGTTTTCCATGTAGACCTTGTAGCCGGTGGCCTCCTCCAAGAGCTCCACAATGGGAAAATCGGTGAAGTTGGCTATGTTGGGGGCAAACTTGATACGGCCCCGCTTGAAGTCCAGCGGCCCCGGGGTGCCCAGGCCAATGGCCTTGACGCCTACGCCTGCGGCCTCTATGGCCGATAAAGCGGCCTGGGCCATGGCGGCAATAACCGCCTTGCCACCCTCCTCGGGGGTAGGCACCGTGACCCTGGCCCGGATAACGCCCTCGCTCAGCACCCCCGCCATAATTTTGGTTCCGCCCAGGTCTATCCCCACTACGCTCATGATGGTTCTCCTTGATGGTCGCGCTCCATGATCAGCACGGCTTCTTCGTGCAGCGCCTGGGGCACCCAGAGGCTCACATCGCCGGTGTAGGTGCCCATGTAGGCTTCGGGCAGGCCAAAGCTGGTAAAGGGGGTCTCGAGGTAAACCGGAATGCGGCTTTGTTCCAACCGAGCCCGGATGCCCTCGGCAATAACCCGGGGCGCTGAAAGGAGCAGTTCATACGGTATTTCCCCGATCAAGCGACGGGGGGTGTGCTGATGCTGGTCTTCCCCACCCAGGTCGTGATGGTCGCTCATTGGCTAACAGCATAACAGCCTGGAAGAAAGAGGGACTCACGATGCCAGGCGTCCAGCGGGCCTTTTGGCCCAGTAGCCCTTGCACATTACCAAAGATTTACATATCGGGCCGCTAAGCTGGAGGGCGGTAGCTATGCTGGCCCAGGTACGAACCTACAGTCTATTTGGCCTCGAGGCCCAGCCCATCACGGTCGAGGTGGATGTTTCGCAAGGGATGCCCTTCTACGCCGTGGTAGGCTTGCCCGACAAGGCCGTAGAGGAATCGCGCGAGCGCGTGCGAGCCGCCCTCAAAAACGCCGGCTTTCCCTACCCCCAAGGGCGGGTGGTGATCAACCTGGCCCCGGCGGAACTGCGCAAGGAAGGCACCCACTACGACCTGCCCATTGCCCTGGGGCTGCTCTGTGCCCAGGGAACCCTTCCCCCCGAAGCCCTCAAAGGCTTTGCAGCGGCGGGCGAGCTGGGCCTGGACGCAGAACTCCGCCCGGTTCCGGGGGCGGTTAACCTGGCCCTGGGGGCCCTTCAAGAGGGCTACAAGCTCCTGATGCCCCAGGCATCTGCCGAAGAAGCCGCCCTGATTGAAGGGGTGCAGGTGTTTGGGGCAGCGCACCTGGCGCAACTGTTGCGGTTCTTGCTGGGGGCCGAAGAACTGCCCGCCGCCCGTGCAGGCCGGCTTGTGCAAAGCCTGGATGCCTCGCTCGACCTGCTCGACGTCAAGGGCCAGGTCAAGGCCAAGCGGGCTTTGGAAATCGCTGCTGCCGGGGGGCACCACCTGCTGATGAGCGGTAGCCCCGGCTCGGGCAAGACCATGCTGGCTAAGCGCCTGCCGGGATTGCTGCCGCCTTTAGCGCCGGAGGAGGCGCTCGAGGTCACCCGCATCCACTCCGCCGCCGGGCGGATCATGAAGGGCCTTCTCAAAACTGCACCCTTTCGCAGCCCCCACCACACCGTCTCGGATGCAGGCCTGATAGGCGGCGGCACCATCCCCAAGCCCGGCGAGATCTCCCTGGCCCACCGGGGGGTATTGTTTCTGGACGAGTTTCCCGAGTTTTCCCGCGA
>CALFDH010000118.1 GCA_937950405.1 uncultured Meiothermus sp.
AGCTTGGGGATATGAACATCCACCATATCGGCCTCGCAGTTCAGGATTTGGAACAGGCCGCCAAACCCTACTTCGAGCTTGGCTACACCCTCGAGGCCCAGGGCACGGTCGAGAGCCAGGGGGTCGAGGTCTGGATGCTGAAAAGCGGGCACAGTCGGCTCGAGCTCCTCCAGGCCGCCCGCCCTGACTCGGCCATTGCCCGGTTCATCGAGAAACGCGGGCCGGGGCTGCACCATCTGGCCTTCGCCACCCCCAACCTCACCGCCGAATTGCAACAGTTGGCTGCCAACGGCACACCGCTAATCGACGCCGTTCCCCGCCCCGGTTTTGGGGGGCACCTGGTCGCCTTCATTCACCCCAAATGGTCGGGGGGGGTGCTGGTCGAACTGGTGGAGGTTCACGCGTAGCCTACTCGGCCCTGCGGCTAGGCCAGCGCAGGTTTCCCGAGCGGTAGGCCCGCCAGGCGGCCAGCAGAACGGCAAAGCCCACCCCGGCCAGCAATATCAGGTATACATAGCGCTCGAGGTGCGGAATCTTGGAGCCCACATAGTAGGCTACCAGCGTGAGCCCTTGCGTCCAGAGCAAGCTCCCCAGCAAACTCAGCACAAAAAAGTGCAGCCAGGACATCTTTACCGTTCCGCAGGTGAACGGTACCACCGCCCGGAACACCGGCACATACGGGCCAATCAGAATGGAGAGCGGGCCAAACCGGGCCATAAAGCGCCGGGTGCGTTCCATGTCCTCCAGCTTAACCCGAGCCCTGGTCAGCAGGGCCGGCCCAATCTTGCGGCCTAGAAAATAGCCCAGGTTGTTGCCCAGCACTGAGCCCAAAAACAAGGCCAGCAAGGCAATAGGCAATTGCAGTTTGTTGGCCGCCGCCAGCAAACCCACGGCAATCAAGAGCGAATCCCCCGGCAAGAAAAACCCCACCAGCAATCCCGTTTCCACTAATACCGTGGCAAAAATGCCCAGATACCCCACTGCCTGCACGTACGCCGTTACATCCATGAGCCTCACCCTAATGCAAAAGGCGCCCATCCGGCAAGCCGGATTGAACCATAACTTTGGGTTACGCTGGGGCTAACGGCGCCTGGCTCTTCGGTTAAATGCTTTTACTCAAAACTCCCCGTGATTCAAGCCAAACTGCATGTGGGGCACCCGGTCATTGCGAGGAGCTGACGAAACTGAAGGATGCGACCACGCCCGGACGCATGGTTGGGCTCTAGTACTGTGCGGGCAAAGTGAGTTCGGGGTCTATGGCGCATCGGATTCCTCGCTTCGCTCGGAATGACCTAATAGCGGGGTTTTGGAATTGGTGTACAAAACGCAAAGGTACAAGAAACCAGTTCTAACCCCTAGCGAGGCGGGAAAATCTGTAACTCCATCACCCGGCCTCGGGGGCTGCGGCTGGCCGCGTAAACCAGGCTTTCGCCAATCTCGGCGGGGTCTACCCAGGCCATGGGGTCGGCATCGGGCATCTCTTTGCGGTTGGCCGGGGTGTCTACAGCTCCCATCGGGTAGACAATCGCCACCCGCACTGCCGTGCCCGCCAGTTCGGCATCTAACGAGCGCAGATAGGTAGCCACGGCGGCTTTGGCGGCAGCATACAGGGCCACGCCGGGCCCCACCCCATGCCAGGCGGCGGCAGCCGAGATACCAGCAATGAAACCGTCTTTCTGGCCCAGGAGCTCGGGCAGGATGGCCCGGGTCATGTAAAACAAGGTGCGCATGTTCAGGTCGAACATGCGGTCGTACAGGCTGGGATCGGTGTCCTTAATGGGCGAATATGAAAATCCCCCTACGGTGTGAATCAGACCATCCACCCGCCCCATCTGCGCCTTGACCTGCCGTACGAGCATCTCGGCATCGGGGTAGTGGGTCAGGTTAGCCACAAACGCCCGCCCGCCCAGTTCCTGTGCTCGTTGGGCAATGGTGGTTTCGTAAGCATCGGCCAAGGCCAGCTTGGCGCCTGCCTTAATGAACGCCTGGGCAATGGCTCCTGCAATGGCGCCGCCGCCCCCGGTGAGAATGTACACCTTATCCTGAAGTGCTTGCATGGCCTAATTATGGGCCTCAAAGCAGGCCATCGCATGTCTTTGTGCTTACATTCAGCTTCAAAACCGGGGGCGATCCACCTTGACCCCCATCATCTTGCTCAAGAGTTCCACCAGCACCCGCGATTCTTGCTCCTGGGTGCCGCTCAAATCGGTGAGGAGATCTTTCCAGAACCACCAGTCGGGGAAATAGCTTTCGTTGACGAAATGGCCCTCGCCATAAAACCTGAACAGATCGAACTCTTGGCCACTGCGCAACCTTAGCCCCACACGAAAAAGTTCCTGGGTATCCCTGGCCCGAAAAAACCAACCCCCAAAGGTCCAGTCCTCGAAACCATAGGTGACGACCTCTACCTGCTCGAAAGGAATCAGACGGGTACGTTCCACAAACCAGAACTGGCGGTCATGGATCATGAGCCAGCCCTTGCGCGGCTCCACCACCACCTCTCGGCTGAAAGCGCCCAGGCTCAGTATTCGCAGCCTTAGGGCAGAAGTCACCACCAAACGCACCCCCTGTTTTTGAATGCGGGGGCCAATGGAGAACAGGCGAAAGCTGCGGTTCACTTTGCTCCTGATACTACGGCACAATGTGAAGCAATCGGGTCATTTTGCCCCCAGTCTTGAAATAATATGCCAGCAGGCTGGCCTGGAGCGCTTGTAAATCCATCGGCCTGCTGTGGTACTTGTGGCCTGGAGTGGGTGGACAACCCCAGAGGAGATTTATGGCAACGAAGAAAATAGTGGTTCATCGTCTGGTAGGCCATCGCTTTTTGGGCATCAACGAGCAAGGTGACAAGGTCTTGATTGATGGCGACCAGCCCTCTACCGGCATGCGACCCATGGAACTCCTGCTTTCGGCCCTGGCAGGCTGCACTGCCTATGACGTGGTGGACATCATGGAGAAGAAGCGCCAGCCCCTGGCACGCTACCGTGTAGAGGCTGTAGGCGAACGGGCCGAGGAACACCCCAAGCGCTACACCCACATCGTGCTCACCCACTACGGCGCCGGGCCCAACGTGACCCGGGAGGCCCTCGAGCGGGCCGTGGAGCTTTCTCACACCAAGTACTGCTCGGTCTCGGCCACCCTGAACGCCCATATCGAGACCCGGGTGGTGGTGGAGCCCTGGCAGGGCGAACAGCAACTTCAGCAGCAACAGTAAATTTTCTAGAGCAAACCCCCACGCACTCTCATGCGAGGCTCTGGTAGCGTTGCCACATGAGAGTGCTGATTTTGGCTACTGCACTGGTTTTGTCCGGCCTTGCCCTGGCTCAGCCCACTTCTAATTCTCCTATCGCCTGGGGCCCCTATACCATCCGGCAGGAGCCGGGCCTGCTGCGAATTATTCGTTCGGATCGGACGCAGGTTGAGATCAAGGGGGGCCGTTTCGAGGTCAGGCAGCTCGAACTGACCGGCCAGGCACCTGCCGAACTCTGGATTAACGAGGTCTCGGGGACGAACACTACCGCCTATTTCTTCACCCAGGAGCAGGGCTTTCGCAACCTACTCATCTACCGGGGCCGCACCGCCGGGGTACTGGAAGTGCGCGACGTAGACGGCGACCGGCGGCCCGAGATTATCGTGGGCACCGATGTATTCGCCGACTTTGGCGGCTTGCCCAGGGAAGTCTACCCCCGCCTGACCTACATCCTGGCCTGGGACGGGGTGCGCTACGTGGATGCCACCGCCCGCTTCCCCACCCTGGGCTTCCGCACCCTGTCGTACTACCGGGCGGCCCTGCAGGATGCCCTGGTTCAGAAAGACGAGGTCAACGCCCGCAGCGCCGCGCTGGGCTACTACGGACGCGGGCTCATTACCGGCCAGGCCGACGAGGCCAAAAAGTGGCTGATGACCAACACGCCCCAGGCTATCCGGCGCTGGCTCCTGGACCTCGAGGGCGAGGCCATCCGGGCCATCTACACCGACCTGGCCTGCCGGCTGACGGTGAGCTACAGCCGGAGCCTGCCCCCCAAGCCGGTTTGCAACGGGTAGCAGCCGCCGATTGCTAAAGGCTCAAAGCCGAGGGCCGAAGGCGTTGGGCGGAAAGGCCATTCAATAAGGCCATTTCAATTGTTTAGGGAATATGGGGTTAGGGGTAGGGGTTAGAGAGGTACCGCCTACTCCCCACCACCCACCCCCACCTAGTGTGCCGTTGAACGTTGGCTACACGCCTTCAATAGGTATAAATCACCTGATTGGCGGGAAACCTGGAGGTCAGGAACCTGGCTGCGTAAAGGCATTTGGCTTTTCAGAGAGCCTGACATCGTTCAGGGCAGCCTCCAGGAGGGTCTTTTCCAGCCGGATGACCTCGCCATAGCGCAAATATACCAGCCGCACCTCGGGTTCTACCTGCCAGGCCTGCCGAACGGCGGCCAGGTAGACCCCAAGCTGGAAATAATACTGCTCGGGCCGCATCTCCTGGTCGGTCTTGTAGTCTTCTAGGTACCACTGCCCGCCCACCCGGTAGAGCCGGTCTATAACCCCCTGCCAGACGGTCGTGCCCAGCGGGAGGCCTACCGCGAACTCGGGGTAGTCTTCGTCGCGGGGCCAGGGAAGCTTTGTTCCTAGAAGCCCCTGATAGCTTTGCAGCAGGGTCTTCACCTCGTCCATGATGCCGGCCCGCTCGTCGGGGCCAAAGGGGAACATGACCTCCTGGGCCTCGAGGTTGGCCAGGTGCGCGGGGTTGTCGGGGCGCCAGTTCTGCCCGATGGCGTAGTGCACCAGCGTTCCGATGGCCCTGGCCCGGCCCGGCAGGGCCTCCCCCTCCTCGGGGTCGGGGAGCGGCAAGGGCTCGGCCTCGAGGCGCTTGTAGGCCGAGGGCGAGAAGAGCGGGGGAAAGGGCTCGAGGTCGAAGCGGGCCTCCACCCAGGGCGAGGACTCGGGCGGTTCGGACGAGCCGATGACCGGGGACGGCGGTATGGGCTGGTAGCGCCAGGTGTGGAGCATAAACTCGGGCCGGTCGTAGGAGGTGCTGTGCGGCCCCAGGTTCAGCGCCTCCAGCACCCTCACCCAGCCTTCGGGCTTGCCTTTGCTCACGCTGCCGGTGAGCAGCAGGGTATCGCGGGCCCTCGAGGCCGCCACGTAGAAGAGGCGGTAGCTCTCCTCCTCTTCCTGGGCCTTGACCTGCTCTTTGAACACCGCAAACGGCGGGGTATCGGGCAGGGCCACCCATTGTGTCAGGTGGTGGCCTTCGTCTTCCCTGCGCCCCAGGTAAAGCGGTCGGGCCTGGTGGGTGTTCTTCCGACCCAGGTCGAACACCGCCACCACCGGCCACTCCAGCCCCTTGGCACGGTGGATGGTCAGGATCTGCACCCCCTCGCCCGACTGCGGCACGTCGCCAGCTTCGGCCTGGCGGGAGAGGCGCCCCAGGCGCTCGAGCAAAGCCTCGAGGCTCTGCGGCGGGCGCGGGGCAAAGTAAAAGAGCAGGGCATCCACGTTCTCGCGGGCCCTGGGCTCCAGAAAATCGTGGTAGGCGCGGCCCGCCATCAGGGGTGCGCGGATCAGGTACTTGAGCACCTCGAGGGGGGCTTCCAGGCGCAGCCGCGACTGGACTTGCCGCAGGCGCGCATGCACGCTGGGCCACCGGAGCTCCAGGGCTTGCAGGGGGTCGCTCGAGCGCAGCACCGCCTCAATTTCGGCCAGCTCCAGGGGCTTTAGCGGCCCTTCCTCGGTGTGTTGCCCGAAGGGGCTCCGCAGAAAAACCGCCAGCGAAAGCCCCCTGGGGTCGAGGGCCGCCCGCAGGGCGTGGTAGAGGTCGCGCACCTCCTGCCGCTCGTAGTAGCCCCGCCCTTGCAGGAGTACGTAGGGAACCTGGGCAGCACTAAAGGCTTCTTCCAAAAAGCGCACGCTCTGGTATGAGCGCACCAGCACGGCCATCTCGGAAAAAGCGGTCTGGCCCGACAAATCCCGCAGCCGCTGGGCCAGTACCCAGGCTTCTTGTTGCCGCAGGTCGTCGAGGGGGCTTTCACCCTCCACCCAGTGAATCTCCAGCCGCCCCTGCTCGGGCCGGGTGCTTTCCACCGGCGGGGCTTCCTCGGGGCCAAAACCCTGTCCCTGGGCAGCCAGATGGGCGGTGAGGCGGTTCAAAAAGCGCACCAGGGTCTGGCTGTGCCGGTAGCTCTGGGCCAGCGGCGGCAGAAGCTGGCCTTCCCGCAGGGCCTTGCGGAAGACCCCCACATCGGCGTCGCGGAAGGCGTAGATGGACTGCTTGGGGTCGCCCACCATCTCGATGGGCAGCCCGGCCTGCTCGAGGGCCTCGAAAAAAGCCCCTTGCAGGGGGTTTACATCCTGATATTCGTCCACCAGGAGCGCCTGCACCCGCTCGAGTACGCGCTCCAGGGCGCGGGGGTGGCGGGTGAGCTCCAGGGCGCGGCGCTCGAGTTCGGAGGGCGAGAGCAGGTTGCTTCCCAGGCGGGCTTCGTAAGCAGCGTACAGGGCCTGATAAACGCGCAGCAAGCGCTCGTTGGCTTCACCTTCGCCCGGCTCGAAGGCTTCGGCCAGGGAACGCCTGGAAAAGAGGTACAGGAGGGGTTCGGTCAGGTCGTCGGTAGCCACGCCGTAGAGCAGATGGCCCGGCGCCTGCGCCAGATAGCGCAGGGTGTTCCATTCTTCCTCGAAGAGGGCTTGCGCCTCCCAGTCGCCCAGCATGGAGAAGTCGGGGTCGAGGTGCAGCATGGGGGCCGCAAGCCGCAAGCACCCGGCCATGAAGCCGTGGATGGTGCTGAGGGTGGCCCCGGTAATCTCGCGGGCGGCCTCCAGAAAAGCAGGCTGGCTTGCGGCCGGGGCTGCAAAGTCCAGATGCCGCCCCCCGCTCAGCACCTCTTCGATGGCCTGCCCCACCCGCACCCGCAGCTCGTCGGCGGCCTTGCGGGTAAAGGTCACACCCGCGATGCGGCGCAATGGCGTGCCAGCAGCAATAAGCTCCAGGTAGCGTAAGACCAGGCTGGCGGTCTTGCCGGTTCCGGCGGAGGCGACGCGGACTTTCATGGTGTATATATTGCGTTATAATGTTGTCGTGAAGCGCACCTTAATTACCCTGGGTAACAGCACAGCCGTCACTTTACCACCAGACTTCCTTGAGCAAAACAACCTGAAAGCGGGGGATCTGGTCGAGGTAGAAAATACCGAGCAGGGCCTGCTGATTCGCCCGCCCCGAGCGGTCGCTTCCGACTTTGAACAAGCTCTACGAACGGTGCTGGCGCGTTACCGCGAAACCCTCCGCCGCCTGGCCGCTCACGATCGGGGTGAAGACCCCGCATGAGCCGCTGGCTGACCCTGGGAGAAGTGCTCCTGCTGCATGACCTTGCGCTCGAGCTGGATGGGGGCGACCCCGGCGTACTGGATTTGGGCAAACTCGAGTCCGCCCTGGCCCAACCGCAGGCTGGCTTCGGAGAGACCCTTTTCCACCCCACCTTGCCAGAACAAGCCGCGGCTTACCTGTTTCACATTAGCCAGGCTCACGCCTTCAGCGATGGCAATAAACGAACAGCGGTGCTGGCAGCCCTCACCTTTTTAGAACTCAATGGGCTTTCCCCCACCATTGGTCAGGACGAGCTTTTCGAGCTGGCCCTGGAGGTAGCCCAGGGGAACCTTTCAAAAGAGCACATTGCCCATAGACTGGTAGCAGGAGAAACCTAACGTGAAGTACGCCCACATCAACGGAACCATTGTCGAGCACACCCAGGCCACCCTGCACATCTCGGATCTGGGCCTGCGGCGGGGCTATGGCGTGTTCGAGTTTTTCCGCATTTTGCGGGGAATTCCGGTTTTTCTGGAAGACCATCTGGCTCGCTTCGAGCACTCGGCCAGGCTCTTGGAACTCGAGGTGCCCTACAGCCGCGATACGCTCGAGGGCTACATTCTGGAGCTTATTCGAATGAACCATCTGGAGCAGGGCGGTATCCAGATGCTCCTGACGGGCGGCTACTCCGAGGATGCCTTTACCCCGGGCAGGCCCAACCTGGTCATCGCCCCCATTGCGGTCAACCCACCCCCACCCCACCTCAACGAGCAGGGCGGCAA
>CALFDH010000119.1 GCA_937950405.1 uncultured Meiothermus sp.
CAGACCAGCCCACCCCAGCCTGGGCAGCCCGCTGCCAACAACCCACAGCCAGGGGAAAAAACCGCCCTGCTGATCATCGAGACCACCGGCGCAGATGAGGCTAAGCGGGCCCTGGATGGCCTGGGCTTTCGCATCGAGGTGATGCAGATCAAACCCGAACAGCGTCCTGGAGCCGACAAGGTAGACGATTTCGCTCTGGTTGTCTGGGTTTTGCCTGCTAACTGGAGCGACAACTGGCCAGAGCCCCACCGCAAAATGCTTCGGGCGTATGTAGAGCAGGGTGGGCGGCTGATGCTCATAAGCAACAACCAGGGCCAGCGCCCGGTTGCTGAGTCCAGCGCTTACGGCAAGGGCAAGGCCAGCTTTGTAAGCGGCGATCTGGGTAGCCTGAGCGTGGAGCGGCGAGCGCAGGTTTTCCAGGGGGTCATCCAGCAGTTGATGCGCTAGGTTACCCCACGGTGAGTACAGCGTCGTAAAGGAGCCTATACACTCTGGCGAACGTTGGCTCGAGCGCACGCCAACCAGTCTCTCAGGTGGTAGCCGTGATGGCGAGGAGGCCATAGGCCGACGAAGCAATCCAGAAGAAGTTTGCCAGGCACTTGCAGGGTAAGGAGATCTGGATTGCTTCGCATCCTGCGGATGCTCGCAAAGACAAGAATACTTCCTAATCTCCGGTGAGAGTGTACAGGTATCTATACGACGGTGTATTGAGTACAGCGTAGTATTGAGTACAGCGTAGTAGAGATACCCATACACTTCGATAGGTGCCATGAGCTATGGCCCTAAAACCTCCTCCCTACCCCGTAGGGAGGGTAGGGGAGGGTATTGGGCAAGGCCCCGAACCGTGCTGTGAGAGTGCGCTCTTCAGCAACCCCACCTGACCTCTGCGACGTAGGGGAGGAATGAAAAGGCGTCTGCTTCGGCTTCTGCCAGAGAACATAGCATGGGCCGTGGCATAGCCGTGCAACGCAACTGAAATGGATACATCTATAAAGGCATTTGTACGACTGTGAATTGAGCCTGTCAAAGGGCGGTACTTGTACCATGTTTGCCTGAAAGCTTTGCAAAACATAGGGGCTCTTGAGCAGAAGATGGTGCTTATACCAAATCTGCTCAGAAGTGACCCAAATGCGATATAAGAGACCCTCGGACGCGCCCCCTGGCGCGGCAAGGGAGGGGCGCGTTTAGCGCCGCTCACGCGCAGAGTTTGTATTAGAGGGCAGGTGATAGGCGATAGAAGCCCATTACCTGCATCCTACCACCCACTTTCACCTCGTGTATCGTTGAAGGTGGGTTGGACGCCTAAAGTTGGTATTGGAGGTGTGAGGGTGGAACTGCTCTGAAAATACCCAGGGCCAAGGTCGAACGGGCCTGGCCTTTGGGCGTTTCTCTGGCCTGAAGAGGTTCGTCCCTGATCTGGAGATTCCTGATGGACGTACAGCCTGGCTTGAGGGTACAGAGTGCTCTAGCCACCCAGAATTTCCTGCTCTTTCTTGTGCAGAGCTTCGTCTATCTTGTGCACGAACTCGTCGGTAATCTTCTGAATTTCGGCCTCGGCGCGTTTGATCTCGTCCTCGGAGAGGTGCTTTTCCTTCTCCATCTTTTTGGCTTTGTCGAGGGCCTCGCGCCGGGCGTTCCGAACGGCAATTTTGGCTTCCTCGGCGTAGTGCTTAACCGACTTGACCAGATCCTTGCGGCGTTCCTCGGTGAGGGGCGGGATGTTGATGTAGAGGGCATCGCCCTTGTTGGTCGGGTTGAGGCCCAGATCGGAGTCGCGGATAGCCTTCTCGATCTCCTTCAGCATACCCGGATCCCAAGACTGCACCACCAGGGTTCGGGGGTCGGGTGAAGAGACGGTGCCCACCTGATTTAGGGGCATGGCGGAGCCGTAGTATTCGACTTTGATGTTGTTGAGAATGGCCGGGTTAGCCCTTCCGGTGCGCAAAGTGGCGAGGTGGTGCTCGAGGGCTTCCAACGATTTTTGCATGTGACTCTTGGCTTCGGCATAAAGGTCTTTGAGCATGATTGCCTCCTTGATCCTGGATAGCTTATCCCTAATACCGGATTCAAAAGGATACTTTACAAAAACCAAAAGCCCCAGGGGCTATCTTTTTGAATCCTAGCGCACTCCCTTCGGTCGGGTTAGTTCACCGCCGTTCGGCCACGAACTAACCGAATCTGGTATAAATCGCCCAAAGGTTGCAGGGCAACGGGCCTGAGGTCTTTGTTGCCCGATCGCTCCATAGCCCTAGCTGTGTACCAGGGTACCTACCCGCTCCCCTTTGATGATTTTCTCCAGATTGCCTTCCGTGAACATATCGAATACCACGATGGGCATATTTTGTTCCTGGCACAAGGCCATGGCGGTGGCATCCATCACCTGCAAGCCCTCTACTAGGGCCTGGTGGTAGGTTAGGTCGTTGTACTTGATTGCAGCGGGGTTTTTGCGGGGGTCGTCGTTGTACACGCCATCCACCTTGTTTTTGGCCATCAAAACTGCGTCTACGTTCATTTCCAGGCCGCGCAGGGCGGCAGCGGTGTCGGTGGTCACGTAGGGGTTGCCGGTGCCGCCGCCAAATATCACCACCCGGCCTTTTTCCAGGTGCCGGATGGCCCGGCGGCGAATGTAGGGCTCGGCAACCTGCTGGATGGTCAGGGCCGTCTGGACGCGGGTGGGTACGCCGATGAACTCGAGGGCATCCTGCAAGGCCAGGGCATTCATGATGGTAGCCAGCATACCGATATAGTCCGCACTGGCCCGATCCATGCCCACACCCTGACGAGCCCCCCGCCAGAAGTTGCCGCCGCCCACCACAATGGCCACCTGGACACCGAGCTGATGGGCCTTGGCAACCTCCTGGGCCAGGGCCTTGGTGGCCTCGGGCTGGATACCGAAGCCATTACCGCTCATAAACTCGCCCGAAAGTTTCACCAACACGCGTTTATATTTCATATCGCCCCCACGTTGAATGCAGGCCGCCCTTTTCCAGATGGGTGTCGAAAGGCAAAAGAATAGGGCCGAAAGCCTCGCGACTCTCGACCCCCAGCACCCATGGCCTATGCCCCCACTTCAAAACGGCTGAAGCGCTTAACCTGAATGTTCTCGCCAATTTTGGCGATGGCGGCCTGGATAAGCTCGCGTACCTTAACCTTTTCATCCTTGACGAAGGGCTGCTCCAGCAGCACCATCTCTTCGTAAAACTTTTTCATTCGGCCTTCGGCAGCTTTTTCGGCGATGTTTTGCGGCTTGCCTTCGTTGAGGAGCTGCTGGATATAGATGGCTTTTTCCTTCTCGAGATCTTCTTGCGAGACCTCCTCGATGCTGACGTAGCGGGGGTTGGCCATGGCGATGTGCATGGCGATGTCCTTGGCCAGGCGCTGGAACTCCTCGTTGCGGGCTACGAAGTCGGTCTCGGAGTTGAGCTCGACCATCACCCCCACCCGCTGGTTGTGGTGGATGTAGGCGCCAATAATGCCCTCGCGGGCCTCGCGGTCGGCTTTTTTGGCGGCCTTGAGGGCACCCCGTTCGCGCAGCAGGGTGGTGGCCTTCTCCATATCCCAGCCTGCGTCTTCAAGGGCCTTCTTGACGTCGGACATGCCAGCACCGGTCTGTTCGCGGAGTTTTTTAATGAGCTCGAGTTGTGACATTGGTCTCTCCTCTAGAGGCTTCTGGGCTTGGGTATGGCTTTTGCCTTTACCCTTGCTTGGTCTAAGCTTCTGCTGCTTCGGTTGTGGCGGCTGCATCGGTACTGGCTGGGGGGATTTCACGCCCACCCCCACGGGCCTCGACGATCAGGTCGGTCATGCGGCTCACGATAAGCTGGATCGAACGAATGGCGTCGTCGTTGCCGGGTACGATGTAGTCGCACACATCGGGGTCGGAGTCGGTGTCGGCCAGGGCGATCACCGGGATGCCGAGCTTGCGGGCTTCCTTAACCGCAATGGCCTCCTTGGTGGGGTCTACCACAAAGATGGCATCGGGCAGGCGCCGCAGCTTGCGGAAGCCGCCCAGGTTCTTTTGCAGGCGCTCGAGTTCGTGCTGAAGGCGCACTTGCTCGGTTTTGACGCGCTCTTTGATCTCGTCCGAGGCAAAAAGGGCCTCGAGCTCGGCCAGGCGGTTGACCTGCGCGGTGATGGTGCGGAAGTTGGTAAGCATACCGCCCAGCCAGCGCTGGTTGACATAGGGCATTCCGGCGCGGTCGGCTTCCTGCTGCACGATTTCCTGGGCCTGCTTCTTGGTGCCCACATACAGGATGGTGGCCCCCCGCATGGCCAGGTCTTGCACATACTTGAAGGTGCGCTCGAGTTCAACCATGCTTTTTTGCAGGTCAATGATAAAAATACCGTTGCGCTCAGCGTAGATGTAGCGCTTCATCTTGGGATTCCAGCGCTTGGTCTCGTGACCGAAGTGTACGCCGGCCTCGAGCAGTTCCTTGATGCTTACGTTTGCAGCCATGTTTTCTCCTGATGGGACGGTTGGAGCGGGCGTTGATTTGTGCTGGTTGCGTTTTTGCCCTGGGTACCGTTCCCTAACCCCAGGTAGCGCTTGGCACACCCAAAAAAAGAGTATACCCGAGCGATACCCTTTACGGAAGTCCGCACGGTTGCTATACTCCTTGGTGCTATTTGGCCCCTGGGGGCGTAGCTCAGCGGGAGAGCAGGTCCTTTGCAAGGACAAGGTCGGGGGTTCAAATCCCTTCGCCTCCACCAGAAAAGCCGATAGCCAATAGCGAATAGACGATGGCGAAATAATTTCGCGACTGTTCGTGCTTTGCACCTTGCGTACTGCCTCGGTAAAGCGCCGGGTCTTTGCAGATTAGAAAGCTCCCATCTGCGCTTGCAATCAGCTATGGGCTATCGGCCATTAGCGCCTTATGCTGGAGGAGTGAACACCCCCGTTTGGGACGATGGAAGCTGGCCGGGTTTGCCCAGCCTGGGGGGCAACCTCGAGGCCGAAGTGTGCGTGATAGGGCTGGGGGGGTCGGGGCTTTCGGCCATCCTCGAGCTTCTGCGACTGGGCCGAACTGTGGTCGGGCTCGATGCCGGTTCGGTAGCGGGGGGAGCGGCAGGCCGAAACGGGGGGTTTTTGCTGGCGGGCATTGCCAAGTTTTACCACCAGACCGTATCCGATCACGGGCGCGACCTTGCCAGACGTCTGTACCAGGCCACCCTCGAGCAGATCGAACACATGAAAACCGAGACCCCCCAGGCCATCCGGCAGGTGGGTTCGCTGCGAATTGCGGCATCGGCGGAGGAAAAGGAGGATTGTGAACAGCATCTTCGAGCCCTGCAGGCCGACGGCTTTGCGGTTCTACCCTACGAGGGCCCGGAGGGGCAGGGGCTCCTGATTCCAAGCGACGGCGTCTTCAATCCCCTACAGCGTTGCCGGGCGCTGACACGGCAGGCGCTGGACTGGGGGGCCCGGCTTTTTGAACACAGCCCGGCTTTGCTCATCAGCGGCCAGGAGGTACAAACCCCCCAGGGACGGGTTCGTTGTGAGCGGGTTCTGGTGGCGGTAGATGGCAGGCTCGAGCAGGTATTGCCTGAACTGGAAAGCCGGGTGCGCACAGCCCGCTTGCAGATGCTGGCCACGGCCCCGGTGGAAATGCGCTACACCCGGCCCGTTTACCGGCGCTGGGGCTACGACTACTGGCAGCAGTTGCCCGACGGGCGCATCGCCCTGGGAGGGATGCGCGATGCGGGGGGAGAGGCCGAGTGGACTACGGAGGCAGCGCCCAGTGAGGCCGTGCAGGTTCGGCTGGAGCAACTGCTTGAGCAACTGGGTGTCCAGGCCCCCATCACCCATCGCTGGGCCGCCTCAGTGGCCTATACCCCCACGGGCCTGCCCATTGCCGAGGAGGTGCGGCCCGGCGTTTGGGCCATAGGTGCTTACAGCGGAACCGGGAATGTGGTGGGGGCGTTGCTGGGGCGGGAGGTGGCCTGGGTCTTGCATGGGGGCCGGATGCCCGGCGCCGTCTGGCTAACCTGAGCTTCTGTCGGCAGCCTGCCCCTTGGCCTTGTACATTTCGCGGTCGGCGTGGCGGTAGAGGGTGTCGGGGTCGCTGCCGTCGCGGGGGTAGATGGCCAGGCCAATGGAAGCCGTGACCTCGAGGGCCCGGTTGCCAATCCGCACGCAGGTACTCACTTCCTGGGCGATTTTTTCGGCCAGCCGCTCGGCCATCTCGACGGAGGGGAGGTCGGCCAGGATTACCCCAAACTCGTCGCCGCCCAGCCGGGCTACCGAGTCGGTGGCCCGCACCGCAAGGCTGAGCTGGCGGGCGATGCTCCGCAGAAGCTCGTCGCCGGTGGCATGGCTGAAGGTGTCGTTGACCTGCTTAAAGCCGTTAAGGTCTATGTAAACCACCCCCACCAGGCGGTCTTTTTCCTGAGCCCGGGTCATGGCTTGCTGCAGGCGCTCCTGGTAGAGCATCCGGTTGGGCAGCCGGGTCAGGGCATCGTGGGTGGCCTGGTACTCGAGCTCCTCTATCAGGGCCTGTCGGTCTACCGCAATGGCGGCCAGGTCGGCGGTGGCGTGGATGGCGCGGCTATCGGGCTCGAGGGGGGTAGGCCCCAGCACGCTCAAAGCCCCCAAAACCCCCTCTTTGGTACGGATGGGCAGGGTCAGGCCGTACCGATACCCCGCTACCAGCAAAGCTCGCCGTACTTCGGCGGGGAGGTCTTCCTTCAGGTCCAGGTTATCCGTTTCGGAAGTTTCGCCCAGGGCGGTGTGGTGCCCAAAAGGGCCGATGGAGCTGGTCTCCAGGAATTGCCGCACCACCTCGGGCAGGCCATGGCTGGCCACGGTGTTGAGGTTTTCCCCTTTGATAATCTGGATCGCGCAGGCCACCTCGGGTAGCTGGGAGCTGAGCATCTCGATGGTGGCAGTCAGGATATCTTCCAACTCGGCCCCCCGCGCAATCATCTCCAGGGCCAGGTTGCGGTCGCGCTCGAGGCGAACCGCTCTTTTGTGCTCGGTCACGTCCACAATCAGGCCGCGCAGGCGAACGTTGCCGCTCGGTTCGCGCATAGCGCTGACGCGATCCTGGAACCAGTGCATACGTCCGTTTTTGTCAAAAGCCCTGTACTCGATTTCGGTGGTCTCGAGGGCTACCGCAAGGTTTCGCAAGCGCTGCGAAACCATCTCGAAGTCAACTGGATAAAGCACCCTGGGCCACACGCTTTCGTCGCGAGGGCCCAGAAAGCGCTCGACCGGGTAGCCCAGCACCCGCTCGACCTGGCGGCTTACAAAGGTAAAGACCAGGGTATCCTTCTGGAATTCGGCCTCCCAGACAATCCCGCCCAGCGAGTTGACCAATTCCTGATACAGCGCCCTCGACTGCCGCAATTCCCACTCGGCCCGCTTGCGTTCGGCCAGCTCGCTGCGCAGTTGTTCGAAAAGTTGGGCGTTCTCCAGCAGGGGAGCGGCGGCCCTCGAGGCCGCCATTACGATCTCGACCTCATCGGGGCTAAACTCCCTGGGTTCATAGCTGTCCAGCCCCAGCGTGCCAAGCACGCGTTCCCCGGCCAGAATGGGCACCAGCAGCATCGAAACCACCCCAAAGCGCTTAGCTACCTCACGCCCTGCCCCCATGCGGGGGTCGTTCTGGGCATCCATAACTGCCACCGGCTTGCGTTCACGCATCACCTGCAAGCTAATCTCGTTGCCCTCTAAGGCAATTCGGTCATTGGTATTACGGGCCTGCCCTGCACCAAATTCTGAAACGATGGTCAGGTACCGGCCATCCTCCGACAGCCGGGCAAACCCCGCGTGCTGTACCCCCACTACGGCGGTCAGTTCACTACAGATAACGTTTAGTACGGTTAATGGGTCAAGCGGTGCGCCAGAAGTGGCCACAATTTGCTTGAGCATGGTGGCCTCTTTGAGCCGCCGATCCAGCTCTTTTTTTGAAAGGGAAGAGGGGGCAGAACGCCTTGTGGCTGGTTTCTTGCGCATAGAGAGCTGGGATACTCCTTGATGGGGTGTTTATTGCCCGCTACATGATACCGAAAATCGCAGGAAAGAAATAAGGCCTTGTTTGTGCCAATAGCAGTCATTTCATCGTAGCAGTGGGTTGAGAATGTTTTTGCATGACGGGCTTCAAGAGCCGGGTTGCACCGGAGCCCAATGATTAATTTGGCCCTCCTGGCCTTCATCTGATATACTCACACCTTGCGTGACCCTAAAGGGTCGCTAGATTGTGTTGTGCCCTGGCCCACCTGGAACAGGGTCAGGCCAGAGGGTGCAACCAAGCCAGAAAGGAGGTGAACATGCCGCAATACGAAGTCAACGTGATTTTGAACCCCAACCTCGATGGGGCGCAGGCTGCCCAGGAGAAAGACATCATCAAAGCCACCCTCGAGCGTCACGGTGCCAACATCAAAAACACCGATGACTGGGGAAACCGCCGCCTGGCCTATCCCATCCAGAAAGACCCCGAAGGCAACGTGGTCTTCTACACCGTGGAAATGGCTGGGGGCAGCAACGCTGCGCTTCAGCGTGAACTGCGCTTGCGCGACCATGTACGTCGTGTAACCATCATCCGCGACCGTCCCGAATGGCGAAACAGCAAGAAGAAGAAATAAGCTGTTTAGCCCAACCTGAGTTCTGAGGCCAGAGACCGTAACGGAACTCAAAGGCTGCGAAAAGCAGATAGCCCAAAGCCGAAAGCTAAAGGCAAACTGCGAAACGCCTGAGTAAGATCTAACTAATAAGACCGAAACGAAAAAGGACTGATTGATATGGCTCGAGGCCTCAACCGCGTGACCCTCATAGGCACCCTGACCCAAGACCCCGAACTGCGCTACACCGCCGGTGGACTGGCCGTGATGGAACTCAACCTGGCCGGTAACGATGTCGTCACCGACGAACAGGGCCAGACCCGCGAACCCGCCTGGTATCACCGGGTCAAGCTGCTTGGCAAGAGTGCGGAGTTCTGGGGCGATACCCTGAAGGCGGGCATGGCCCTCTTTGTGGATGGCAAGCTCGAGTACCGCGCCTGGGAGCAGGACGGTCAGAAAAAGAGCAGCCTGGACATCCGCGCCGACCGCATGGAGATTGTGAGCCTGGAAGGTAAGCGGGGCCAGTTGACTGTCACCGATGCCCGTGGACAGGAGCGCCTCAAGGATGGCCTCAACCACGTGATGCTGGTGGGCAACCTGACCCGCGACCCCGAGCTGCGCTATACCCCCCAGGGAACCGCCGTGACCCGCCTTTCGCTGGCCGTGAACGAAAAGTTTACCACCCGCCAGGGCGGCGAACAGGACAAGGTGCACTATGTAGAAGCTCAGGCCTGGCGCGAGCTGGCCGAGTTTGCGGCAGAACTCAAAAAAGGAGACGGAGCGTTCCTAATCGGACGCTTGGTGAACGACTCCTGGACCGCTCAGGATGGCACAAGGCGCTACACCACCCGTGTAGAGCTTTCCCGCCTCGAGCGACTTGCCCGTGGAACTGGACAGAGCACAGGTGGAAACAGTTCCCAAAGCGCTGTAACTGCAGCCAAAGGCCGTACGGGCAAGGTAGATATTGATGAAGGCTTGGTAGACGATTTCCCACCTGAGGAGGATTTACCGTTTTGAGCACCAAGAAGATGTCCAACCGTGGTGGCCCCAAGGGCGACCGTCAAGACCGTGAACGGGGTGAGCGTGGCGAGCGCGGTATGCGCCGTGGCCGCAAACCCAAAGTGGCCGCAGCCGTGGGGGCCTTCGACCTCAACGATTTCAAAAGCGTGGATATCCTGAAGCGTTTCCTGTCGGAGACAGGCAAGATTTTGCCCCGTCGCCGTACCGGACTCAACGCCCAGGATCAGCGCAAACTGGCCCGCACCATCAAGCGGGCGCGCATGATGGGCCTGCTGCCCTTCACCGAGAAGCTCGTGCGCAAATAGGGAGAGTGGAAGATGAAAGTGATTCTGCTTGAACCTATGGAAAACCTCGGCGACGTGGGCGCAGTAGTGAACGTCAAACCGGGGTATGCCCGCAACTACCTGCTGCCCCGGGGGATAGCTACCCTGGCCACCGAGAGCAACCTCAAGACCCTGGAAGCCAAAATTCGCGCCCAGGCCAAGAAAGCCGCCGAGCGCAAGGCCGAGGCCGAGCGCCTGCGGGAACTACTGGAGCCTATTACCCTTGTTCTCAAGGTCAAGGCCGGCGACCAGAAAATTTACGGCTCGGTGACCAGCCGTGAAATTGCCGCCGCCCTCGAGGCCCAGCACCAGATCAGCATTGACCCCAAGAAGCTGGCCCTGGAAAAGCCCATCAAAGACTTGGGCGAGTACACCCTGGCCTACAAGCCCCACCCTGAGGTGCCCATGACCCTCAAGGTCTCGGTGGTGGCCGATAAGGCATAGGTTGCCGAAGGCCGAATTAGAACCAATGCTGTACGTGCCGCCCGAGTGGCGGCATTTTTTTGCATTGCGTTTGGGCTGGTGGGGTTGACCCCGCCCCTTAGCGACAAACCAACCCAATCTGTTATGGGGCCCTTCACAGACCGGGCCGCTCATCCTGGTAGCCACTGTTCTGTTCAGGACAAAGCCTTCTCGTAGCCGGATGGCTCTAGTTCTGTGAAGACCGTTCGGACGAACCTGATTTTGCTCAATACAGCGTCGTAGAGATACCCATACACTTCGATAGGTTCCATGAGCTATGGCCCCAAAACCCCCTCCCTACCACGTAGGCAGGGTATTGGGCGAGGCCCTGAACCGTGCTGTGTGAAGGCGCTCTTCAGCAACCCCACCTGACCTCCCCTACGACGTAGGGGAGGAATGAAAAGGCGTTTGCTTCGGCTCCTGCCAGAGAACGCCGCATGGGCCGTGGCGTATCCGTGCGACTCAACTGAAATGGGTACATCTGTAAAAGCATTTGTACCACAGTGCACTCAAGGCATGGCCAAAAAAAGCTGGATAGCGTATGGCCCAACCCGGATGGTCTGGTTGAGGAACTCGGGCTGAACCGGCAGCGAAAGGGCAAACCCGGTTTTGGGGTCGCGCAGATTCACCACCCAGATTCCCTCCGGCAGGCCCGACCATAGCACCACTCCCCTGGCATCACTGACGCGCATGGCGGAGCGGATGTTGGCTGCAACCGGACGGCCCTCCGGGCTGCGGCGGCCCAGGGTCAGGATCAGGCCCTCGGCGGGTTTGTTCTGTAACTGCACATGTACTTCGATGGTGATTCCTGTGCTTGATGATCCTTCCGCTTGGCGCGGGGGTGGGATGGGCGCGGGCTGGGCCAGGGCCAGACCGGCAATCAAAAAAACCAGCAATAAGCGCATTAAGCCAGAATAATACCAGACCTGGTAGGTTCTTCGCCCCAAAGAGACGAACCAGTCCGACCGTTGGGAGACGCTTTTTTCGCCGACGGCTAGGGAGGGGTGAGCTCTGGCATTAAAAAAAGACCGCTTTTGAGTTTGACCTGACCAACGATCCTTTTGAATTCGGTACGGCGCCCATGCAGCTCGAGCCTGGTCAAATCATTTCAAGTGATTGCAGGCGCTCCGCGTAAACACGTCTGGCTCGTTCCGCCAGAGGGGTACTCAGAACCCAGCGAAGCCGGGCGGCATCGGGGGTTTTGTCGTACCAGAGATCAAAGACCTCCACCAGCGTTGCGTTGTGGGTTGGGGCTGCTATTTTTTCAACGGATTGACCGCGCTGGACCTGGCCCTCCTCGAGCACCCGGGCATAAAACCCCGGACGACCTGCCTGCCGAAACTTCTTGACGAAATTGGGGTCGCCCATGCGGGCCGCCAGCGTGGCGCAGGGAATGCGGGGAGCAGATACTTCCAGCACTACCGGGCCCACCCGAAAGCGATCCCCAATGCGCACCGGCCCCTCGCCAAAGCTCGAGAAGGTCAGGTTCTCGCCAAAAGTGCCGGGTGTGAGTACCTCGCCGAGCTGCCCCATCCACCAGTCGTAATCCTCCGCGCTATACACATACACGGCTTGGTCGGGGCCGCCGTGGTGCTCCTGGTCATCTACGTGGTCGCCCGATAGTCCCAAAGTGGATATTTGTGCGGTCTCGACCGGGTTTTTATAAATGCCGGTGGTGGTGGCCCGGTGGGCAATTTGTAAAGGTTCTGGCCGACCCAGATTGATGGATAGCAGGCGCATGGTACACACTTTACAGGTTCAAGGCCGCCCGATGTCGGACACACCTTGCGCTGCAGGCTCTTATCATACCGGATTCAAAAAGAGAATCACCCAAACCAGAGATTTTCAGAGGCTATCTTTTTGAATCCTAGAGCACTCC
>CALFDH010000120.1 GCA_937950405.1 uncultured Meiothermus sp.
CTGGCCTCCAGCATCGTGCTGGTCTGCCGCCCCCGCCCGGCGGATGCGCCCACCGCCACCCGTCGCGAGTTCATCGGCGCGCTCAAGGCCGAGCTGCCCGAGGCGCTCGCGCACCTTCAGCGCGGCAACATTGCGCCGGTAGACCTGGCGCAGGCGGCCATCGGCCCGGGCATGGCGGTTTTTACCCGCTACGCGCGGGTGCTGGACGCCGAGGGGCGGGCGCTTACCGTGCGCGAGGCGCTGGCCCTTATCAACCAGACCCTCGACGAGGCGCTGGCCGAGCAGGAGGGCGACTTCGACGCCGACAGCCGCTGGGCCATCGCCTGGTTCGAGCAGCATGGCTTCGAGCCGGGCGAGTTCGGGGTGGCCGAGACGCTTTCCAAGGCCAAGAACACCAGCGTATCGGGGTTGGTCGAGGCGGGTATCCTCGAGTCGAAGCGCGGCAAGGTACGCCTGCTCCGCCCCCAGGAGCTGCCCGCCAACTGGGACCCGGCCACCGACCCGCGCCAGAACGCCTGGGAGGTGGTCCACCACCTGATCCGCGCACTGGAAAACGGCGGTGAGAGCGGCGCTGCTACGCTGGTGAGTAAGCTCGGCACCAGGGCCGAAACCGCTCGCGAACTCGCCTACCGCCTCTACACCGTCTGCGAGCGCAAAAAGCGGGCTGCTGAAGCGCTTTCTTACAATGCCCTGGTGCAAAGCTGGCCGGAAATCGCGCGGCTGGCCGAGGAGAGTAACCGCGCCCAGCCGGCTCAAGAGGCACTTTTTGCAGGGGAGGCATAGAGCATGGCTATTACCAATCAAGAACGCGTTGGCAAGGGACTGGAGTTGCTGCGGGCGGGGCTGGCGCCCTACGTGGAGCGCGAAGTGCTGGAGGCGGTGCGGGCGGGGGCGCTCAGTATGGACACGGCGCGGCGCTACGCCGAAGACCCGCTGCTAAAGAACAAGCCCATTGCGGAGTGGGACGCAGCGGCGCTCTTGAAGCTGATGTGGGAGACCTGGAACGACGTATTCCGCAAAACGCTGGGCTTCTCTGAACGCAGCCTGGTCAGCGAGCTGCGCGAGTGGCGCAACAAGTGGGCGCACCAGGAGCCGTTCTCCAGCGACGACACCGACCGCGCGCTCGACTCGATGGCGCGGCTGCTCACCGCCGTCTCCGCCCCGCAGGCGGACGAAGTTAACCGGATCAAGCAGGAGCTGCGCCGCCTGGTCTACGACGAGCAAGTGCGCAACGAAAAGCGCAAGGCCGGGGGCTCGCTCATCGAGGCCGCGGCCAGCGGCGCGCTCAAGCCCTGGCGCGAGGTGATTACGCCCCACCCCGACGTGGCTACAGGCCGCTACCAGCAAGCCGAGTTCGCCGCCGACCTCTGGCGGGTCTACCTGGGTGAGGGCAGCGACGAGTACCAGCAGCCCGCCGAGTTTTTTCGCCGCACCTTCCTTACCGAGAGCCTGAAGCGGTTGCTGGTGGGTGCGGTGCAACGCTTATCGGGCCAGGGGGGTGACCCGGTGGTGCAGCTCCAGACCAACTTCGGCGGTGGCAAGACCCACTCCATGCTGACGCTGTATCACCTTTTCAGCGGCGCTGCGCCGACCGACCTTGCCGGCGTGGAGGCGGTGATGGCCGAAGCGGGCGTGAAGGAACTGCCCCGCGCGCGGCGGGTAGTGCTGGTGGGCAACAGAATCTCACCCGGTAACCCGGCACGCAAGCCCGACGGTACGCTGGTGCGCACGCTGTGGGGCGAGCTGGCCTGGCAACTGGGCGGGAAGGAAGCCTATGCCCGGATTGCTGCCGACGACGAGCGGGCCACCAACCCCGGCGATGCGCTGCGCGAGCTTTTTAACGAGTACGGCCCCTGCCTTATTCTGATCGATGAGTGGGTGGCCTACGCCCGCCAACTCCACGACGCCGCCGACCTGCCGGCGGGGAGCTTCGAGACCCAGTTCAGCTTTGCCCAGGCCCTTACCGAGTCGGCCAAGCTAGCCCGTAACTGCCTGCTGGTGGTTTCGCTACCGGCCTCGAACACCCAGGCCGAGGATGTAGAGGTGGGCGGCCTCCGTGGGCGCGAGGCGCTAGACCGGTTGCGCAACGTGGTGGGGCGGGTGGAGTCGTCCTGGCGGCCGGCCAGTGCCGAGGAAGGCTTCGAGATTGTGCGCCGGCGGCTGTTCGAGCCTTTGAACGGGCCGGAAGCCTTCAAACAGCGCGATGTGACGGCCCGTGCCTTTGCCGAACTGTACCGGACCCAGGCTGCAGAGTTCCCCCCCGAGAGCAAGACGAGCGACTACGAACAGCGCATCCAGGCGGCCTACCCCATCCACCCCGAGGTTTTTGACCGGCTGTACGAAGACTGGTCTACGCTGGTCAAGTTCCAGCGCACCCGCGGCGTTCTGCGGCTGATGGCCGCGGTGATTCACAGCCTGTGGGAGAAGGGCGATAAGAGCCCGCTGATTCTGCCATGCACCATCCCGATGGACGACCCGCGGGTGCGGACCGAGCTCACACGCTATCTCTCCGATAACTGGACGCCCATTATCGAGAGGGATGTGGACGGGCCGAGCTCCCTGCCGCTGAAGATGGACGGCGAGGTGCCCAACCTGGGCAAGCTTCACGCCACGCGGCGCGTGGCCCGCGCGGTCTACCTGGGCTCGGCGCCCACCGTGGCGGCGGCCCACCGGGGGCTCGAGGATCGGCGGGTAAAACTTGGCTGTGTAGTGCCGGGTGAATCGCCGGCGGTATTTGGCGATGCCCTGCGCCGGTTGGCGGCGGCGGCCACCTACCTCTACCAGGATGGCCCGCGCTACTGGTACGCCACGCAGCCCACCGTGACCAAGCTGGCCGAGGATCGGGCTGAGCAGCTCAGGCGCGACCCCGACAAAGTAGCCGCCGAACTGGAAGCCCGCGTTCGTGCGAGCGTCAAGCAGATGGGCGAGTTTGCCCGCGTGCACCCGCTGCCGCGCTCGGGCGCCGACGTGCCCGACGACCTGGACACCCGGCTGGTTGTGCTGCCACCGGAATACCCCTACAGCAAGGAAGCTGATAGCGCTGCGCAAATCGCAGCCCAGGCCATTCTCGAGTCCCGCGGTAATACGCCCAGGCTTTACCGCAACACCTTGGTCTTCCTGGCCGCCGACAAGATTCGGCTGCAAGACCTGGACGAGGCTCTACGCCGGTTCCTGGCATGGCGATCCATCCTCGACGAGAAGGATACGCTAAACCTCGACCCGCACCAGGTGCGCCAAGCGGAAGCCCAGCAACAGGCCGCCGATGCCATGGTAAACGCGCGTTTGCCCGAGGTCTACCAGTGGCTTTTGGTGCCGGTGCAAAAGACGCCGCAAGCGGCTGCGGAGTGGCAGCCGCTACGGCTCGCCGGAGCCGACGCTCTGGCCGTTCGTGCCAGCAAAAAACTCAAAAATGATGAACTGCTTGTTGCTAAGTTGGGCCCCACCATTCTGCGTAAGCACTTAGATGAAGTGCCGCTGTGGCGGGGTGACCACGTGCCGGTACGCCAGCTTGTTGAGGACTTCGCGCGCTACTTATACCTGCCCCGGCTCGCCGGGCCAGAGGTGCTGGTGCGGGCGATGCAGGACGGCGTGGCCTTGCTCACCTGGCACCCCGAAACTTTCGCCTATGCCGAGGTCTACGATGGGAGGTATCGTGGCTTGCGGGCCGGGCAGGCGGTCTTGCTAACTGCCGAGGACCCCGGACTCATCGTCAAACCCGAGGTTGCTCGGCGGCAGCTCGAAGACACCCCATCTGAACCGACAGGTGGGGGTGTCAACCCGCCTGCTACGTCCCCGACAGACAAAAAGGACAATAAGGACGGTGTGGAGCCAAAACCTAGCTCGCCGCGCCAGCTACGTCGCTACTATGGAACTGTACGCCTCGATCCGGCGCGTGTGGGGCGCGATGCGGGCCGCGTCGCCGAGGAAGTAATTGCACACCTGACTGGACAACCCGGCGCCGAGGTCGTGGTCACGCTGGAAATCCAGGTGCGTCTGCCAAGCGGGGCCAGCGAGCACACGGTGCGGACGGTCACGGAGAACAGCCGTACCCTGAAGTTCGATAGCTACGGCTTCGAGACGGACTGACGACTCCTGGGACTTTAGTCCCTGGAGTCGTCGCTATTCTAGACGGTGTTTCTTGTGTCCCCCATAAGAGTCATTGTCGGTGCTCCCCCGGGTAATGCGTTAAACTAGACACACTCAAACATGACCAACCGACCCCTCAAAACTTGCGACGAGTGCGGAAGCTTGTTCTTTGCCGACGCGTCGCGCATGGACTCCCTGTGCCCAGAGTGTGCGCATCTGCTCTACGGATATGAGCCGTGCGTGCATACTTTTGTGAACGGACGTTGTGCAAAGTGCCATTGGGACGGCTCCGTTTCAGACTATGGTCGGAAGCTGAAACAAGAGCAGGGCGACGGCGGTTTGGGTGCCTGACCTGTGCGCTGGGCTTGGGTGTCAGGCCAGGTGGCCCAGCCCGTTGGCCTCGAGCAGCTCCTTCACCATCACCTTCTCACCCCGCCTGACCGACTCCTCCGCAGCCACCCCCACCACCACGCTCCAGAAGCCCTCTTCGGCGGTGGCCGCCGTGCTGGGCTTGCCGTCCATGGCTTCAATCCAGCGCAGGTGCTCATAGTAGGTGGCCCCGCTGTGGCCGGTTTCCTCGATAACGGCGGGGTAGCTGGGGGTCATGGTGCGGGAGGTGCGGTCGGGGAGGGCAATCACCTCTAAGTAGTTCTCCCACTTGGAGTAGGCCTGGCCGTTCACGCCCTCGCTGGCCTTGAGGCGGCCCTCGTCGCCGCAGATGACCAGTTCCTCGTAGACCATAGGGGCAAACATGCACAGGTTGAAGTTGGCCCGCACCCCGTTTTGGTACTCCACAATCACAAAAGCGTTGTCCAGGATGTCGGATTTCTCGCCGCCGTACTCGAAGTCCTTGAAGTTGACGGCCTGGCTGCCCGAGGCGTACACGCTCAGCGGACGCGACTCGGCAAACAGGTTGAACAAATCGAAGTAGTGGCAGCATTTTTCTACCAAGGTTCCGCCCGAGTATTTGGAGAACTTGTTCCACTGCTTTACCTTGTCCAAAAAGGGCTCGCGGTGCTCGAGGATGGTCAGGGTCTTGATCTCGCCCAGACTGCGCCGCGCCTTAGCCTCGTGAATGGCCTCCACATAGATGGGCTTGTAGCGGTACTGAAGGCCAATCTGGAGCACCCTGGGGTAGGCTTTAGCCATCTGCCAGATTTCGTAGGCATCCTTCAGGTTGGTGGCCATGGGCTTTTCCAGCAGGATGTGCTTGCCGGACTGCACGGCTACCTTTAGCACCTCCAAGTGGGTGTGGTTGGGGGTGCAGATAATCAGGCCGTCCACCGCCGGGTCGTTGCAGGCGGCCCCCAGGCTCTCGTAGACCACCAGGGGCTCGGGGGTAAACTGGGCCTTGATGCGCTTGGCGGCCTCTACGCTGCTGGGGTTGGGGTCGTAGACCCCGTGGATGGTGCAACGGCCCTCGAGCAGCGTCACCCGGATATGCTCCTGGCCGTTCACCCCCACCCCAATCACATTGAAGCGGTACTTGAGGGGGCCGGGGTTCATCAGGAAGCGGTCTTCCTGCGGCACGTAGGCAAACTTGGGCGACAGGGCATGGAGCCGGTTAGCGAACTCCTTATTGCGTTTCATGGTTTTTAGATTATAAATCTAAAATCTGTTTTGCGATAGAGTGGGATACAATCGGAGCACAGGAGGTTTTATGCCCTACATCCTCGCGCTAGACCAGGGAACCACCAGCAGCCGGGCCATTGTGTTCGACCTGGAGGGCCAGCCCAGGGCCATGGCCCAGCAGGAGTTCATGCAGCACTTCCCCCAGCCGGGCTGGGTGGAGCACGACCCCCTGGAAATCTGGCAGACCCAGCTTCAGGTAGCCCGCGAGGCCATCCAGCAAGCCGCCATCCAGCCCAGCGAGATAGTGGCCCTGGGCATCACTAACCAGCGCGAGACCACCGTGCTGTGGGAGCGGGCCACCGGCAAGCCGGTACACCGGGCCATCGTATGGCAGGATCGGCGCACCGCGCCCCTCTGCGACGAACTGCGCAAAGGCGGATACGAAGGGCTGTTCCGTCAGAAAACCGGCCTGGTGCTCGACCCCTATTTTTCCGGCACTAAGCTGAAGTGGCTTTTGGAAAACGTGCCGGGGTTGCGCGAGCGGGCCGGCAAGGGCGAGCTATGCTTTGGCACCATCGATAGCTGGCTAATTTACAACCTGACCGGGGGCCAGGTACACGCCACCGATGTCTCCAACGCCTCGCGCACCCTGCTCTTCAACCTGCACACCCTGCGCTGGGACGAACACCTGCTGGGCATCCTGGGCATTCCCAAAGCGCTGCTGCCGGAGGTGCGGCCCTCGGCGGGGCTCTTTGGCGAAACGGTACCGGAGCTATTTGGGGCGGCCATCCCGATTGCGGGCGTGGCGGGCGACCAGCAGGCTGCGCTTTTTGGGCAGGCCTGCTTTACCCCCGGTATGGCCAAAAACACCTACGGCACCGGCTGCTTTATGCTGATGAACACCGGCCAGACGCAGGTAGAGTCGAAGCGCGGCCTCCTGACCACAGTGGCCTGGCAACTGGACGGGGCGCCACCCGAGTACGCCCTCGAGGGCTCGGTGTTCATGGCCGGGGCGGTGGTGCAGTGGCTGCGGGATGGCCTGGGCATCCTCCAGACCTCGAGCGAGGTGGAGCCCCTGGCCCGCCAGGTTGAAAGCGCCGAGGGCGTGTATCTGGTGCCGGCCTTTGTGGGGCTGGGAGCGCCCTACTGGGACGCCTACGCGCGGGGGACGCTGGTGGGCCTGACGCGCGGAACCACCAAAGCCCACATTGCCCGCGCAGCCCTGGAGGCCATTGCCTACCAGAGCCGGGATGTGCTGGAAGCCATGGAGGCCGACTCGGGGCTGCAGCTTTCCGAGCTGCGGGTGGATGGCGGGGCCACCGTGAACGACCTGCTGATGCAGTTTCAGGCCGACATTCTGGGTACCCCGGTGGTGCGGCCCCAGGTGACCGAGACCACCGCGTTGGGGGCGGCCTACCTGGCGGGGGTGGGGGTGGGGATGCTCTCCAGGGAGCAGATTGCCGAGCGCTGGGCGGTGCAGAAGCGCTTTGAGCCCGCCATGCCGCAGGCGGAGCGGGAGCGCTTGTATGACGGCTGGAAGAAGGCCGTGGAGCGGGCCAAAAACTGGGTGGATGCCTGATACCAGATTCGCTTGGTTCGTCGCCGAGCGGGGACGAACCAACCCGACCGAACTTGTCCAAGTAGTGGAGGGCGATGCCGCCTCTTGGAGCGGGAGACGCTTTTTCGCCGACCGCTAGAGAGGGTGCTCAAGGATTCAAAAAGACAGCCTCCGGAACTTTTGGCGTTGTCAACTGATACCAGATTCGGTTAGTTCGTCGCCGAACGGCGGCGAACTAACCCGACCGAAGGGAGTGCTCTAGGATTCAAAAAGATAGCCTCTGAAAACCTCTAGTTTGGGTGATTATCTTTTTGAATCCGGTATGACTTTTGAATCCGGAATGAAACGACGATCGGGCCTGTGACCTGTGACCCAAGACGTCCGACCCTTTGCTTTTATACCCCCTTCACACCGGGGTGCTAGGATTGAGAGCGGAGGGAGACTATATGGATTTCAAAGAACTGGCCAACAAGGCCCGAGAAGCAGCAGAAAACGCTCTTAAGCAGGCCGAGAGCAAATTCAACGAAGTGAAGGCCAACCTGGACAAGGACGGCGATGGGGTGCCGGATCAGCTCCAGGGCGTCATGAACCAGGCCAAACAAGCCACCGAACAGGCCAAAGCCAAGTTCGAGGAGCTTAAATCCAACCTGGACAAAGACGGCGACGGTATTCCCGACCAGCTCAAGCACCTGAGCGAACAGGCCCAGCACGCCGCCGAACAGGCCAGGGCCAAAGCCGAGGAACTGGCCAAGGCCGCGCAGGATCGCCTCGGCAAGAAAAGCTAAAAAAGCCCCCAGCCCAGGAGCCTGAATGGCTCCTGGGTCTTGTTTTACCGGGCTACCGTCAGGGTTGCCCCGCTGATGGGCAAGGTGCCTTCTAACAGGTTGAATGCACTGTCGGTTTCCACCACGGTGACCCTCAGGCCGTAGGTGAACGCCGTGGGCTCGGGCTGGGAGGTAGCCGGTTGGGTGCAGGCCCCCAGCGTCAGGACGGTTAGGACCATCAGCCACCAGAGGGGCCGCCTGCGCCGTTGGGCCGGGCCCCCGAGAAACCCCAGGGCCAGGAGGCCCAGACCCATGCCCGCAACCAGGGCGCCCAGGGTTCCCGGGCGTACCTGGTCGTCGAGGTCGTAGGTGACCAGGTAGGTGACCTGCCGGGATTCGGGCGAGTCCGGGTACAGGCTGGGCCCCTCCAGCATCAGGGTGCCGTCGTCTATGGGAAACACCAGGGTTTGCACCAGCCGTTCTCCGGCATCCACCCTGCCGTTGGCGTTGGCGTCTTCGTAGAGCCGCACGGCGGTCAGGTCTTTGGCGTCGTGGCCGGTGCCCGATGCCTTCAAGAAGATGCGGTTCACGTGAACGGGCGTTTTTTGATCCACATCGTCGAAAATGGCGGGGAACTCGGTCTTGTTGGTGAGGGTGAACTGCAAGACCGGCAGGTTCTTTTGCCCTTTGCTGGCTTCGCGGAGGGCCGGGTTGGCGCTGCCCGCTCTGACCTCGAGGACGTTTTGCGGGAAGATGTTGGCATCATAACCAGCCGAATTGTTGGCGGGGTTGTTGTCGTCGCTACTTTGAACCTCGAACTCTACCCGCGCCTTGGCTACGTTGCGCGGAATGAAGTGCACGGTCTGCCTTGTGCTGCGGCCTGTGGCCAGATTGGGTAGGGTGCAGGTTACTAAATTGGCAGCAGCCGTACAGCCTGCGGAGGGAACCAGTTCGGCCCCGTCGGGCAGCGTGGCTTTGAGGCTGATGCCGCTGGCAGGATCGGGGCCGAGGTTCTCTACCGTGACGCTAAACTGGTTGGGTGCGTTCACCGTCATGCTGGTGTTGTAGCCATAGCTCGAGATGCGTACATCTGCGGCTGCCAGCCCGGTGGCTGAGAGAATAACTGCTGCCCATACGCCGAGTCGGTTGACATGGATGCGTCTCACCCTTACCTCCTTGGATCGCCCATTCGCGACATGTAGAGGCTATCCAGGTGAGCGTGACTGGAGGATGACTGCCTATAAGGCAGGCCAGACCAGAACCTCTTGCCCTACCCGCAAGTTATGGAAGAACAGGGCATCGGAAGAGAGCAGCAGTTGCGGCCCGGCGTTGCTTTTAGCTTCCACAGGCAGTTGCAGGATGCGTTCTTCGGTGCGCACTTCAATCTGGCTGAAGGGGCCGTAATGGCTGCGCCAGGCCCGCAGGAGATCGGTATCGAGGCGGGCTGCGCTCGAGCCCTCCAGGCGGCCTACCACCAGGCGCACCGTGCGCGGGGTGCGGGCGGTGATCTGTACCAGCCCCAACCTGGCCATTCGGCTCACGTTGAGGTTGACTACCTCGCTGGAAACCCCACTGACGGCCGCAAGGTCAAAGAGGCTGATGGGCTTGCTCATGTGCCGGAGCAACTCGAACTCGTCGGGCGAAAGGGTGAGGTGGGTGGTGCGGTTGGCATCAACAAGCTGCACCTGGTCGAAGGGGCTCAGGTTGAGGCGGGCATCCAGGAAGCGGATGGCCTCGAGCAGGTAGTTATCCAACGAACCTTGCAAGCTGGACTGTTTGGCCCGCTCGCCCTTCAGGTAGCGAAACTTGCCTTCGCTCAGGGCCAGAATCTCCATCAGCCCGTCCTTCCCGGTTTTGCCTTTGTACTGGGCGTGTACCGGCAGGCCGCGCTCGAGGTAGACCTCGCCCCCCGGCACCTTGAACGCCCCCGTCTGTCCGGCGTGCGAGAGCAGTTGCAGGATTTCGATGGGGCCCAGCAGCTCGAAGGTACCATCCATAGAAAGCTGATTGGGGGAAATATGCAGACTGGCGCAGGTTACCCCCAGGTGGTGCAAAAAGTATCCGGTATTGTAGCAGGCGACGCCGGGGAGGCGCACCTGAGGGGTAGCCTGCACCCTCGAGGATAAAGGTTGTGGGGAGGAGATGAAGCGGATTTGACCCAGAAATCGTTACGCGAAGCCCGCCCAGGCGCTATGAGGCGGCCCCCAGGGTGCGCATCAGCATCGGCAGGTAGCTGGGGCCAAAAAAATGCACGTGTACCAGCAGGTAGTAAATCTGGTAGCGCGGAAGGGCCCGTTCAATCTCGGTAGGTATGGGGTAGAGCACCCGGTAGATCTTCCAGAACGGGGCCGGAAAGCCGCCGAACAGGGTCATCATGGCCAGGTCAACCGCCCGTTCGCCCCACCAGACCGAAGGATCCAGCAGGGCCGGCCCTCCCTGCGCGTGGAGCACATTCCCCTGCCACAGATCGCCGTGGATCAGGGCCGGGCCTTCCTGGGGCAAGGGCTCCTTGAACAGGGCTTCGACCCGGGGCCCCAGCGGCCCCAACTGGTTCCAGGTGGCTTCCAGAATGGGCTGGATGCGCTTTTCGAGCCAGAAGCTTTGCCAGTCGCTCTGGGTTCCGCTCGGCAGCTCAAACCGGCCCAGAAAGACCCGGTCATCCCAGCCATAGGCCGGGGGGCGCAGGCGGTGCAGCCCGGCCAGCATCCGGGCCAGCTTTTCCCAGTCTGGCTCCCCTGGCGGCAGGTATTCCATGACCAGCCCCTCGTTGCTGGCCCAGTACACCTCAGGGACGCGAATACCCGCCTGGAAGAGGGCAAAAAGCCCCCTGGCCTCGGCCTGGAACAGGCCGACGGGGGGGCAGGGGTGGGTTTTGACCACGTAGGGCCCGGCCCGCCAGACCTGGCCCATATCGCCGCCCTGCAGGGGCTGGAGGGGGTATTCCTTGAGCCGGGCCTGGCGCAGCAGTTCAGTGGGGTGCATGGGTTTGCAGAAACACCTCGAGGGCCTCGTCCAGCATCCGGTAGACCTGCTCGAACTGCTCCAGGCCGCCGTAGTAGGGGTCAGGCACCTCGCCCCCGCCGTTCAAATCCAGGAGCAGCCGGGCCTTGCCCCGGTGCGCGGGGAACATGCGCTCGAGGGTCCAGAGGTTTTCTTTGTCCATCACAAAAATATGGTCGAAGTGGTCCAGGTCCTCGGCGCGAACCCGGCGGGCGGTGTGGGGGAACAGGGCGTTGTACCGGGCCAGAACCTGCTCGGTGCGGGGGTCGGCGGGTTCGCCCTCGTGCCAGCCGCCGGTGCCACACGAATCGACCTCGAACGCTCCTTCCAGCCCGCGCTCGCGCAGCTTGCGGCGCAAAATGCCCTCGGCCATGGGGCTGCGGCAGATGTTGCCCATACAAACAAAGAGCACGCGCGTCATAGTTTGACAATCACGCCCTCGTTGGGCCGGAGCTCGAGCACCCCCTCCACCTTTCCGTAGCGGTCGAGGTGGGTGGAAAGCAAAATCTCCCCGCCGGGCGTGGACACGCTTCTGGGCTCGCCAGTAAAGTTCAGCGCCACCAGCACCTCGCCCCCGCGCAGGTAGGCCAGCACCCCCTCCGGGGCCTTGTAGGTCTGGTAGGCTCCGCCGAGCAGGGCGGGGGTCTCCCGCCGCACCAGCAGCAGGGTGCGAACCAGGGTCAGCATGGAGAAGGGGTCGGCGTCCTGGGCCTCTACGTTGCGCTCAGGGTAGTCGGCATGGATGGGCAGCCAGGGCTCCACCGTACTGAACCCGGCGTAGGCGTGGGGCGTCCACTGCATGGGGGTACGCTCGGGGTCGCGGCCAGGGTCGAGGCCGTGCTCGCCGGCGGCCCCGCGCTGGCGCAGGGCGGCGGGGTCTTGCACCCTTTCGGGGGGAATATGCCCGTCCACCATGCCGATCTCGTCGCCGTAGTACCAGGTGGGCGAGCCCCGCAGGGTAAAGAGCAGCATGGCGGCCACGCGGGCCTGGGCGTGCCCGATGCGGGTGGCCAGGCGGTGCTGGTCGTGGTTGCCCAGCACCCAGTTGGGGGTGGCAAAGGGCGGCAGGCTCTGCTCGTATTCCTCCACAATGCTGCGAATGTTCTCGGCGGTCCAGTTGGAGAGGCCCCTAAAAATCAGGTGGAAGTTGAAGGGCAGGTGGCAGCCGGGTTTCTCCGCCGTGCCGTAGTAGGGCATGAGCTGCTCGTAGGGCAGGTAGATTTCGCCCACCATCACCCGGTGGCCCGGATACTCGTCCAGCACTGCACGCATCTCCTGCACAATCTCGCGGGTCTCGGGCTGGTCTTCCTGGTAGATGTGCAGGTGACGGAAGCGGTCGATGTCGCCGGGCTTGTAGTGGGGGTTGTCGGGCTCGTCGCGGAAGAGCGCGTCTTCTACCAGGAGCCAGATCACATCAATACGGAAGCCATCCACGCCCTTGTCCAGCCAGAAGCGCATGGCATCGTACATGGCCTGGCGTACCTCGGGGTTGCGCCAGTTGAGGTCGGGCTGCTCGGGCAAAAACTGGTGCAGGTAGTACTGCCCGGTTTTTTCGTCGAAGGTCCAGGAAGGCCCGCCGAAGTAGGCCTGCCAGTTGTTGGGGGGGCCGCCGTCCGGGGCCGGGTCGCGCCAGACGTACCAGTCGCGTCTGGGGTTGTCGCGCGAAGACCGGGACTCCAGAAACCAGGGATGCTGGTCGGAGGTGTGGTTGGGCACGAAGTCGATGAGCACCTTCAGGCCCAGCCGGTGGGCGTCCTCGAGCAGCCCGTCGAAGTCTTTCAGGGTGCCGAAGATGGGGTCTACATCGCAGTAGTCGGCCACGTCGTAGCCGAAGTCCTTCATGGGGCTTTTGTAAAAAGGCGAGAGCCAGATGGCATCGAAGCCTAAGTCGCGGATGTAGCCAAGGCGCTTGCGGATGCCCGGCAGGTCGCCGATGCCGTCGCCGTTGGAGTCCTGGAAGCTGCGCGGGTAAATCTGATAGATGCTTGCGGTTTTCCACCATTCCATAAAAAAGTCTCCTTCAAAGCCGATGCTGCGTGAGCCACAGCCGGGCGTAGGGCATCAGGTAGGCCGGGGCGGGGGCCTGGGTAATCAGGTCAAAAGGCTGCACAATGCCCTCGGCCCGCAGGGTTTCCCAGGGGAGGGCCTGGTCTTGCTCGCTGAAATTGTAAACCT
>CALFDH010000121.1 GCA_937950405.1 uncultured Meiothermus sp.
CCGCAAAAATATGTACCCGTCAGGAAAACAAGCTTCGTAGGCTTAGGATTTCTATATGGTCTAAAAATCTAGGCAAAGGAAAAGACCCCGATTCGGGGTCTTTTCCATTCGGAGCTGATCCTAACGCAGCACGTTGCGCAAGAACTGCTCGACATTGAGCCGCCTACCGTTGCCAGTGCTGGAGAGGGCGACCGCGCTGCGGACCAGCTGGTTCTCCAGCCCCGTAGAGCCTAAATTGCTCAAACGTGCGGCTTCGCCCAGGGCGAGTGCATAAGCACCTGAGACCATCGGCGCGGCCATTGAGGTACCGCTCCAGAAGGCCAGTCGTCCACCGGGTGCTGGAGCAAAAACCCGCTCACCCGGAGCCATCAACTCCAAATTTACGCCAAAGTTAGAGAACACTGAGCGTTGGTCGTTCAAATCCACACTACCCACGCTGGTGAGCTGGCCCACGCGGGTACCCATGCTAAACACTGAAAAACTTCTGCTAAGAGCGGCGGGCACTGTCAGGTTGCTCTGGGCGTGGTTGCCTGCCGAGGCCACCACGTGGATGCCCTGCCCAATGGCGATCGATACTAGATCCACCAGAGCGCTGATGGTGGTCTCTGAGGAAGCAGTGTAGGAGGTACCCAGTGACAGGTTGATGACATGCGCACCGCGTTGGATGGCCCAATCCACTGCTGCCACCACATTGGCCAGATTACCCTGACCGTGCTGGTTGAGCACCCGGATCGGCAGGATGGTGGCGTTAGGGGCCACTTGCGCCACGATGCCCGCCACGTTGGTGCCGTGCCCATAGCCTCGGTCGCCGATCTGACCTACTTCCATCGGATAGGCATCACCGTCCACAAAATCCCGCCAATCCGAAGAGGGGGCCAGCCGCCCGACAAAGGCTGGGTGATTGATATCTATTCCTGTATCAATTACGGCAACCTTGACCCCACGTCCCAGATTGGGAGCTAAAGCGTGGGCCTGTTGCAGTCGAATTTGGCTCCAGATGTTGCTGTTCTCGGTAGGGGTGAACACGCTGCCTGTGCCCCCTGCCCAAGAGTTCCAGCCGCCGGCCCAGCTATTCCAACCACCGGCCCAGGAATTCCAGCCGTTGGCAGCGGTGTAGCCCGAGGCCAAAGCTTCCGGGGCCAGCAGGGTGATGTTGGGGCTCACCGAGAGCACCGAGACATCGCCGCTGGCAGTACCAACCGAACTGACTTTCAAAACAGCTAAGCCGTCCTCGGGTCGCCATACGATGGCCTCCCCGCCGTAGCGCTGGGCTACCGCTTCTGGGCTATCCGAAGGGCCGACCTTAACGGTGAGTACATGGCCTTGCAGGCTACGCGAAGGTTCGGAGGAGGTATTCAAACCCCCACAGCCTGGGAGCAAAAATAGGGCTAACGCAACTGCCCACATTCCTGAACCCAATTCATGTCTATGATTCATGTGCATATGCTCCTTTCGAAACACGGGACTCTGTTCTGAATGTAAGAGTAGACTGGAAAACTGCGCCCCGAGGAGCAAATAAACGTAACTTGGCAAAACATGTAACGCCACGAAGAAAGGAGCCATTGAAATAGCTCCTGATGACAGATTCGGATACCGCGTTATCTCAAAGAGGGTCGGGGACTCAGGCTCACTGACCGCCCTACGAGCGCCTTGGGGGTCTGGGCCAGCAACTGTTTCAGAGGGGGTCTGGGCCAGCAACTGTTTCAGATCGGCAATCAGGTCTATACGGAGTTCAACCGACTCATCGGCGGGAAAAAAGCACCTCGGATCAGTCATGAAGATGTCTGAACGGTCTGGAATAAAGCTGGGCGCTTGCGCTCGAGGCCGTCAGGCGCGAGCCTGCCCTAATAAGCCTGGGGAGTCGGCAGACTGCGTAGGCCTCGTCTTGCGCTCGAGGGCTGCACCAATAAACCCGGCAAAAGGCGGCGAGACCCGCATGGGGCGGCTGGAAAGCTCGGGATGGGCT
The DNA here is from genome assembly GCA_937950405.1 of uncultured Meiothermus sp. Taxonomy (GTDB): domain Bacteria; phylum Deinococcota; class Deinococci; order Deinococcales; family Thermaceae; genus Meiothermus. Next base: position 1,967 of record CALFDH010000121.1, read on the forward strand.
TGCAGGCCGATAAAGAAGGGGTGATGGGGTAGCTCGATGGCTTCTACCAGCCCCTCACCCCTCCCCTGCACCCCCGGCGTGACCGCCGAGACCGTCAGACCGCTCTCGATCAGACGCTGGACATAGGCGGGGTTCACCTCGTAGCGGTGGCGGTGCCGTTCGTAAACCAGCTCCTTACCGTAAAGTTTGAACAACAAAGTCTCGGGGTGGATGCGCATGGGCCAGTTGCCCAACCGCATGGTGCCGCCCATGCCTTCGACTTCCAACTGCTCGGGCATCAGGTCTATAACCGGGTGGGGGGTGTAGGGGTCGAACTCGGTGCTGTTGGCCCCCTCGAGGCCCAACACGTTCCGGGCATATTCAATCACCGCAATTTGCAACCCCAAGCAGATACCAAAGTAGGGCACCCGGCTCTCGCGGGCATAGCGGGCGGCCAGAATTTTGCCCTCCACCCCCCGGATGCCAAACCCCGGCCCTACCAGCACGCCGTCCACATCGCCCAGGAGTTCGGCGGCCTTGCCCAGGTCGGTAATGTCTTCAGCATTGACCCATTTCACATTCACCCGCGCATCGTGGGCGATGCCCGCGTGGCGAAAGCCCTCGAGAATGCTCAGGTAGGCGTCGGGCATCTTCACGTATTTGCCCACAAAAGCCACCGTTACCTCGTCGGCGGGGTGTTTGAGCTTGCGCACGGCA
>CALFDH010000122.1 GCA_937950405.1 uncultured Meiothermus sp.
GGAGAGCTGTAGCAGATGCAGGTAGGGTTGGTTTTCCAGCTTGTACTTGGCCCGGCTGTGCAAAGCCCAGCCCGCCAGACCGTCCTCGCCAACCTCGGCCAGCAAAGTGCCGCCTGGAAATGGCGCTTGAACCGGGGTGAACGGCACGTAAACCGAGTCTAGGCTGGTGGTCAAAAGCCCTACCCTAAAGCCCTTCTGGGCCAGCGCGTAGGCCGCCTCGCTACCAGCAAACCCTGCGCCCACAATCAGCACATCGTAGTCCACACATCCATGATAGGGGCGGCTGGAACCGAAATGGCTTCGAAGAAGCTAAGCTGTCGTTCTACCGAGCAGAACCAGAAGCTGCCTTGATGGACTGAGGGCTTGGTATTAGCCTGATGAGGTGAGCCTGGAGATTCCCTATTGGGAGCGCCCCGATGTGGTCGAAACCTTCGCCGAGCGCACCCCAGACGAGCAACTCATGGCGCTTCTGGCCGATGCGCCCAAAAGTATGCGGGTGCTCGACCTTGGCTGTGCGGGCGGGCGCAATACGGTTTGGCTGGCCCAGAGCGGTTTTGACTTCTACGCCCTCGACAGCTCTTCGGCCATGCTCGAGAAAACCCGCAGCCGGGTTGCCGCCTATGTTGGTACAGAAGAGGCCCGGCGCCGGGTAGTTCGTTCACAGATGGAGGATCTGTCCGCTTTCGAGAGCGGCTTTTTTGACCTCGTGGTCTGTTATGGTGTCTACCACTGCGCACAGAGCATCGAGGAGTGGCACCGCGCCCTAAGCGAGACCGCCCGCGTCCTCAAACCAGGCGGCAGGCTGCTGATGAGCCAGTTCAGCCCTCGCTCCAACCTCAGCGGCAAGGGTAGCCAGGCCTTGGAACCCCACATCTACCTGGCATTCGAGGGACGACGGATGCTATTGCTGGAGCCTGAAGAACTAGATACATGGATGGCCCCGCACGGTCTGACGCCCCTCGAGCCCACCCGAGTACTGACCGTCCCCTCCGATGAGGGAGGTACCCGGGTTATAGTGAAGGGGCTTTATACCAGATTCGGTTAGTTCGTTACCAAACGGCGGCGAACTAACCCGACCGAAGTTATCCGCGTAGCAAAGGGCGATACCGCCCCTTGGAAGAAAGACGCTTTCTTCGCCGACCGAAGGGAGGGGTGTGCGCTGGGATTCAAAAAAAACAGCCCCTGGGGCTTTTGGTTTTGTAAGGTATCCTTTTGAATCCGGTATTACGCTAAGCTCAAGTGATCCGGGCTTACAAGCCTGCCCTCTTGCAGGTGCAAAACCTCGTCAGCGACCGCTGCGGCTAGGCCGGAGTCGTGGGTGGTCAACAGGAGGCCCAAGCCCTGTTCGCGCACCAAGGCCAGAAGCATTCGCATTACGCCTGCCGATAGCAACGGGTCAAGCATGGCAGTCGGTTCGTCGGCCAGCAAAAACTGTGGTGAGCCCAAAAGTGCACGCGCGAGCGCTGCTCGCTGGAGCTCACCGCCCGAAAGCTGATGGGGGTAGCGCGCCAGCCATTGAGGCGAGAAACCGACCCGCTTTATTACGCTGTGCAGGTGTTGCTCCCGGCCCATCGTGGGTTGGAGCCGGAGCAGCTCAAAAGGCTCTTGCAGGCTTTGCGCCAGCTTCCAGCGAGGGTTGAACGAGGCTTCGGGATGCTGCGGCAGATAGGCCAGTAGCCTGGAACGCATGGTGGGCCAGAGGGGCTGTTGGTTATACAGGATGGTGCCGCTATCGGGCTGAACAAGCCCCAGCAAAATCTTGAGCAAGGTGGTTTTGCCCCCGCCCGAGGGACCCATGATGGCGGTTACCGCGCTCGGGCGAAGTTTGAGGTTGAGGCCCTGCAACACCCGCTGCCCCCGAAACTGCTTGTGTAGGTTGACGGCTTCAATCATGCAACCAGCACCTCACCTCAGAGGATGGGCGGCTGATCAAAGGCGGGGCTTGCGCACGGCAGCGCTCCATGACCTTTGGACAGCGGGAATGAAAGCGACAACCCTGCACCAAGCGGCTCTCGGCCCAGGGCAAAGCCTGTAAGCCGCGCTGCGGCAAAGCCGCCAGCAAAGCCTGAGCAAAGGGGTGCAGAGGGGCCTGAAAAAAGTCGGAGGTGCTCGAGGCTTCTACAATCTGGCCAGCGTAGAGCACAACTACGCGGTCGGCGATAGCCTGAACTAACTCGAGGTCGTGCGTAACCACCAGCACAGCCAGCTCGGGCTGCAAGGCTTGGGCCTGGCGCAACAGAGCCACCACCTGGGCCTTGCGCTCGGTGTCCACCCCTTTGGTCGGTTCATCCACCAACAGCACCCTGGGGCGCTGGGCTAGGGCCGCAACCAGCATGGCCCGCTGCCGCATACCACCGGAAAGCTGGTGAGGAAACTGACCTGCCACCCGCTCCGCAGGCCGCAGATCGAGGGCCTCGAGTAGTTCAAACACGCGCCGGCGGGCCTCCGCTCGAGGGACGCCCCGGGCTTCTAGCGCCTCGCGCAACTGAAATCCCAGGGGCAGCATCGGATGCAGGGCCTGTGCCGCACTCTGGGGAACCCAGGCCAGCACCCGGCCCAACCAGGGGCGTAGCTGCGCCGGATTGAGCGAGAGCAAATCCTGCCCCTCAAACCAGGCCCGTCCGCTGACCCTGCACCCTGCGGGCAGCAGCCCCAGCACAGTCTCGATGAAGACCGACTTGCCCGCCCCCGACTCCCCCACCAAAGCCACAGTTTCTCCGGGCGAGAGGGTCAGGGAAAAGTCCTCGAGCACCTCAACCCAGCCGTCCGGCCCGGGAAAAGCCACCCTGAGGGCCTCGACCCGCAGGCTCACGGCTCCCTCCGCAAGCGGGGGTCTAGCCGCCGCTCATCGCCTAGCAGCGGCAGCGACAAGGCCAGCACAGTCAGGGTGAGGGCCACCGCCGGCGGCAGCACCGTCCACAACCAGTAAGAGGTGGTGAAGGTCTGGTTTTGCTGAAAGGCCTGGAAAAGCATCAAACCCCAACTGGGCTGGCTGGGGTCGGTCAGCCCTAAAAAGGCCAGTCCGGTCTGGGCCACCAAGGCAAAGCGGATCTCCAGGAGCAGGTTGACCATCAGCAACGGGGTTATCTGGGGCAACACATGCCGGAACAGCACATAAAGCCCGCTCGCGCCCAGGGTTCGCGCCACCTGGGCGTAGCCCGCCTCGCGCAGCCCGGCCACCGCGGGACGAAGGGTACGGGCCGTACTGGGCCAGCCAAACAGGGCTAGAATGACCACTGCATTGAGCGGGTTGGGCTTGAGGTACAAAGCCAGCAGAATCAGCAGCGGCAAGCGCGGAAAAGCCAGCACCAGGTCGGTCAGGCGGGTTAAGGGGGCCTCAAGGCGGGGCCAGTAGCCAGCCGAGCCTCCTACCAACACACCTATTAAGGTGGCCAAAACCCCTGCCGCAAACCCCACCCCCAAAGTGGTGACGGTTCCGTGAGCCAGCACCCGCAGCACATCCTGCCCAATATCGTCGGCGCCCAGCAGAAGCCCGGCCCCTGGAGGGCTGAAGGGCGGGTGAACCGCTTCGGCTTTGGGCAAAACCAGCCCCAGCCCCAACAAGAGCAGCGGCACCAGCGCGCATAACACGGCTGCTTTGCTCACATGCCCTCCGCGACACGAGGGTCGAGGCGCAGCACCAGCCAGTCGGCGAATAGGTTGAACAAGAGGATGGTACTTAGCGTCAACAGAAAAATGCCCTCGAGGAGCGGGTAGTCGAAGCGGGCAATGGCAATTAGCGAGAGAGAGGAAAGCCCCGGATAGCTGAACACCGCCTCGATGAAGAAGACCCCGCCAAACGAGGCACTCAGAATCAGCGCGGTGCGGGCTACCAAAGGCGGCAGTGCGGCGCGCAGCAGGTGCCGCCGAATCACCAAGGACTCGGGCAGCCCCTTGGCCCTCGCATAGGCCAGATAGTCCTCACCCAGCACACTCAGAAAGGCCCCTCGAGCGAAGAGGTAAAACAGCCCCACCTCCCACAGCACGTAGGCCAGCACCGGCAGGGCCAGGCGCTCGAGGCGATCCAAGGGGCCTTGCCCCGGCAGCAGGGTGGAAACTGCGGGAAAGACCGGCCAGAGCACCGCCAGGGCCAGCAACAACAACAGGGCAATCAGAAACGGCGGCAACGACTGCAACACCACCAGCATCGCGAGCAGACTACGCTCCCAGGGCTTGCGGTGGTTGAGCGCCGAAAAAAGGCCCAGGCCCAAACCCAGCAACGCCGCCGGCACAAAACCCAGCCCCACCACCAAAAGGGTGCGCTCGAGGTACGGCCAGACCACCGTCGAGACGGGCTGGTTGTAGTAGAGCGAGCTGCCCAGGTCGGCCCGCAGCAATCGCCCCAGATAGTCCACAAACTGCATCCAGAGGGGCTTGTCCAGACCATAGAGGCTAAGCAAGCGCTGGCGCTGCTCATCGCTCAGGGCAGTCACCACCTCGGCTTGCTCCAGGCTCAAGAGGGGGCTGCCCGGGGCCAGCCGCAGCAGGAAGAAGTTGAGTACCAAGGCCAGCAAGGCCAGCCCCATGTACTGTAGGAGTAGCCCTGGAAAAGTGCGGGTCGCCTTGAACATGCTAAGGGCGTAGTCGAACTCAGGCTACCTCGAGCCTCTCTCGAGAAAAGCCAGCTTGTTGTAGTAGCTCGGCGGCCCTCCACGACCAGCCAACCCCCCTCGAGTCCAGAACAGGCGCACGTTTTCCTTTTCCCGGTACACCCCCCGGTCTAACGGATGGTACAAAGGCAGCTTGGGCAGCTCGAGGGCCAGCAGGCGCTGAAGCTCTAAGCCGGTGCGCAGACGCTGGGCCGCCGAGGTGGTCTCGTTCCAGCGCTTGTAAAGCTCATCAAACTTGGGGTTTTTGTACAACAGCGCGGGGAAGTCGGGGTTGGGGTTGAAGTAGAAGGTACCGCCGTGACCGTTGACGTTGAGCAGGAAATCCCCCCGATCCAAGACCTGCTGGGTGGGGCCGGTCTCGAGCACCCGAATCTCGGTCTTGAAGCCCAGGCGGGCGAGGTCTTGCTGTACAAGCTGGCAGATGCGGGTGTTGGCCTGCCCCCGGCAGAGGAGGGGAAGCTCCGCTGGCCGGCCCTGGGGGTCGAGCAGGGTGTCGCCCTGGCGGCGGTAGCCCAGCTTCTGCAACAGGCTCAGCGCGGTTTCCAGGCTGTAGTCGTAGCGGGGCAACTGCTCGGCAAACCCCGGCGACTCCGGGTGAAGCGTGCCGGCGCTGGCCAGAATTCCATCGCCTTGCAAGCCCTGCTCGATGATGCGGGCGCGGTTGATGCCGTAGGCGATGGCCTGGCGGAACTCGCGGCTGTTGGTCGGTGGGCGGGTGGTGTTGTAAACCAGCACGGTGTAGAAGTAGCTGGGGTTAGGAGCGGTTAGGGCAAAGCCCGGCTTACCCTCGAACTCCTTAGCCTGGGTCAGCGAGAGCTGGGCCGCGTCTACCTCGCCCTGGCGCAGGGCCAGGAGCGGGTTCGCCACCTGGCGCAGGATGAGCTGATCCACCCTGGGCCTACCGGCAAAGTGGGCCTGGTTGGCTTCGTATAAGTAATACTCCCCCTGGCGGTACTCCTTAACTTTGAAAGGCCCGGTGCCCACAAAGCGGTCGGGGCCCTGATAAGCCAGCTTGTTGCCGACCTTGCTCCAGACGTGCTCGGGCAGGATTTTCTCCCAGCACAACACCTGCTCGATAAAATCCAACAAGGGCCGCTTAAGCACCAACACCACGGTGTTGGGGTTGGGGGTCTCGACCCGCTCCAGATAGGCGCTGATCAGCTCCCCCTGGCTGGAAAGCTCGGGGTTGGCCCGCAACAGCTCGAAGGTGAATTTGACGTCGGCGCTGTCGAAGGCCTGGCCGTCGTGCCAGGTTACCCCCGAGCGCAGCCGCAGGGTTAGCGCGGTGCGGGCCTCATTCCAGCTCCAGCTCTGGGCCAGCCAGGGGATGGCTTTGGTTTCGTCGCGCCAGAGCAAGGTGTCGTATATAAACGAAGTCACCACATAGTGCGGGCCGGACTGTCGCATGGGGGCAAACGGCGCGGGCGCACCCGCATCGTTTTGGGCCAGAATGTAACTTCCCCCGGCCAGCGCTGACCCAGCCCACAACATCAAAACAAACCATAGTTTACGCATAGCTTTATCCTTGCCTCCTTTATGTTCGACGGGGATCGCGTACCCCCGTACCCAACAGAACAAAACTCAACACGCACAAGGCAATCAACAGGCCCGGCGGCAAAACCCACCAAGGCCACGAGCCGTTTAAAAAAGCTCCGCGAATCTGGGCGTAATAAAGCATGCTCCCCCAGCTTTTTCGCAGCGGGTCACCCAAACCCAAAAAAGCCAGCGAGGACTCGATCAGAATGGCGCGTAGTTAGGGTTGGCTTCAAAGCGATAAACTGGCCGCTCTTGACCTCGACCAGCATGAAAGGGCCGCTGCCGATATTGTTGCGAAAACCCTTGGGGTCGGTCACGTTCTCCCAGATGTGTTTGGGCAGGATGGGCACGTCCGCCAGGGTCGTAAGCTCGAAGTTGGCATCCGGACGAGGCAGGCTGATGACCACCGTGCGGCTGTCAGGGGCGCGGATCTGACTGAACAAGCGCACCGCAGTGGCAAAACGACCCACCACCGGATAACGCCGGTAGTATTCATAGGAAAACTTGACATCTTCGCTGGTGATGGGCTTTCCGTCGTGCCACTGGGCCGCTTTGAGCCGGATGGTCCACTCGCGCCCACCGTTGCTACTACGCACCTGTTCGGCCAGCCAAGGCTGAACCACCCCGTTGAGGTCAGGAAGCATAAGGGTGTCGTACACCAGCGAGAGCAGATTGTAACCAGGGTAGCCCGTAACGTAGGTAAAGGGGGTCAGAAAACCCTCGTCTCCGCTGATCGAGACCACCAAGGGCTGGGCCCGTGCGCTGGAGAAGGCCAGCACTATAGCGAGAAAAGTCGGGATAAATCTCACGTTGATCTCCATCTTTGCTACGCGGATAACTTCGGTCGGGCTAGTTCGCCCTAACCGAATCTGGTATGAGGTCACGGGGTTAGTACATACTGCCCGCGCACGGTGGTGCGCCATCCGCGTTCGGTGGGAGTGGTTATTTCGTCGGTGGGCGCTAGGGGCTCGAAACCCCACTCGCCCACCCATTGGTCGAGTTGGGCCGGCTCGAGCATCACCTGCTTGCGTCCGCTGGCCCGTAGGTATACCGAAGGCTCTTCGGTCAAGCGTAAAACAGCGCCGTCGAGGTTGGAGCGTGGGCTATGTAGACTCAGCAGCAGTCTGCCGCCCAGCTTGGTAACCCGGGTAATCTCCTTGAGGGCGCGGTCGAACTCGGCCCGGCTTTGGGCAAAGTGCAGCACGCCAAAGGCCAACACGGTATCGAAGGTGCAGCACCTAAAAACTCCCAGATCATCCATGCGGCCCAGCAGAACCCGCTGCAAAACCGCCTGGCCCAGATAGGGCCTCAGCCGGTTGCGGGTGTGTTCGACCATAGCCCAAGAAGCATCCAGGGCATAAAGGTCAAAGCCCTGCCGGGCCAGCCAGTAAGCATTGCGCCCACCGGCGCAACCCAGGTCTAGCACCCGGCTGGCCGGGCTGGCCCCGCTCAGGTAAGCCACCATACGTTCGTCGGGGGGCTTGTTGGCAAACAGGCGCACCGTCTGGGGGTGTTCCCAGGCGGTGTTGTGGGCAAGATTCAAGGACATCTAAGCTCCTGCTGGCGTTCCACTCTTCGTGCGAACATAGCCCTGGGCGAACCGCCGAAGCTCAGCAGGGCTGCGGATGGCGAGTTTGCGCATGAGCTTGCTGCGGTGCAGGCTAACCGTGTTGGCGGTAACCCCCAGGGCCTGGGCAATCTGGTGATTGGTCAGGCCGGCGGCCACCATTTCCAGCACCCGCCGCTCGGCAGGGGTGATGAGCTGACGACGGGGTGGGATGTGCAGATGAATCGAGACAGTAGTTGAGTACATAGCTCTTCCTGTTGTCTTTTCAAGTGCCAAAACCGAGCACACCGGGCCTTCGCTAACGGTTTTGCACGGTGAGCTCGAGGCTGGCTTGGAGATTGCCTTCAAAGATCAGCGTCAGGGGGATTTTTTCACCTTCTCTGAGCGGGCGTTTGAGGCCCATCAGCATCAAGTGCTTGCCGCCCGGGGCGAGCTCGAGGCGACCCTTGGCCGGCAAGGATAAAAACTCCACCGCCCGCATGCCTTGCACGGTCTGGCCCCCCTTCTGCTCCTTGTAATCGGCCATGGGCATGACCATCTGGGCCACCGGAGAGGTGCCAACGATCAGCTTTAGGTTCTGGGCGGTGGGGTTAAGCAAGGTCATGTAGACGGTGGTGTCTTTTAGGGTCGGGGGGGTCAGGCGAATCCAGCCACCTTGCACCACGAGGTTGACCCGAGTAGCCGGTGTGCTCGAGGGTTTTGGGCTATGGCCTCCCCCATGGTGATGCTGCGCCAGCACCAGGCCAAACAAAAACGTCAGCGCGAACCCCGCTTTCCAAACGTTTAGCATAATGAGCTTCCTCCTAAAGTCCCTCTAGGAGGCCGGCTGGGTCAGCATCAGCAGTGCGAGGCCTGCTTACCTAAAACACAACCCTTCGCCTCAACCGAGGGACAGGTTTGCCCCCGCAAGGCCCCTACAGGGCCAATCTGAAGGTCTACCGGCCCATTCAAGGCAGGTAGGTGAACACCAAAAAGTCCGAAGTGGTGTGACTGTCCACCGAGAGCACCCGCCACATCACCACATAAGCGCCGGGTTTGAGGTCAGGCTTGAGTTTGATCTCAATGTTCTCGGTGGTGCGGGCGGTGTTTTTGAGCCCGGCATCGGCCCGTGCGGCCTCGTCGCCGCGCAAGGGCAGCACCCGTTCGACCAGCGGCTCGGCCAGCTCCTTGAGGCGCCGGGGGTTCGAGAGGGCCTCGGCAGGGGCCTCGAGGGCATAAACCTTGAAGCTCGAAAAGCGAACCTCCACCGCCTCGGCAAACCCCAAACGAACCTCGCCCGGCAGGGTGCGAACCCTCGAGTTTTCCGCCGGGCTGCTGTTGACCAGGTAAGCGTGCGCCAGAGCGGCCCCGGCCAAAGCCAGAGCCGTCAGCACCGTTGGTAGGGCCTTCATGCTTACTTAAGCTCGAAGGCAGCTCGGTCCTTGATGAGCCAAGTCTTGCCTGCGAAGGTCACGTCTACCGGGGTATCACCGATTTTGCCGTAAACCCGGATGGTGTACTGGCCCGGCTGGGTCAGGATCCAGGTAGTGGTGTAGCGGCCCTTGCGGTCGGCGCCGAACTGCGGCCAGAGGCTGTTGGGGCCGTACTGCCCGTCGGCAGTGAAGGTGCGTTTGAAGCCGGTGGGGGTGGTGATTTCTACGGTCAGATCCTTTTCTGCGCCCTCCACCGGGCTGTTGTCGGCCTTTTTGCGGATGATCAGGTCAAGGCCGTTTACACGTCCGGTCATGGAGGGCTCGCTGAGCTGTCCTACGATGATTAGATACTCACCCACCTCGGCACGCTCGTGGGCCAGGGCGGGAAGTAAAAAAAACGTTACGGCGACCAAAAGTTGAACGATCTTTTTCATGAAATCTCCCAGTCGAGGCGAGGGCCGTCAAAGGCACAGAATAATGGGTAAAATTCCGGCAAAGTGAGCCAGGCGAGCAATGCAACCTTGCACCAGAGCTACCGTTCCCTGCATTGGCTATAGCTGGTCCGCGACCCCGCCTCGAGGTCTGTAGGGCTTGGATCGAAAGGACGGTTGTTCTATGCAGCATGGGTATCCGGCCTGGTGAGCGCCGGAACCGGGTTTATCCATCCTGCACCCTGCTGCGCAGGTTCAAGCGCTAGCGGGGTGGCCCTCGAGCCGAGACGGTCTCGAGGAAAGTCTCACGAATGAGGGCGGCCTGAACCGCCAGAAGTTTGAAGTAGATAAGGTTAGCAAAAGCCCCCGACACCGGCGGCTGAGCAGCGGGAATGATGTGCAGGAAGCACAGCAAGCAGTGAGCGCTGCTGTGTTCACTGTTGCCGGGCTGCTTGGTGCCGGGATCACCCAAGCAAAGGCCGATATGGTTGAACTGCGCCAGTTGCTCGGTGCTGATGCCGGCCCAGCTCAAACGCATGAGCTCGCCCCGCAGCGCTATCTCGGTGGAGATAAGCAGCAAAAGCCCCACCATGAGGGCTGTCCACCCCTGTCTGGGATGGACAAGCCGTGGTTGGAGCCGGTCGGCGTACATAGCTTTGCAGCCATTATAGACAGGCCCGCAGGACATTTCTACCCATGCAAGGCCCATCCGGGCTTGACACTATTGATAACAGCTTATCAAATAGTAGGGGGGTGGCCAATTCGGTTCACAAATAACAGTCGCCGAATACCGGATGAAACGGCCCCCAGCCCAAGGAGGAATCATGCGTGTTGCATACGTGCTTGCTACACCCCGCTCGGCCAGTTACAAGCTTGGTCAGATGATCCTGCCGCAGCTCGAGGCCGGTACCCATGGGGTAGAGGTAGCCGGCATTTTCTTTTTCGACGATAACACCCTGATCTTGCAAAAAGGCAACCCCATCGGTGAGCGGCTGATTCGCATCGCCCAGGAGAAGGGCATCTTGCTGATGATGTGCGACGGCTGTGCCCTCGAGCGCGGGCTTGCAGTCGGCCAACCCCGCTGGTGCAACCCCGACGGCACCGGCCGCAGCGAACCTGCGGACTGCCAGGTAGCCGAGCATGTGCTAGAAGGGGTAAAAGTCGGCTGCTTCCCCGACCTCTACGCGGCTTTGTCCGCGCACCCCCCGGATCAAATCATCACCCTTTAATGCCGGAAAAGAAGGGCGCTGGGATTTAATACCAGATATGGTTAGTTCGTCGCCATTCGGTGACAAACTAACCCGACCGAAGTTATCCGCGCAGCGGAGGGCGATACCGCCCCTTCTAAGGGAGACGCTTTCTTCGCCGACCAAAGGGAGGGGTGTGCTCTAGGATTCAAAAAGATAGCCTCTGGGTTTTTTTGTGAGGTATCTTTTTGAATCCGGTATAAGAAATGACCACTGGATTCTTCGGTCTGAATGACCGACTTTTTGAATCCGGCACAGGCCCGGCGGGCATGCCCAGACCGCAGCCGAGCCGGCAGCAAAGCGCTTCGCAGGAAACTAGTCGCCGGGGAGGAAGACCCAGACCTCCGGCCGGCCCAGGTTGCAGTGCACCGCCCGTGACAAAAAGCTGAGGTTGACCCAGGACAAGTAGAGGGCCGTGCGGGCCAGATGCCAAGCAGCCAGGCCCGTAGGTTTTGCCCCAAGGCGCTCCAGCCGGCTGTTCACCGAGGGGACGGGGTGGAAGATGGTTTCCACCCATCGGCTGCGGCTGGGCTCGTCGTCCTGATCCTGGTCGAGCAGGGCCACACCCTGGGCCAGGGCCTTAGAGTCGGCACCTTGCTGGAGTGCTGCGGCATCGGCCCAGAAAATTGCGGGCCTCGAGGCGCTCGGCAACAACAGCACCCCCAAAAAGGCCCAGAGGGTGTTGTACAGGGCAAACGAGGCCAGCGCCGCCCCGCTGCTCACCCCACCCGCAGCCATATACGCCAGCACAAACCCCAAGCTATTCCAGGCTACGGCCCCCAAAAGACCCAAGTTTCTGGCCCCATGCTGCAAAATAGCCCTGCGCCGCGCCAACTGCGCTTCAAAGGCCGGGGCCGGCAGGGCCTCTAGCCAGTGGGCCGGCAGCACTATGCGGGCGTCGCTGCCCGGGCCGGCAAATCCACCGGTAAAGTGCCGGAAGGGGCTTTCGGCGAACAACAGATCGCCTTGTGGCCTAAAGCGCAGCCCGGCCACCAGGCCCGCCCAGCCGGCCTGACCCCACCACAACAGCACCTGCAAAACTCCATACACCGCCAGGGTGAGCCAGAAGCCGGCGGTGCGGTCGGCTGCCAACAACAAAATACCTGCTGTTCCCAGCAACAGACCATGAACGGTGGCAGCACGGAACCAGTACAACAGGAAGCGGCCCAGGCTGGGGGTATAGCGGCCATACTCCTTGGGTAGCAGGTATCCACCAAAAAAATCGAAGGGGGCTTGCAGCGCGGTGTAGATCAGCACCAACAAAACCACCTGCCCCAAGTCGGTTAGGAGGCTGCTCGAGCCGGCGAACAAACGCTGTGGTATGGAAAATGCCAGGGCCAGACCGGCCAGCGCCACCCACATGCCCACGCAGCTCATGCCCAGGTAAAGCCGGGCCCGGGCGTAGCTCATGAATGGGTGCTGAGGGGCCTCAGGCGCTTCGTAAGAGGCAGAGTTCATAAGCCTCTATATTAGAAGAAAGTTCGGCTTTGCTTTTTAGCCTCTCCTACGCTGTTTGGCCGGCTCCCAGGGCAGCCTACCCTACGCGGCTCAGTGGTGTATACCACCTTCGCCGTGTATATGACCGTGCTCGAGCTCCTCCGGCTCCGCCCGGCGCACCTGCTGGAGGTTGACGCGATACTCCAGGGTCTTGCCGGCCAAAGGAGGATTGGCATCCAGCACAGCCTGTTCACCTTGAATAGCAATTACACGGTATAGCATGGGCTCGCCGCTTGGGCCGGTTCCACTGAAGCCTCCACCTACCCTAGGGGCTTCGGGCAGGTCGGCAATCGCCACCTCGACCCGCAGGGCGGGGTCGTAGGGGCCGTAGCCTTGCTCGGGGGGAACCACCAGCCGGTATTGACCGACCTCGAGGCCCAAAAGCGCCGCTTCCAGGCCCTTGGGCAGCTCTGGGGCGTGTCCCATCAGGATAGTCTTGGGGCACTGGGCCTCCGTACCCTCCACTTTGCTGCCGTCCACCCACAACTCGTACTCGAACTTGACCACACTGTTGGTTTCTACTCTCATCGCTAACCCCTCGCTGGCTTTTCGCGCTGGCCCAAGAACGCTGGCACCCCAGCTTGACAACCCGCTATTGATACTACATTATCAATAAGCCGTATGAAGCGGCAGGTTAGTTTTAAGGAGTACTGACAATGCGCGCACCCCAACCCATCCCTGTAAGCGTGCTGGTCGGATTTCTCGGGGCCGGCAAAACCACCGTTATCAATCATCTGCTCTCCTGCCAACACGGCAAAAAAATTGCCATCGTGGTCAACGAGTTCGGCGAGATTAATGTGGACTCGAGGCTGGTGCGCCACACCACCGAAAAGATGATCGAGATGTCCAACGGTTGCATCTGCTGCACCTTGCGCGAAGACCTGCTAAACGAGCTGCGCGAGCTCTCCGAGATGAAGCTGGACTATATTTTGATCGAATCTACCGGCATTGGGGAACCCTTACCCATCGCTCAAACCTTCCATATGGAAGACCTTCCCCAACGGGTACGGCTGGATAGCATCGTCACGGTAGTGGATGCCGAGGCCTTCTGGGAAGTCTGGCAGCGCAAGGAGGTCGTAGAGGATCAAGCTGGCAACCCAGTAGAAGAGCCCTTAGCGGCGCTTTTAGCCGACCAGCTCGAGTTCACTTCTATCGTGCTATTGAACAAGGCCGATCGGGTGAGCGAAGCGGAGTTGAACCGGCTCGATAGCTTCGTGCACGAGCTTAACCCTTATGCCCAGATTTACCGCACCGTCAAAGGTCAGATCGAACCCGAAAAAATCCTGGGCACCGGCTTGTACAACTACGAGCTTGGTCTGGCCCACCCCGACTGGGAAGCCGAGTGGAACAAACCCAGTTCAGAGGTAGAGGAGTACGGCTTCCAGAGCTTTGTTTATCGTAGCGAGATCGGCTTTGATGCCCATGCGTTTGAGCAGTTTTTGCAAGCCTGGCCCAAGGATGTGATCCGCGCTAAGGGCTGGGTCAAGTTTGCCAACCATGTACCGGTGACCCTCTCCCAGGCCGGTAAGCAAATCGTTTTGGAGCCGCGCATGGAGCCGCTTTACCAGCACGAACTCGAGGCGCTTCCAGCCGAAGAAAAGGCGGGCTATCTACAGATGCTCGAGGCCCTCAACCAAGAGCCAACCGAGATTGTTTTCATCGGCCAGGGCCTGCTCAAGCAAAAAAAGCTGTTGGAGGAGCGCCTAAACCAATGCCTCGCGCCGCTGCCAGCCTGAAGCGGCTTGATTTTCTCCCCCCTAGGAAGTGGGCCGGGATCTGACACAGGTTATACCAGATGAGGAACTAACCCGACTGAAAGGAATGCTCTAGGATTCAATAAAGATAGCCTCTGGATTTTTTGCTTTGAATGACTATCTTTTTGAATCCGGTACTAGGAACCCTACATGGAACAAACCGAGGTACTTGTCGTGGGAGCTGGCCCGGCTGGCCTGGGTGTGGGACTAGCGCTCAAAAAAATAGGGGCCCAGTTTGGCATCCTGGAGCGTCACAAGGTGGGGTACTCTTTCGCCCGGTGGCCCGCCGAGACCCGCTTTATCACCCCCTCATTCAACGCCAACGCCTTCAACCTAATCGACCTCAACGCCATCAGCCCCGACACCTCGCCGGCCTACACCCTGGGCCAAGAACACCCCTCGGGCAAGGCCTACGCCCGCTACCTCAAAGCCCTGGCCCGGCACTTTGAACTCCCTGTCGCAGAAGGGGTCGAGGTGGTGCGGGTCGAAGCCCAAGCTCAGGAGGGTTTCCTTGTCCACACCAGCGACGGCCTTTTTCAGACGCGATTTTTGGTCTGGGCGGTGGGCGAGTTTCAGTTTCCCAAGTACACCATACCCGGCTCAGATAGCGGTCTGCACTATGGAAAGGTCAGAAGCTGGAGTAAGGTTCAGGGTGATAAGCAGGTGGTGTTGGGCGGCTATGAGTCGGGCATAGATGCGGCTTACAACCTGGTATTGCTGGGCAAGGAGGTGATGGTCTTTGACCCCCAGGCCCCCTGGTTGCGACAAGAGGGTGAGCCTTCGGTGGATCTGGCTCCGTTCACCTACGAACGCTTGCAACGCGCACTCGATAGCAAGCGGCTTACCCTGGTGCAGATGGCCATAGAACAAATTGAGAAAAGGCGCGGGCATTTTCTGCTTCATCACGCCGAAGGGGCTATTCAAGTTCCTCACCCGCCCATTGTGGCCACCGGCTTTGGCGGCGGCTTCGAGCCACTGGGGTCGCTCTTCGAGATGGTGAAGGGACAGCCGCGGCTCACCGAGAAGGACGAGTCCACGCAGGCCTCTGGGCTCTTTCTGGCCGGGCCCAAGGTTCACCACCGCGGCACCCCCTTCTGCTTCATCTACAAGTTCCGCGCCCGCTTCCCGGTAGTAGTGGAGGAGATTGGCCAGCGCCTGGGTTTGGATACTACGCCACTGGAGGTCTACCGCAAGCGCGGCCTGTGGGCCGACGACCTCGAGGCCTGCTGCACCAGCCGCTGCGCTTGCTGAGGAGCATTCCCCAAACTACCCACCTTACGCACCCTAGGATTCAAAAAAGCGTTGTGGAGCAGGGCGGCTCTTTTTGCATCCAGCTTCCGTTGGCGGGGCTGGCGGCCCTGCCTAGAGCCAGGCGGCAACCGAACGGATCAGTCGGCGGAGTCCTCCAGGTAGGTGTAGCCCACCAGCTCCCGGGCATACTGCTCCATGAAGGCCCCCTTCTCAGCAGGGGTGAGCTTTTTGGAGGAGCGCACCAGCTTTTCCACGGCCTCGGCCAGCTCATCGTCCTCGTAGCCCATCTTCTCGATCACCCGGCGGGCCTTCTCACCCAAGATGAAGCGCTCGATGTCGTAGCCGTCCTCGTCTACAATCACGTGGGCCTCGCCGATGCGGCCAAAGAGGTTGTGGCTCATACCAAGCACGTCCTGGTAGGCCCCGGTCAGGAAGACCCCCAGGTAGTAGGGCTCGCCGGGACGGATTTCGTGCACCGGCAGGGTGTTGCGCACGTCGTGGGTATCGATGAAGCGGTCGAACTTACCATCGGAGTCGCAGGTGATGTCCACCAGGGTGGCCTCGCGGGTGGGGCGCTCGTTCAGGCGCGAAAGCGGTACCACCGGGAACATCTGCTTGATGGCCCAGGCGTCGGGCAGGCTCTGGAAGAGGCTAAAGTTGCAGACCAGCTTGTCGGCCAGCATCTTTTGCAGATCCTCGAGCTCGTCAGCGGGGTAGTCGAGCTCGAGTGCCAGCTTCAGGGTTTTGCGGGCAATCTGATAAAAGAGGGCTTCAGCAGCAGCGCGGTCGCGCAAGGAGATGAGGCCCAGGTCGTAGAGGTTTTGGATGGTGTCTTTGTTGGCGAAGGCATCGTGGTAGACCTCGCGGTAGTTTTTGGCCGAGATGCCCTTGGCCAGGTCGAACATGTCCCTCACCACCGGGTGGGCGTCCTTGGGCAGCTCCACCTTCTCCTCGCCCGGCGGGCGGATGGTGTCCACCACCTCGAGCACCAGCACGCTGTGGTAAGCGGTCACAGCCCGGCCCGACTCGGTAACCAGGTGGGGGTGGGGTTCGCCATGGCCATCGCAGACCTCCTTGGTAACGTAGACCAGATCCTCGGTGTACTCGGTAAGGGAGTAGTTGGCCGAGGCGTAGAAGGCGGTCTTGGAGCCGTCGTAGTCCACCGCCAGCCCACCGCCCAGGTTCAAGTAGCGCACCGGGGCCCCCAGCTTGCGCAGTTGCACGTATGTCTGGGCGATTTCGCGCACGGCCTGCTTGATGCGGCGGATATCGGTCACCTGGCTGCCGATGTGCGAGTGCAGCATGGCGATGGTGCCCAGCATGCCGGCCTCAGCGAGCAGATCCACCGCGCGAATGATCTCGGGGGTAGTGAAACCAAACTTGGCCGACTCCCCGCCCGACTCCTCCCACTGACCCGATCCCTTGGTTTTGAGCTTGTAGCGAATGCCGATCTGCGGCTCCACCTCCAACGCCTGGGCGATGCGGACCACCCGCTCGAGTTCGGCAAACTTCTCCAGGGTGATGATCACGTTTTTGCCCAGCTTTTTGCCCATCAGGGCCAGGCGGATAAAGTCGTCGTCCTTGAAGCCGTTGCAGGCAATGATGGATTCGGGGTGTAAGTCCTGGGCCAGAATCAGGGCCAGCTCGGCCTTGGAGCCGGCCTCGAGGCCATACGCATAGGGCTTTCCGGCCCGGGCCAGGGTCTCGACCACCATGCGCCGCTGATTCACCTTGACCGGATAGAGGCCCCGGTACTCTGCCTGGTAGTGGTACTTTTTGATGGCCCGCCGGAAGGCTTCGTTGAGCGCCACCACCCGGGCTTCTAAAATCTGGGGAAAGCGCAGCATCACCGGTAGCGGGCGGCCCTCGTCGCGCAAGTCCTGCACAATTTCATAAAGCGAGGCGCTGGGGCCATCCGGCCCTTCAGGGGTGACCTCGAGCTCGCCATCCTCCCCCACCCGAAAAAACCCCGCCGCCCAGTGGGGGACGAGGTAGGTTTCTTCGGCATCCTTGGCAGTGTAACGCTTGAGCTTCTCCAACTTGAATCCAGGTCTCCTCGCACAGGCTACGGGCCGAATGTCAGGGGGCATTCACCGTGCGCTGTCCAGAAGAGAGTGTAGGGCAATTTACCCCAGGATGCTATAGCCAACCGCCATCAGCCAGGCAGATACCACAGCAAGTCCAAAGCAGGCGGCTTGATGCCCTGGTTACGCAGCAGCACCGCTATCTGCGCGGTATGCCGGACTTCGTGCAGCATCACGTGCCAGAGGATGCCCGACACCGTGTAGCGCCGCGCGGGGTCGTCGTGGGGGCTCAGCACCCGCTTCAGCTCGGCCTCGGTGAGCGCGGCCAGGTAGGCCCGGGTGCCCCTCTCGACGGCCTTCCAGTAGTCCAGCAGGGTCTGCAAGGCAAAGCCCGCGTACTCCGGGCCGCCGGTGGTGTCCCTCAGGGCCGGCATATTCATTAGCACCGGCGCGCTGCACAGGATGTCCTCGTGTAGCCAGAAGTCCTCCACGCTCGCAATGTGAAACACCAGGTCTTTGATGCAGTGCAAGCGCTCACCGCCCAGCAGGGGGCGCGACAGCACCTCGTCCGGGGCCGCCTCGAGCGCCGCCCACAAGTCGCGGCGGGCACGAAGCAGGTAGTCGTACATCTCGAGGAGGTTCATAACTTTCTTTTGTTCGGGATGACCTCGAGCGTCAGCGTGACCGTCTGGCCCACTTGCAGGCCCTCGGCCTCGCGGATTTTGTCCTTTAGTGGCACCACATACAGCCCGTCCTTGGGCCACAGCGAGGTCTGCCACTCGGTCTGGCCGATCCGCACCTTCACCGGAATCATGCCCCAGCCGTAGGTCAGCAACCGCTCAGCGCTCTTGATGGCCTGGCTTTGCTCCAGGGGCACGGTCACGAAGTAATAGGGCGCGGGGCCCCGCCACTCCCAAATTTTCTCGCTGAAGCAAAGGCCCATGGCTACCAGATCTCCCTCCGCCACTCGCTCCAGATGGCTTTTTCTTCGACTTCCTCCGGCATTTTGTAGTCAAAAGCCTTGAGGGCCAGCTTAATCTGCCCCACATGGTAGCCCTCGTGCCAGAGCAGGTGCTGAAGTAGCAGGATGGGGTGGTCGTAGGAAGCGTGTGGCCCTTTCATAGCCTGGCCGGTACGCAGCCGGTCTCGCACCGCCTCACACACGGCCTGGGCGCTCTGATTCAGCGCTTGCTCGATGCGGGCCGATTCACGTTCGGCCACCCGTTCCTCCCCGACCTGGCGAAAGAGTTGGTTCATGCCCGTGGCAAACTCAGGCGCAACCTGGCGCAGCCAGAACAGACGGGTCTGCTGCATGTGTGCGTACTGCTCCGCAATGCTCGGGCTGCCCTCGAGGGCCCTCGCCTCCTGGCCTCCCTCCGGTAGTGCGTGCAAGAGATTGAGCAGGATGGTGTTGTTGCGCTGGTACGAGTTCAACAGGGCCTCAAAAACCGAATCATTCATACCGCCTCTCCTACATATTCATAAATTGACTTACGAGTATGATTATAGCGTATTGAATCACTATCACTGACCCATGACCCATCGCCGCGGCTCGTACCGGGTCGAGAAGCAGTGTGAATACCGAATCTGCTCAGAAGTGACCCAAAAGCGATATACAAGTCCCTCGGACGCGCCCCCCTGGCGCGGCAAGGGAGGGGCGCGTTTAGCGCCGCTCACGCGCAGAGTTGGTAGAAGAAGAAAAAAACACCTCCCCCGATGGGAGGTGTTCAGGGCAGAGGGGACAGCCTCTATTTGACGAAGAGCATCTCGCGGTAGCTCGGCAGCGGCCAGTACTTGTCGGCCAGGATGCGTTCCAGGGCATCCGCCGCCTTTCGCACCTCGGCCATCGCGGGTAGCACGTTATCCCGCATATGGTGGGCTTTTTCGTGCACCTCGTCCCCGCCCAGTTCGGCGTTCTGGGCCTTGAGCTTTTCCAGGGCCTCGGAAAGGGCATCGGTGGCTTCTACCACCTGCTTGATGGTGCGTTCCGCCGCACGAGACTTCACCTCGATTTCGGAAAGCTCGGCCAGGTAGCTGAGCGCACCGGGCAGGATTTGGGTCTGGGCAATCCACTCAGTGGTCTCACCTTCAATGTTGACCTGCTTGAAGTAAATGTCGTACATGATTTCCTGGCGGGCGTGAATCTCGCGTTCGTTGAGCACCCCCAGGCGGCCAAAAAGCTTGATATTTTTCTCGTCGGTGAAGTGTTCGATGGCATCAATGGCGGTGCGCAGGTTCAGCAGGCCGCGCTTGGCGGCCTCTTTATGCCAGGCTACCGAGTAGCCATCGCCGTTGAACACAATGCGCTTGTGCTGGGCGTAGGTCTCCTTAATGACCTCCAGAGCGGCCTGCTCAAAGCCCACTTTTTTCTTCATCCTGGCCTCAATCGAGTCCATCAGGGCATCAATAGCATCGGCAACAATGGTGTTGAGCACGGTGATGGGGAAGGAGATGCTCTGGCTGCTACCCACCGCACGGAACTCGAACTTGTTACCGGTGAAGGCGAAGGGCGAGGTGCGGTTGCGGTCGCCGGCGTGTTTGGGCAAGGGGGGGAGTACCGGGGTGCCGAGCTCGAGGACGCCCGCCTTTTTGCCCGAACCGCCCTTGCCGCTGGCCAGCCGCTCAAAAATGTCGGTGAGCTGGTCGCCCAGGAAAATAGAAATGATGGCAGGCGGCGCTTCATTGGCGCCCAGGCGATGGTCGTTGGAAGCCGAGGCCACACTGATCCGCAGCAGATCCTGGTGCATGTCCACCGCTTTGATCACAGCCGCGCAGAAGAACAGGAACTGCAGGTTGTCGTGGGGGGTATCGCCGGGCTCGAGCAGGTTGATGCCGGTGTCGGTGCCCATGCTCCAGTTGCAGTGCTTGCCGGAGCCGTTGATACCGGCAAAGGGCTTCTCGTGCAACAGCGCCACCATGCCATACCGGCGGGCCGTGTTTTTGAGCACCTGCATGATCAGTTGTTGGTGATCGGCAGCGATGTTGGAAGGCTCAAAGATGGGGGCAATCTCGTACTGGCCGGGGGCCACCTCGTTGTGGCGGGTCTTGACCGGAATCCCCAGCGCGTAGAGCTGGTTCTCCACATCGGTCATGAAGGAAAGCACCCGGTCGGGGATGGAGCCGAAGTAGTGGTCTTCAAGTTCCTGGCCGCGCGGCGGCTTGGCCCCAAAAAGGGTGCGCCCGGTCATGACCAGGTCGGGGCGGCGGTAGTAAAACTCTTCATCAATCAGGAAGTACTCTTGCTCGGCCCCCAGGGTAGAGGAAACTTTATTGGCCTCCACACCGAAGTATTTGAGGGCTCGCTGGGCGCTTTTGTTGAGGGCTTCGATGGAGCGCAGCAGGGGGGTTTTGAGGTCGAGGGCCTCCCCTGTCCAGCTCGCAAAAGCGGTGGGGATACAAAGCGTGGCCCCGTTGGCATGGCGCATAATGAAGGCCGGCGAGGTGGGGTCCCAGGCCGTATAGCCCCGCGCTTCGAAAGTGGCCCGCAGACCGCCCGAGGGGAACGAGGAAGCATCCGGCTCGGCCTGGATCAGCTCCTTGCCAGTGAAGGAAGCAATTACCTTGCCTTCAGAGATGGGGGTGTAGAAACTATCGTGTTTTTCGGCGGTGTAGCCGGTCAGGGGGTGGAACCAGTGGGTGTAGTGGGTCGCGCCTTTCTCGAGGGCCCACTTTTTCATGGCCAGGGCGATGGTGTCGGCAATGCTGGGGTCGAGCGGGGTACCCTTTTCCATGGTGGCCTGGAGCGATTTCCAGACCGGCTTGGAAACCAGCTCGCGCAGCTCGTCTATATCGAGCACATCACTCGCAAACACTTCCCCAGCAATGTCGCTGGAAACCTGCCGCACATCCTTGAACCGCCAGTTGCGGGCCGCCGAAAGAACATCAAAATCGTGGTTCACATTGCCTCCGAGGGGCGGTGCCGGGTCGCCTGGAACTACTTAGATACTTGATGCATCTATTGGTGTAGTTTTTACACGTACGCCTGAGCAGCCGCTTGAGATAACACATTACCATAAACTGCCAAAAATCAACATAGCAATTCGGTCTAAAGTAATCAAATGTCACAAAATTTATGTACACATTACTAGTTATAGGTTCGAGCAATGCAGCGGGGTGGCCGCCCCTTGACTTATCTGCACATTACATATATGCTTTTTACATATAAGCAGGAGAAGGAGCAGATCCCTGGTGAACCGACGACCCCACGAAGAACAGCAGTTTCTGGATAACTACGATGCCAGCGTCTACGATAGGCCCTCGGTTTCGGTTGATGTGGTCATCCTGACCCTGCGCGAAGGGCACCTGCAAGCCCTGCTGGTCAAGCGCAAGGAGCATCCCTTTCTTAACTACTGGAGCCTGCCGGGCGGTTTTGTGCAAATACATGAGTCGCTGGACGAGGCCGCTGCGCGGGTCCTGCGTCAAAAGGCCGGGCTGGAGGGCGTGGTGGGGCTCGAAAGAGAAAGCGCAACCCATCACCCCATCTACCTCGAGCAGCTCTACACCTTTGGCAACCCTGAACGCGACCCGCGTATGCGGGTTATCAGTGTGGCTTATTACGCCCTGGTGGAGGCCAGCCACATCCACGAAGTGGGCGAGGAGACCGCACTTTTCAAGCTGCGCTTCCCGGAAGGAGTGGGCGGTGTGGAGATTTACGACAACAAACACAAGAAATATTCGCTGGCCTTCGACCACGCCGAGATTCTGGCGGTGGCCGTGCGGCGCATTCGCGGCAAACTCGACTATACCCCGATTGGTTTTGAGTTGCTGCCCGAGCGCTTTACGCTGCGCCAACTACAAGCCGTCCACGAGACCATCCTGCAAAAAAAGCTCAACAAAGACTCCTTCCGACGCAAGATGCTGGCCTCGGGGATGCTCGAGGCCACCGGCGAACTCGAGCGCGGAGTGGGCTTCCGGCCCGCCGAGCTGTACCGCTTCCGGAGGGGAACATGAAAACCGCCGTATTTATCGGGCGCTTCCAGCCACCGCACAGGGCTCACCTCGAGACCATCACGCGCGCCCTGGCCCGCTTTGACCGGCTGATTGTGGTGCTGGGCAGCGCACTGTGCTACCCCACCCCCAAAAACCCCTTCAGCGCCGAAGAGCGCGAGGCCATGATCAGGGCAAGTCTGGATACAGAAGCAGCGCGGCGGCTTCATTTTGTGGCCGTTCCGGACGACTTCTACGACGACCCCCGTTGGTTCCGCACGGTGCGCTCTGCGGTAGAGGCCATCGCTGGCAATAACGCCGAAATCTGCATCACCGGCTACCACAAGGACGAGAGCAGCTACTACCTGCACGGCTTTGGCAACTGGCCCTTTGAGCCCAGTGGGGTGGCGAGCCCCCTCAACGCCACCGACGTGCGCAATAGCTATTTTGCCGGGAGCGCCGACTGGAAGGCCATGGTGCCGGAGGCGGTGCGGCAGTTTATGGAGTGGTTTGCTACCACAGCGGAGTTTGGCCGTTTGCAGGCCGAGTGGAACACGATCCAGTATTACCGTTCGCTCGACCAGCGCTACCCTTATCCCATCGTGCACGTCGCCACCGACGCCACGGTGCTGGCTCAGGCCCAGTTACTGTTGGTCGAGCGCGCCGGTTCGCTCAGCAAGGGTGCTTGGGCTTTGCCGGGGGGCTATGTAGAGCTCAAGGAGACCCTGCTCGAGGCCGCCTTGCGCGAGCTGCGCGAAGAGACCGGCTTGCAGCTCGAGGGCGACGCGCTCAAAGCCACCAAAGCCTTTGACTACCCGGATCGGAGTTTGCGCGGCCGGGTGATCAGCTTTGGTCACTTCTTCGACCTGGGCGAAACCCCACCCCCTCTTACGCAGGGCCAGGACGATGCGGCCCGTGCCTTCTGGCTGCCCCTGCAAGAACTCCCCCAGCACCAAGCCCGCTTTTTCGAAGACCACTACCTACAGATCCGGTGGTTCCTGGAGCGTCACCACCAGTACGCCCATACCTGGGCAGGAAAGGAGAACTCGTGAAACCCCTCAACCCCCACAACCTGATTCTTAACACCGACAGCTACAAAGCCAGCCACTTTGCCCAGTTTCCCAAAGGCATGACCTACGGAAGCTGGTACATCGAGAGCCGGGGCGGCGACTCCAACTTTGTGCGCTTCTTCGGGCTGCAAGCCTTTTTACTGGAGTATCTGGGCAAAGGCGTGAGCTTGGCCGATGTGGAGGAGGCCGAGGTCGTCTTTAGCGCCCACGGCTTGCCCTTTCCTACCGACGGCTGGCGCTACATCGCCCAAGACTTAGGGGGCCGGCTGCCGGTGCGCATCCGGGCCGTGCCGGAAGGGGCAGTGATTCCCGTCCACAATCCGCTGGTGATCATCGAGAGCACCGACCCCCGGGTACCCTGGCTACCCGGCTGGCTCGAGACTGCCCTGCTGCGGGCCGTCTGGTATCCCACCACGGTCTGCACGGTCTCGTGGGAAATCAAGCAAATTATCCAGGCTGCCCTGGAAAAAACCGCCGACGACCCCGAGGCCGAGCTGCCCTTCAAGCTGCACGATTTTGGTGCACGCGGGGTAAGCAGCCTCGAGAGCGCCGGTCTGGGCGGAATGGCCCACCTGGTCAACTTCATGGGCACCGACACCGTGACAGCCCTGATATATGCCCGCAACTACTACGGGGCCGAGATGGCCGGCTACTCCATTCCGGCCATGGAACATAGCACCGTGACCAGCTTTGGCCGCTCGGGCGAGGCCCGGGCCTACCGGCAGATGATCGAGACCTTCGGCAAGCCGGGGGCCTTGTTTGCCATGGTGATTGACTCTTACCACCGCGAGCAGGCCGTAAGCCAGATCATTGGCGAGGAGCTCAAAGAACTGATTGTGGCCTCGGGGGCCACCCCGGTCATCCGCCCCGACTCAGGCGACCCGCCTTTCGTGGTGCTGCGCACGGTACAGACCCTGGAAGCCAAGTTCGGCGCAACGACCAACAAGAAAGGCTTCAAGGTGCTCAATGGGGTGCGGGTGATTCAGGGCGATGGGGTCAATGCCGGCACCATCCGCAAGGTGTTGTTTTTGCTAGAGCAATGGGGCTACAGTGCCTCCAACGTGGCTTTTGGCATGGGTGGGGCCTTGTTGCAGCACCCCAACCGCGATACCCAGAAGTTCGCCCAGAAGCTCCATCTGGTCACTGTAGACGGCCAGACATACGGGGTGAGCAAGAGCCCCGTGGACGACCCCAGCAAACTCTCCAAGAAAGGCCGTCTGGACGTGGTCCAGGACGAGCGCGGTGTCCGCACGGTGGAGCTGGAAGCCGAGGGGCCCGCCCAGCACCCCCAGAGCATCCTT
>CALFDH010000123.1 GCA_937950405.1 uncultured Meiothermus sp.
CTCGGGGCCGTCGGCGCTGAGGCAGTGCACCGGGGTCTCGGGGTGGGCAAACTCGCTCAGTACCTGCCGACAGCCGCCGCAAGGGGTGGCGGGCTGTTTGCCCCGGCTCATTACCCAAACCTCGGCAATCTCCCGCTCGCCCGCCGAGACCATTTGCAAAGTCGCCGACTGTTCGGCGCAGCGCGAGAGGGGATAGGCTGCGTTTTCTACGTTCACCCCGCCGTATAGTCGGCCCGATCTGGATTTGATAACTGCCGCAACAGCAAAGCCAGAGTAAGGGGCGTAGGAGCGGGTTAGAAGTAAGTGCAATTGTTCTAGAACCTTGCTGGGTGTTTTGGGCACGCTTCCAGCATACTGCACCTACCCCTAGGCTTCCTCCGAGGTTACCGACTCACTCAGGGTCTCGTCGTCGCTGGGCTGGGGGGTTTTCTTCTGGGCTCGTACCCGCTCGATGCCCCTGGGGTCGGCCATTTCCACAATGAACTCAAAGCCGCCGTACTCGAGCTTTTCCCCCACCTCGGGGATGTGCCCGAACTCGTTCATCAGGAAGCCCGACAGGGTGTCGTACTCGCCCTCGGGCAGCTCGATGCCCAGTTTCTCCGAGGCGTCCTCCAGGGGGATGGAGGCATCCAGCATGTAGACCCCTTCGGCCACCTCCTGCACCGGGGCGGCCTCCTCTTCGTCGGACTCGTCGTAAATCTCTCCGATGATTTCTTCGATGATGTCCTCGAGGGTAATCAGGCCGGCGGTGCCCTTGAACTCATCCACCACAATGGCCATGTGGGTTTTGCGGCGGCGCATCTCGCGCAGGAGTTCCCGTGCTCCCATGGTCTCGGGCACAAAGTAGGCGGGGTGGCAGATGCTGCCTACCTTGGTGCTGTCCAGTACTGCTCCACTGTACTCGAGCAAATCCTTGGCGTAGGCTACCCCAACGATGTTGTCTATGGTGTCCTGGTAGACCGGAACCCTCGAGTAGCGGTGTTCGCGGGCGGTATTCCAGAACTCGCGCAGCGAAGCCTCTGCCGAGATAGCAACCATGTCCACCCGTGGCACCATAATCGAGCGCACCGGGGTCTCTTCCAGGTCCAGAATCTGGCTGATAATCTCGCCTTCGCTTTCGTCGAGCACGCCTTCCTTCGAAGAAGCCTCCACAATCAGCTTGAGCTCTTCGGCGCTCCCCACCATGGAATGAGAGGGCGCCTCCCTCAGGCCCATAAGCTTCAGGAAGAAGTTGCCGCTGCGGTTGAACAGCCATACCAAAGGAGCGGTCAGGCGCTGAAAAACATTGAGCGGCAGGATGGTGAAGCCTGCGACCTGCTCGGTACGCTGCAAGGCAATGCCCTTGGGTATAAGCTCCCCAAAAAGCACCGTCACAAACGTAATGATGATCACCGAGATGGCAAAACTGATGGTGGAAAGCAGACTGCTTTCGGCAGCCACAGAAGCTTCGGTCTGGCCAAAGAGAGCCGCAATGCCCGACACAATCAGCCGGGTAACGTAGGGTTCGCCAAACGCACCCAGAATCAGGTTGGTGGCGGTGATACCCAGCTGGGTGGTGGCGATGTAGGTATCGAGCTTGACCATGGCCTGCTTGAGCAGGTTGCCCTGCCAGGAGCCACTTTCGGCCATTTGTTCGACCCGACTGCGCCGGATCGCCACCAGGGAGAACTCGGCGGCGACAAAAAAAGCATTGATCAGGATAAGCAGAACGATGATTCCAAAACTGCCAGGGATACTTTCCATAGGGTTCGCGTTCGACCCATCCAGAAACTAACTCGCCCCGGAGCGTTCCAGGGCAATGCCAGGGCTACGTTTGGAAGGGGAGTCCATACGCTACTAGGCGGAAGTTTACCACAGCCCTAACCGGCTCACAAGCGGCGGTAAAAATAGGAGAACCCCGATCAGAGCAGCAATTCCACTGACAATCAGCACGCTGGCCGCCGCGACGTCCTTGGCAGCCTTAGCCAGGGGATGAAAGTTGGGTGAGACCAGATCCACCACCGCCTCGAGGGCGGTGTTGAGCAACTCCAGGCCCAGCACCAGGGCAATAAGCAGCAACACCGGCACCAGGCTAATCTGCAGCCACAGGGCCAGACCCAGCGCAAGCAGGCCGATATAGACCTCGAGGCGAAAGTTGCGCTGGCTTTTCCAGGCCAGTTGAACCCCCGCCCAGGCATAGGCGAAAGAGGCACGCAGGCCCCGTAGGGGTAGGGGGTCAGAGCCGGGTTTGGGGGGAGGGGTCAGGGTGGGCATGGGGCTTGGGAGGGGTGTGCTGGCTGGGCGGTTCCGCCCGCTACCCTCAGCTACACCAGCTTACCCGACCGCTAGAGCTCCAGGATGCGGGCTTGCACCCGCCGAAACCCCTCCCAATCCGCCTCGGAGTCGTGATCGTGCCCCAGCAGATGCCACAGGGAGTGAGCGGCCAGTACCTTGACCTCCTGGACCAGGCTATGGCCCTGTTCCGCCGCCTGACGGCGGGCGGTATCCAGGCTGATCACAATATCGCCGAGGTGGGGGGGCATAAAGGGGTCGCCGGGTTCGTAGGTCGGGAACGAAAGCACGTCGGTGGGGGCATCCTCCCCCCAGTGCTGCCGCTTGAGGGCTCGAATTTCGTGGTCATCCGTCAGAACGACGGTGAGGGTTTTATCGGGATGGCCCAGATCGGCCAGCAGACGTTGCACGGCCTTGCGTAGCTGTGGGCCCAAGCTCCTGGGTGCGGGGGTATGGGCCACCAGATTTACCTGTGCCATCGCCAAAACTCAACGCTCCGCGGGGCGCTCGCTTTCGTGTTCGTGGAACTCATAGGCCTTGATGATGCGGGCGACCAGCGGGTGCCGCACCACATCGGACTCCAGAAAGCGCTGTTGGGCAATCCCCTGGATGCCCTTCAGAATCCGCATGGCCTCCACCAGGCCGCTTTTCTGGGCTTTGGGCAGGTCAATCTGGGTAATGTCGCCGGTGATGACCACCCGGCTGTTGAAACCCATGCGGGTCAGGAACATCTTCATCTGCTCGGGGGTGGTGTTTTGCGCCTCGTCCAGGATGATAAAAGCATCGTTGAGGGTACGCCCGCGCATGAAGGCCAGCGGGGCTACCTCAATCACCCCCGACTGGATGTACTGGTCAAAGCGCTCGGCATCAATCATATCGAAGAGGGCGTCGTAGAGCGGGCGCAGGTAGGGGTCAATCTTGGCCTGCAGGTCGCCGGGCAAAAAGCCCAGCCGCTCGCCGGCCTCTACAGCGGGGCGGGTCAGGATGATGCGCTTGATTTTCTTGGCTTTCAGGAAAGCCACCGCCATGGCGACGGCCAGGTAGGTTTTGCCGGTTCCGGCAGGGCCAATACCAAAGGTGATGTCGTGGCTGCTAATGGCTTCCACATACTGCCGCTGTCCGGGGGTTTTGGGTTTGAGCCTTCCGGGCAGGGTAATCTCGTTGCCCAGGCTGGGGGTAGCGGTCTCGACCGGCAGCGACTGCCCATTTTCGGCAACCAGGATAACCTGCTCGAGGGTTCCCGCGTCAATCTCAGCTCCCTGGCGCACCAGGGTGACCAGGTCCCGCATTACCCGCTCGGCCAGCCGTACTTCGTCGGGGTCGCCGGCAATTTGCACTTCCTGCCCGCGCACAACCAACTGAGCCGGCAAGAGCTTGCGCAGGGTTTTGAGGTGTTTGTCGCCGTGGCCCAGCAAGGCCAGGGCTTCTTGTGGTGAGCGTAGGGGGACTATCGCTTTGGTTTGCGTACTCTTCTCCAATATTGGCTCCTGGGTTCAGCCAGCACCTGATGCCAAACCACACCGTTCAGAATAGCACGCGGCGTAGTGGAGAACTCCCACTGCTCAGAGGGTTTGGCTTTGGGCTTGGCGGCTGGCGGGGCTGACCTTGCGGGGGCAGGCCGAGCAGGCTCCTGTGCCGGACGTGAGGCTGTGCGGGCCAGGCGTTCGCGCTCGATCTCCTCGAGGGTCTTGGGGCGCTGACCAGCCGGTACTTTGGGCTTGGGTGGCTGGGAAGGCTGGCTGACCAGAGGCCGGGGGGGCGGGGCGCTGCTGGCGGGGGGGCGAGTGGGGGCCGCCGTTGGGGCAGGTGGACGTGCAGGAGCAGACGACTGGGTAGGCTGGGCCTGCCGAGGCTGCACCGGCGGACGACGCTCTTCACCTGGCAAGGGAATCTCATCGGGCTCAAAATCGGGCGGCATCTGCCGTCCCCGCCGCAATAAGCCCTGCAAGGCGGGCAACACGATAAAGAAAAACAAGAACAACAGACCTAAGAGATCGTCTAAACCCATGAGACCCTCCAGGCAGGGGTGGGGAAGTAACTGGGTATAGGAATAGGGGAAAGGGGGGGTGATGATTCCATATATGCTGGGCGCCCCCAACCCCCCTGCCCCCTGGCGCGGAGCGCAGTGCTCCTTCGCTTCCCGCGCATCACGACGACCCCATTACGTTCTTCAGCGCTGCGTACCACTTGGCCCGCCCTCGGGGGTGCCGCCGCCGCTGGCCTTGCTGATGGATTCGCGCATATCGGTATCGGCCTCGATGTTCTTGAGCTGGTAGTAGTCCATTACGCCCATGCGTCCACTTCGGAGCGCCTCGGCCAGCGCCATCGGTACAGCAGCCTGGGCCTCGACCAGCTTGGCCCGCATGGCCTCGACCAGAGCGGTGTTTTCTTGTTCGACCGCAACAGCCATGGCGCGGCGCTCCTCAGCCTTGGCCTGGGCGATTTTCTTGTCGGCTTCGGCCTGGTCGGTGCGGAGCTGGGCCCCGATGTTTTTACCCACGTCCACTTCGGCGATATCCACCGAGAGAATCTCAAAAGCGGTGCCGGCGTCCAGACCCTTTGCCAGTACAGTTTTGGAGATGCGGTCTGGCTGTTCCAACACCTGCTTATGATCCGTGCTTTGACCAATGGAAGCCACAATACCTTCACCGACCCGGGCCACGATGGTTTCTTCCCCTGCACCCCCCACCAGGCGGTCAATGTTAGCCCGTACTGTAATGCGGGCTGTGGCCAGGAGCTGGATGCCGTCCTGGGCCATGCCTGCCACCATGGGGCTGGTAATCACCTTGGGGTTGACCGAAAGCCGCACGGCGTCTAATACGTCGCGGCCTGCCAGGTCAATGGCTGCAGCGCGGTCGAAGTTGAGTTTGATGCCGGCCTTGTCGGCGGCAATGAGGGCGTCCACTACCCGGTCTACGTTGCCACCGGCCAGGTACTGGGCCTCGAGCTTGGCGGTTTCCACCGGAATACCCGCCTTGAAGGCCTTGATCATAGGGTTGACGATCTTGGCGGGGGGAATCCTTCGGAAACGCATCCCCACCAGAGCGGTTAGCGCCACGTTGACCCCCGAGAACAGTGCCGTAATCCACAGTGGCACGGGAACCAGATAAAAGAACAGAAAGACTGCCAGTAACGCTATGCCTGCGATGATTAAAGCTCCAAACTCCATGTAGTCCTCCTGATTGAGCTTTTCAACAGTAAAACCCTTATCAACTCAGGTTACATCATCGTAAAGACGTTATGACGAACCAAGGCTCCTACTCTCTCTGAGAACGCACATACGCGATGTTTAGCCGTCTACCTTGCGTACTACTACCCTGGGGCCCTCAACCTGAATGACCCGGATGGTCTGGCCCCGGTCTATAAACTCGCCCAGGGTCACCACATCTACACGGCGGTCACCAAACTGAGCAGTGCCTGCAGGGCGCAGATCGGTGAGCGCACTACCCACAGCACCCAACAGCGATTCCAGCTCGTTTTTGGGCGGGGCCACTTCCTCTACAGCACTGCTCAGCACAAAAGGCCGGGCAACCCGCCCCTTCGGAAGGTAGCGGAAGATCAAGAACAACCCCGCAGCCAGTCCGATGATGGCGAAGGAGCCCACCTGCAAGGCCTCGTCGCCAAAGGTGAAGTAGATCGAGGCACCAATCAGCCCCAGTCCCAGCAGGCCGGGAATGCCAAAGCCGGGGGTCACGAACAGCTCAAACACCACCAGCAGCAGGCCCCCAAAAAGCAGGATGATGGTAAGCGCGCTGGATAGACCCGCCAGGTACCCGCCCAGGAAGAACAAGCCCAGCGCCGTCAGGCCGATGATGGCGGGGATAAAGGTGCCGGGGGTGAAGAACTCCAGAATGAGCCCCAACACCCCCACCGCTAGCAAAATGGCAGCGATGGTGGGGTCGGTGAGAAAGCGGGCCACCCGCACCTGGGGGCCAGGCTGCACTTCCTGGGTATCGGTATTGAAACCGGCCTTCTCGAGGGCTGCCCGCAGGCTGGCCACCTCGGCATCGGCCACCTTCAGCTCCACCGCTTTGCGCGCCGAGAGGGTGAGGGGTTCGCCCTTGGTGGTGATGCCGCGCACTTCCACTTCGGGGTCTACCATGGCCTCGGCGATGTTGGCGGGGCGGTTGCGGGCCTCGGCCACCGCCCGGAACTTGCCCTTCAGGGCCGAGATCACCTTGCGGTCGGCAGCGGTGGCGTTGCCCACCACCGGGGTGACCGTGATGGGCAGGGCAGCGCCAATGTTAGAACCGGGCAGCATCATGATCTGCTGGGCAGCCAGGGAGATCAGGGCCCCTGCCGAGAAAGCATTCTCGATGACCGCCAGGGTGGGCACGGTAGAAGCCAGGATGCGGTCGGTGATGCGGATGGCGGCATCTACCCGCCCACCGGGGGTGTTAACCCGGAACACCACCCCACTGGCCCCTTCGCGCTCGGCCTGCTCGAGGGATTGTTCTACGAAGGTAGCCAGCGGCCCGTCTATCGTCCCCTCAATAGGGATGATATAGGTTTTGGCCTGCGCCAAAGAGGTAACCAACAGGAAGGCGAAAAGTAAGTTTCTCACCAATGTTATCTTAGCAAGCCAGGCCTGGGGGAGTGTAATGTGAAGGGGGGTGGCCTGGCCACGAACATAGAGCCGTATCTGAAATGCTCCTTCGCTTTTGGCAAGTGGCCTTCGGGAGCGTAGAATCCAGTTGTGAAACTCGGGTTAATAGGATTTCCGGTTGAACATTCCCTTTCTCCCTACATGCAAGAAGCGGCCCTGAAAGCGGCAGGGCTGGAAGGTTCCTATCGGGCCCTCGAGACCCCACCTCCGTTTTTGCGGGCTCGCTTGCAGGAAATCCGGCGAGACTACAGCGGGGTCAATATCACCATTCCTCACAAAGAGAGCGTGCTGCCCTACCTGGACGAGCTCAGCCCGGAAGCCCGCGCCATCGGCGCGGTTAACACGATTGTGTGCGACCAGCACCGGCTGATCGGCTACAATACCGATGCTCCGGGATTTATTTCCGGTCTGGACGAGGCGGGTATCTCCTACCGCCACAAAAAAGCCCTGATACTGGGGGCCGGGGGGGCTGCCAGAGCCATCGCCTACGCCCTCAAGGAAGAAGGGGCTCATATAGCCGTCTACAACCGCACCCTCGAGCGGGCCCAGGCCCTGTGCGAAGCCCTGGGCCTGCACCTGGTCACGGAGCCCTTGCTGGAGGCGGCGGTTCGTAGTTGTGACCTGCTCATCAACACCACCAGCGTGGGCTTGCAAGACCCCCAGAGTTCGCCCCTGCCGGAGGGCTTGTTGCCGTGTGAAGGGGCCGTGGTGGACATCATTTACAATCCATCCCTCACCCGCTTGATGCAGGAGGCGCAAAAGGCCGGGCTGCCTACTCTGGGGGGGTTGCCCATGCTGGTCTGGCAGGGGGCGCTGGCCTTTGAGCTCTGGACGGGGGTCAAACCAGACGTCCGGGTCATGTACGAAGCGGCTCGCGCTGGCCTGGGTGAAGCCCTGCAAACATGAGCGGTCTGCATACAAGGCTTACCCTGGAGCGCCCATGGAGCCATGAACTCGAGGTCAAGCACTCGCGCTTTGTGGCATGGGCGGCCCCGGTCGCCAGCCCCGAGGAGGCCCTGGCGTATGTGCAGGCCGTGCGAGACCCCCAAGCCACCCACAACTGCTGGGCCTACAGGGTGGGGCCGCAGTACCGCTTTTCCGACGACGGCGAACCTTCTGGAACGGCAGGCCGCCCCATCCTGAGCGCCATCGAGGGGCAGGGGCTGGAAGGGGTCGTGGTGGTGGTGACCCGCTACTTCGGGGGCATCAAGCTGGGTGCTGGTGGCCTGGTGCGGGCCTATGGGGGTGCGGCCTCCGAGTGTCTGCGGCAAGCCCCCAAGCGGGTTGTTGTGCCCAGGATACGCTGTGCGCTGCAAGCCCCCTTCGAGTTCAGCAATACCCTGTTTCACCTGCTGGAAGGACTTCCCCGTGAATCCGAGACCTATAGCCAAGCCGGGCTGTCGGTGGTTTTCACGCTCGACGAGAACCAACTGCCCCTATTCCAGGAACGGGTGCGCGACCAGACTCGAGGCCGGGCGCTTCTGCGGGTGCTGGAGCGGCTCGAGGGTTATTGACTGTCTCTTGTGAGCCTTCGCTTTGTTTGATTGTCGGCACCGCTTCTTATACCAAATATGCCCTGAAGTGACCCAAAAGCGATATAAAAGTCCCTCGGACGCGCCCCCTGGCGCGGCAAGTGAGTGGCGCGTTTAGCGCCGCTCACGCGCATAGTTGATATTTGAACTCCTATGCCAAAAACCAGCACGCTTTCGGCTTACTGCATTAGGCTAAAGGCCCGCTAGCCTTCAATCACAATGGGCAGAATAACCGGGTTGCGCCCGGTGTTCTTGGCGATGAATTTCTTGACCGGATAGTAAATGTCATCGCGGATTTCCTCCAGCCGCTTCTTCTCCCGCAACCCTTTATACAAAGCGTCCAAGGCCATCTTGCGGACCTCGCCCAGCAAGCGCTCGCCCGCTTTCACGAAGCCTTTGGAAATCACTTCGACCAGCGGATCGCGGCTGACCAGCGCGGTAATGATGACCACCCCTTCGGCGGCCATGTGGTTGCGATCCTCCAGGATTTCATCGGTGATGTCGCCTACCCCCAGCCCATCCACGTAGAGCTGGCCGTGGGGTACCTTACCGTCGAACTCGAGGTTGTCGGTTGTGAGCCGAATCAGGCGTCCGTTCTCGGGTATCAGAATTTTTTCCGGGGGTTGCGGCAGGCTTTGGGCCAGCCATTTGAAGTTGACCTGATGACGGATCTCGCCGTGCCAGGGCAGCAGAAAGCGGGGCCGGGCCAGGTTGAGTACGGTTTTGATCTCCTCGTGGCTGGCATGGCCCGAGGCGTGCACCCGGTAACGCGGCGGGTAGAGCACATAAGCACCCAGGGCATAAAGCCGGTTGATGACGGTGTTCACCGCCTCCTCGTTGCCGGGGATGGGGTTGCTGCTAAGGATGACCGTATCCCCCTCCTTGATGCTCATCTTGGCATGGGTTCCGGCGGCCAAGCGGGCCAGCACGGCTTCGGGCTGACCTTGAGAACCGGTGGTAATGACCAACACCTGCTCATCGGGCAGATCCTTGATTTCATCGAGGGTGTAGAAACGGTCTTTTTGCTTGAAGTAGCCTAGCTCGAGGGCAATTCGGGCGTACTTGAGCATCGAGCGCCCCTCGACGGCAATCTTGCGGCCGTATTTCTCTCCTGCTGTTACCACCGACTGAATGCGGTGTATGTGAGAGGCGAAGGTGGTTACAAAGATACGTCCCTTGGCCGCCCCGATGACCTTGTCGAGCTCATGAGCCACCTCGGTCTCGGTGGGGGTGATGCCTGGGCGCTCGCCATTGGTGGAGTCGGCAATCAGGCACAGTACGCCTTCGGCCCCGGCCTGGGCGATTTTTTCCAGGTTGGAGGTCTTGCCATCTATGGGGCGCTCATCGAGCTTGAAATCGCCGGTGTGCACGATTTTACCGATGGGGGTGTGGATGACCATGCCGAAGTTGTCCGGAATGGAGTGGGTCATGCGGAACAAGTCGAGCTGGAAATACCGCCCTATGGCAATCTGGTCGTCGGTCGAGACTTCTATTAAGTCGTAGTCGCCTACGTTCAGGCCAAATTCCTCCAACTTACCCTTCACCAAGCCCAAGGTGAGCTTGGCACCGTACACCGGAACCCGGGGGAGCTGCGGAAACAGATAGGGTAGTGCGCCGATGTGGTCTTCGTGTCCGTGGGTCAGCACCCAGGCTTTGATGAGGTGTTTGTGTTGAACGAGATAGTCAATGCGCGGAATCAAGATGTCCACGCCCAGCATGTGCTCGTCGGGGAAAGCCAGGCCGCCGTCGATGATGAACATTTCGTCTTCGTGGCGGATGGCGGTGATGTTTTTTCCAATTTCCCCGGTGCCGCCAAGAAACACGATCTCGACCGACCCGTGGGGCTTGCCCAGGAGGATGGGCCCCTTGGATTTGGGCCGTTCCTGGCGCTTGCGCGGCCCCCTGGGACGGCTGAAGGATGGATTGTTGATCATAGATACTCCAAAGAAAGAACCCAGGGATCAGATTCAGTTGCGCCGGTTGACATGCACCTACGCCGGACACCGCACGGGGTCATGCGGGCCCCGGCCTGCCCGCGAAAAAAGCATTTTAGCGTCTTACCGGAGGCTTGCGTGGGGCAATCAAACCCTCGAGCTCCGGGCGAATCAGATCTACCCGGCCCTGCTCGTCGATCTTGTTGACCTTCACTTTGAGCTTCTCGCCGAGCTTGAGCACGTCTTCAACCCGTTCGACCCGGCCCCGGGCCAGTTGGCTGATGTGCAACAAGCCGTCCTTGCCAGGCAAAATCTCGATAAATGCGCCAAAGTTGGTGATGCGGGTGACGGTGCCCTCGTAAATTTCGCCCACTTTGGCCTCGGCGGTCTGACCCAGGATGCGGGCTTTGGCTTCTTCGGCAGCGGCTCCATTGGCGCTATAGAGCCGGATGGTGCCGTCCTGCTCGATATCGATCTCCACGCCCAGCTCTTCCAGTGCCCGGATGTTCTTTCCGCCTGGCCCAATGATGCCACCAATCTTTTCCGGGTTGATTTTCAAAGTCAGGATGCGCGGCACCTGGGGTTTCATCTCGGCGCGGTGGGTGGGCACGGCCTGTTCCATCAGGTTCAGGATGTGCAGCCGGGCTTCGCGGGCCTGATACAGCGCGGCCCGCATAATTTCGGGGGTGAGCCCTTTGATTTTGATGTCCATTTGCAGGGCGGTCACCCCGTCGCGGGTGCCGGTCACTTTGAAGTCCATGTCGCCCAGCGCATCCTCGAGGCCCAGGATGTCGGTCAGCACCACCGCCTGGTCGCCCTCCTTGACCAGGCCCATGGCTACCCCGGCCACGTGCTTTTTGAGCGGTACGCCCGCATCCAGCAGGGCCAGACAGCCCGCGCAGACCGTGGCCATGCTGGAGGAGCCGTTGGACTCCAGCACATCCCCCACTACCCGTATGGTGTAGGGAAACTCTTCCCGTGAGGGCAACACCGCCCGGAGCCCCCGCTTGGCCAGGTTGCCGTGGCCTACCTCGCGCCGGCTCACCCCACGCAGGCGTTTGACCTCGCCGGTAGAGTAGGGGGGAAAGTTGTAGTGCACCAGAAAGGGGTCTTCGGTCTCGATGCCTAGGTCGTCCACCAGTTGGGCATCCCGCCCGGTGCCGAGGGTGACTACGCCTAGCACCTGGGTCTCGCCCCGGCTAAAAATGGCCGAGCCGTGGGGCTTGGGCAGCACATTGCTCTCGATCCAGATTGGGCGTACTTGCGCAGGATTGCGTCCATCGGCCCGTTTGTTCTCCTGCAACACCAGTCGGCGCAGCTCCTGCTTGACCACCTCGTCGAAGGCCTCCGCTACCAGCTTGCGCCGCTCCTGGTCTACCGAACCATCCTCGCGGCTCGGAACAAACTCGTCCAGCAAAGCCTCGCTAAAGGCGTCTAGGGCCTCCGAGCGTTCGCCCTTGGATGCGGTTTGCAAAACGTTGGAAAGCCCCCTCTCGAGGGCCCGCTGGTAGAGAGCGGCCTGGGTTTCGGCATCGAGTTTGGCGGGAGGCACGTGGGCAAACTTCTCCTTGCCGAGCTCAGCCCGCATCTGTTCCTGGATATCTAGAATGGGCTGCATGGCCCGGTGGGCGAACTCGAGGGCCTGCACCAACTGATCTTCCGAGACCTCTTGAGCGCCGGCTTCCACCATAATGATGGCGTCCTTGGAGCCGGCTACCACCAAGTCGAGCTGGCTATCCTCATGGGCTACCGGGTTTAGCACCAGACGGCCCGCCTGCATCCCCACCCGCACCGAGGCAATCGGCCCATCCCAGGGAATGTCCGAGAGCATCAGGGCCGCACTTGCGGCAATAGGCCCCAGGATGTCGGGGGTGTTTTCCTGGTCGGCGGAGAGCACCGTCAGGAGAACCTGCACCTCATGTCGGAAGCCCTTAGGAAAAAGCGGACGGATGGGTCGGTCTGTAAGCCGGGCCGACAGCACGGCTTTTTCACCGGGCCGACCCTCCCGGCGCATGAAGCTACCAGGAATGCGTCCTACTGCATAGTGACGCTCTTCAAACTCCACTGTTAGCGGCAAGAAGTCGGCCTGGACGGGGGCCTCGGAGGCTTGTGCGGTGGCCATGACCACCGTCTCGCCGTATCTAACCCAAACCGAGCCGGAAACATGCTTGGCATACTTACCGGTTTCAATGGTTAGGGTGCGCCCCCCCACATCCACGCTATAGCGCTTGCCTTGGGGTATTGGGTTTTCCACGTTCATATCAGCTCCTAGTTTCCAGTGGCCCAGTTATAGCGCTGGGCACGCTTTATAGCGCTAGTTGTATTTGCACACACGCCCTTCGTGCGGGGGGTAGTGAAGGTCGGGTAAGTTGCGAAGCACACAGAGGCCGCAAAGGGTTGAGTTGTGCATATTCATGTTGCGTCCCGCCCGGGGTCTAGGTAGCCACAAGGGCTCATCCTTCATGCGCTAGGCGGAGCCAGCCCCCGGCCCCGCCTACCGAGTCCACTTATTGTACACGAACCTAGGTGACATCCAGGGTTGCCCCTGGAACATATTTTTTACTTCCGCAGCCCCAGCTTCTCGATGAGGGACTTGTAGCGATTTTTGTCTTTGTTTTCCAGGTAGCGCAGCAGGCGCTTACGCTGACCGACCATAATGAGCAGGCCCCGTTTGGCGGCGACATCTTTCTTGTTGGCTGTCAAGTGGGCCGAAAGGCGGTTGATGCGCTCGGTAAGAAGGGCCACCTGCACTTCGGTGGAGCCGGTGTCGCCTTCCTTGAGGGCGTGCTTTTGAATCAGGTCTGCTTTTTCTTCTTTGGTAAAGGGCATTGCTTTCTCCTTGTCGGGTGCGCCGTAGTTGGCTAACCGGGGCGACCTCGAGGCCCTTATGGCCAACTAAAAAGTATAGCTTTGCCGGCGGGTGGGGTCAACCAGCATAAGCAGCATGGCCAGCAAGGCAAAGCCGGCTGCGGTAAAAAAAGCCGCCTGGACGCCCAGGTGCTGCCACAAAAAGCCAAACAAAGCGCTCGCTGGAAAGAGCAAAAGACCCACCAGGGTATGGTACAGCCCAATTGCACTGGCTTTTTCGGTTTGGGGAATCACCTGTGCTAGATATGCTCGGCTGCTCCCCTCGAAGGCGGCGCTGTAGAGGGCGTACAACATAAACAAAACAATGCCGTGCCAAGCAGCAAAGCTCAGCCCGAACCCCAGGTAAACCAGCGCATACGCGGCGAAACCCAAGAGCACCAGGCGCCGCGCCCCAATCCGATCTGCAAGTAATCCCAATGGAAAGGCCATCAAGGCATAAAGCAAGTTGTAGCCGGTGTAAACCAGGGTGGCCTGGGTTGCACTGAGCCCCAGGTCGCTTAGACGCAAGATCAGAAAGGCATTAGAAGACAGACCCAAGGTGGCAATCCCGGTGGCCAGCAAAAACCAGCGATACCGGGGCGAAAAGGCCGATAAGCGCAGGGGAGGCAGGGGTTTTGCCAGTCCACGCCTTTCTTTCAGAAACCACAAGATTAGCAAAGTTGCCAGGACTGCCGGAATCGCCGAGACCCAGAACACCCCCCGGTAGTCCAGCAAGGGCAGCAGCAAAAAAGCCAGTAAGGGCCCAATGGTGGCACCCAGGCTGTCCATGGATCGGTGAAGGCCATAGGCCCGCCCGTAGTGTTCGGTGGGCGTGACCTCTGCAATCAGTGCGTCCCGGGGGGCAGTGCGAACCCCCTTGCCTATCCGATCTAAAAAGCGGTAGCCCAGCACCTGCCAGGGAGCTACTGCCAGGGCCAGCACCGGCCGGAGCAAGGCCGGAATACCGTAACCCAGCAGCAATAGGGGCTTTCGAGCTCCCATTCGGTCGGAGATGCGCCCCCCAATCACTTTGAATAGGCTGGCGGTGGCCTCGGCGATGCCTTCGATCAGGCCGACAATGGTGGTAGAAGCGCCAAGTACACCTGTCAAAAACAGGGGCAGCAGCGGGTACACCATCTCCGAGGCGATGTCCGTGAACAAGCTGACCAAGCCTAAGATGTAGACTTCACGGGGTAGTTTCATACGCCTAATCTACTTGTTGCGATGCAATGCGATGTAAATACGTGATAGATCGGTTAGTTCGTTACCATTCGGTAACGAACTAACCCGACCGAAGGGAGTGCTCTAGGATTCAAAAAGATAGCCCGGTATTTAGAAACGCCCCTGGGTGTTGCCAGGGGCGTCGCCTGGGGGGACTACCACAAACGCATACCGGGTACCGGGTTCATATTGGTGAACATCTGGAAGAGCACCGGGCCGTAGGCCAGTACCACCAACAACACCGCGATGCTGAACCAGAACCAGACCCGCTCGGTGAGGCGGGCCAGGCCGCTGCCCTCGGCTTTGGAGAGGGCCTCGGCGAAAGGTACGTCAGCGAAAACCTGGCCGGGGTCGCGTCGGCTCTGCAAGGCGGTGGCGTAGATGACGTAAAAGAACAGGATGGCTGCAACCAGTAAGATGACCCCGGCCACGATGTTGAGCACCATCCAACCTGCGCTTTCGCGGTAAGCCTCCATGGCGACAGGGCTGGCCGAGATGTGGGCGCGCCGAGGAACCTCGTACAAGAAGCCCATCCAGTGCAGGGCAAAGGTCATGATAAACATCCCCAAGAACCACAGCCACTGCGAGGCCAGGGCCATACCCCGGGCTACCAGGGGTTTGCCGGTCAGGTGTGGAATAAGCCAGAATGCGGTGCCCATAGCGGCCATAGTGACCAGGGTGCCTACCTGCAGGTGGAAGTGGCCCGGTATCCAAACGGTGTTGTGAATGTTTTGGTTGAGGTTGAAGCTGGCATTAACCATACCCCCAGCTCCGCCCGGAATAAAGGCCAGGAAGCCCAACAGGAAAGCCAACACGCTGGGGTTGTTCCAGGGCAGGGTGCCAATCCAACCCACCCAGCCCTTGCCCCCATTGGCCCGACCGGCAATTTCCAACGAAGCGGCCATGGTGAAAGCGGTGATCAGGCTGGGCACGGCGACCATCATGGTCAAGATGGTGTGGATCATTTTCCAGTAAGGAGCGATGCCGGGGTCGGCGAACTGGTGATGGAATCCCACCGGCACTGAGAACAGCAAAAAGAGAATAAATACTAAGCGGGCTAAAGGGTCGGAGAGGAGCTTTCCGCCGGCTAACCTGGGCAAGACGGTGTAGGCCAGCGTGTAGGCCGGCAGCAACCAGAAGTACACGATTGGGTGCCCGGTGTACCAGAACAGCGTGCGCATCAGTAAGGGATCAACCCCTTCCACCAGGCCAAAGGACCAGACAATCAAGAACAAGGCCTCAACCACCAACCCCAGGCTGGCCAACAACCACATCAGCCAGAAGGTGACCGACAAAAATGTGGCCAGCGGGGTGATCTTGCCCGGGTTGGCCTTTTTCCAGCGCAACCACAGGTCCAGCACCAAGTAGATGCTGATGTAGCTCGAGAGCACAAAAAGC
>CALFDH010000124.1 GCA_937950405.1 uncultured Meiothermus sp.
GCACCAGGTTGTAGGTGAAGGAGTCGTAGTTGTCAATGATCAGAATGCGGGGGATGGGGGGTGGGGGGTGGGGGGTGGAAACCTGCATGCTCATATTCGTTTCTCCTGAACGGCAACGAAACTGGCAATTTGCTTGATAAGCTTGTAAAGCTTGAGCTGCAGCGGATCCAAATACTGCTTTGAGCTAAATTCCAGCTCGAGTGCAAGGTGCAGTAAGGTTTGCAGCTCATAAGCCGAACCCAGCGCAATGGAGCCATATCGAGCCTGTTCGGCAGGGCTTCCTCGTCCCCTACCCTCGGCGATGTTAGCGGGAATAGAGACCGCAGCCCGGCGGGCCTGATTCACCAGTCCGTAAAGTTCCTCTCGAGGCCACTCTTTACTCAAGCGGTAAACATCCTTCACAACCTCAATACCCTCCTGCCAAATCTTCAGGTTTTGAACGCTCTCGGGATTCATGCCAGCCTCCTCTGCATCTCTTTACCCTAATTCCCTACCCCCCACCTCCTACTCCCCACCCCCTTCTTCACAACCCCTCTTCCGCCAACCGCACCGCCTTGAGCATGGCCTGGGCCTTGTTCAAGCACTCCTGATACTCCGCCGTGGGGTTGGAGTCGTAGACCACCCCGGCCCCGGCCTGGATGTGAAGCTGTTCTTTCGCAATCACAATGGTTCGCAGGGTCAGGGCCACGTCCATGTGCCCGTCATAGGCTACGTAGCCGAAGGCGCCCCCGTAGGCCCCCCGGCGGGAGGGCTCGAGCTCCTCGATAATCTCCATAGCCCGAATCTTGGGGGCTCCCGAGACGGTGCCCATCGGCAAGACCGAGGCCAGCGCGTCGAGGGGGGTTTTGTCCTCGCGTAGCTCACCCTCTACGGTAGAGACAATGTGCATCACGTGCGAGTAGTTCTCCACCGTCATGAGCTGGGTGGGCCGCACGCTGCCGAAGCGGCAGACCCTTCCGAGGTCGTTGCGCGAGAGGTCTACCAGCATCACATGCTCGGCCCGTTCTTTCTCGTCTGCCAGCAGTTCTTCGGCCAGAGCCTGGTCTTCGGCGGCGTCTTTGCCCCGTCGGCGTGTCCCAGCAATGGGCCGGGTGGTCACCTTGCGTCCATCCGAGCGCAGCAGGCTCTCGGGGCTGCTCGAGACCAGCGTCACCTCGCCCAGCTCCAAAAAACCCATGTAGGGGCTGGGGTTCACCGAGCGCAGGGCGCGGTAGACGGCAAAAGGATGTACCTTGAGGGGAGCCGATAGCCGCAGACTGGGCACAACCTGAAAAATATCGCCCGCCCGGATATACTCCAGCGCCCGCTCCACCATGCCCTCGTATTCGGCCTGGGAGATGTTCTGGCTGAAGTCCATACGCCGCCCGGCTCGCTCACCCGGCACACCGGGGAGCGGGCCATTAAGCTTCTTCTCGGCCCAGGCGATGCGCTCCAGGGCTTCGGCCCGTTCGCCCTCCGAAGCAGGGGCCACAATGTGCATCTGCTGCTTGAACTGATCGAAGACCACCACCACCTCGGGCTCGACAAAGAGCAGGTCGGGCACCTCGAGCAAATCGGGCTTCTGGCTGGGGAGCCGCTCGTAAGCTCGAATCAGGTCGTAGGCCGCATAGCCCACCGCACCCCCCCAAAAGATGGGCAGATCGGGGTCGGGCGCTATGGGCCGGTGGATGGCCTGGTAGAGGGTGCGGAGTGGGTCGGCGGTGGGCAGCACCCCTCCATTCAGGGTAAACACGCCCTGCTTCAGCCGCCAGACATTGCGGGCCCCCACCCCCACAAAGCTCCACCTGGCCCAGGCCTTGCCCCCCTCTACCGACTCCAGCAAAAAGCTGGGGCTGCTTTTTTCGGAAAGCTTCAGGTAGGCCGTGACGGGGGTCTCGAGGTCGGCCAGGAGGGTTTTCTTGACCGGAATGGTGGGCGTGGTTTTTGCCGAGATTTGCATGGCTTCTCCTTACAGTGCAATAAAAAATCCCCTGAGAAAAAAGCCCCAGGGGTACTGACCGCTACCGTCCCAGGGCTATCCAGGCCACCACCAACCCTTGACTTGTGCAGTTCGTACCATCTGGCCCTTAGTCTGCGGCATGGTGCCCCAGAATGCAAGCCGCCTCTTTGCGCTATCCTGTACGCCGAACCGCAAACCCGATACGCTAGGGCCTATGCGCTGGCTGAGCTTCGACCTCGACGGCACCCTGGCCCACTGGCCCTTCCGCCACCTGATGCGGCCCCACATGGAACCCTTATTGGCACAGCCGACCATCCGAGCGGCCCTGCGCGAGGAGTACCTGAATCGGCTTGCCCAGGGCGACCCCACACGGGTCTACGACTGGGGCGACATTCACCGCGCCGTGCGAGAAAAACTGGGACTGCCGCCCATCTTTCCCAACCTCTCCAGGGTGCTGGCGGAGGCCAGGTTTGAGAACGGGATGCTCTACCCCGATGTGCTAACCGGGCTGGCGGTGTTCCGCAGCCAGGGCTACCGCATTGCGGTGGCGACCAATGGCCTGGCCAGGTATCAGCAAGTTCTGGTGGACAAGCTGGCAATCCCCTACGACCGGATGCTGGCCCCGGATATTTCGCAAGCCCTCAAGCCCGACCCGGCTTTCTGGAACCCGGTGCGAAGCGAACCAGTAGACACCATTGTGCACATCGGCGACCTGCTCAGCCAGGATATCTGGGGCGCCAATGCTGCGGGCCTGGTGGCGGTGTGGATCTGGCGCACCATGCCCCAGGACTGGCGAGCAACGCCCGTATATGAGCGCACCCGCCGCCCGGATCTCGAAGCCGTAATCGAAGCCAGGGTGCAGAGTGAACTCGAGGAGCACGGCTTTGTGGGGCGCGTCCGCCCCCAGTCCCCGCCCCAGCCCGATTACATCGTGGCCGACCTGCACGAACTACGGGCCGTGCTCAGTTAGGCAAATTAGAGCGCTCTTCACACATTTTGAGCCATCCGGCAAAGTCTTGTCCTGGACAGAATAGTAGCCGCCCGGAAACTCGAAACCCAAGCACCCGCAGGCCGGGCCCGGCTCACGCTTGTCCCTTCTCGTTTTCGTGGGCGGCCCCGTCTGTGAAG
Organism: uncultured Meiothermus sp.; assembly: GCA_937950405.1. GTDB lineage: Bacteria > Deinococcota > Deinococci > Deinococcales > Thermaceae > Meiothermus. The sequence continues at coordinate 3,068 of CALFDH010000124.1, forward strand.
GTCACGATAGTCGGTGCTCAGGGCCATCCCAGCCCAAACGTGCCGTGCAGGCTGCGAAACCAGCCCTCGGCGTAACCCCCTGCAATGTTGAGGCGGCCATAGCCAATAGTGAACTTGCCCTCGAGGCCCGGTGTCACTACTCCAGGGGCTTCCAGGCCCACAGCCCACTGCCCACCCAGGCCCCCCAGGTGATACCAGCGGGGGTCGCCATCCACCCCCCAGCCCTGGCCGCGCACCAGGGTCTCGGGGTGGACCACCAGGATCCCCACACCCACCCTGGGTACCACCCGCAGCGACCCCGCTTCCAGCGCGCAGGCCAGGTTAAAGAGCACGTAGTTGAAGCCATCGGTCACATTGAACTGCTCAAAAATGCCCCCATTGCGCGCGGCTCCGGCAAAGTAGAGCTTCTGGTGGATGAGCTCGAGTTCAAAGCGCAGGCCCACCCGCTCGCCATACCACAACCGTACTGTGTAGTAAGGAAACCCCTCCAGGTCGTGCCCCTCAAACCGTGCCTCCTCCACCGTGCTAGAGGGAAACCCCTGCTGCTCCACCCGCAAATTGGTGGGCGCATTGCGGGTAAAGCCCAAAGCAACCTGCAGACCCAGGCTCTGGGCCATGGCGGTTCCCCACAACACCAGCAGGGCAAAACAAGTGCGCATACCCAAAGGTAGGGCCGCCTCATGAGGGTCTGCTGTTGAGAGGATGAATCGCTTGGCTTTGGAGAAATAAAAAGAGCGGCTCTTTGCCGCTGATATAATAAATATATCATGCTATGCACTATACGTCAAGCGTATGCAGAAAACTCCGTCCAGAGCAGCCATTCCGTCCATAGTAAGCCCCAAAAAACCCCAGACATTTCACCCATCGTGACCCCTTTTCTACCAGAAGGCTTGGGCCAGACTGCCTACCGCCTGGCATACCAGAGCAGTTCGTGCTGTACAGGCCCTTCGTAGCCTGCCAGGTGAAAGGTCTCGGTGGCCAGGCGATACGAAAAACGATCCATAAAGTTGAGCACCGAGAGCGCCTGGGTGCGGTGCTGGGCCATGGCCCGCAGCTTTTGCAGCAAAACCTCCATCGGCAAATGCCGCACATGGTTGGGCGGCAGCCAACCGTCCAGATATTCCGGCTGGGGCTGGGGCGACGCATAGTAAAAGAGCTTGATCTTTTGCCCCAATTTTTGAACCGCCCGCTTCACAAACTGGTGGGTGGCTACGTGGTCGGGGTGGCGGTTAGAGCCATTGGGCGCAAAGGTAATGATGGCCCTGGGCCGCAAAACCTCAAAGCGCCATAGCAGCAAATCCACAATTTCAGGATGGTCGGCCACCCCATTGGGGGTAGCAAAGCCATGCCCTCGAGCCTCCCCTTCCGCCACACTATTGGGCCGTCCGTTGGGGAAGTCGTAAAGCTCAAAATGCCCCACTTTGAGGATGTCCACCGCACGCCTCAGCTCCTCTGCCCGAAAAGCCCCCAGCCTCTCGGGCGCACACAGGCCCAGGGTTCGCCCCGCTTCCCCTCTGGTCAGGGTGATCAGGCCGGTTTCCAGACCCCAGTCGGCATATTGAATGAGCGTCCCCCCCGCACCAAACACTTCATCATCGGGATGGGGAACCACCACCAGCAAGTCCATGCTCCTATACTACCCAGAAGAACTCCCGGTAGTGACCCGTACGATGCACCGCCAGGCTCGAAGCTCAGCCCAGCTCCTGGCATGGGTCGGTAGTTCCTTCCTACTTGACAGAGCCCCAAGCATTTGATAATCTTTTCTTTGCGTCGCCAAACGGTGAGGCGAGAATCTTGAAAGCGCAGGTTAGGAAATAAATACGACCACAACGTGGTTTTTACCACGTCAAAACTTTTGAGCATAACAGCTCAAACTCAAAGCCCTCAAGGGCACTTTTGGAGAGTTTGATCCTGGCTCAGGGTGAACGCTGGCGGTATGCCTAAGACATGCAAGTCGCACGGACTGTTTCGGCAGTTAGTGGCGGACGGGTGAGTAACACGTAGGTGACCTGCCCTAAAGTCGGGGACAACT
>CALFDH010000125.1 GCA_937950405.1 uncultured Meiothermus sp.
CTATCGGTGGCTCGGAATGCCATGCGGGCCGATTTTTCCTGGGATAAGCCGGCCCAGGAGTACGTTTCGCTTTATCAGCAACTGTTGGGTTAGTGAAAGCTATTGTTGGCGACCTACCGCCTTGCGTTTTCTCGTACAGGCCCCCAAACGGCCATTCGGCTTAAGCCCCCGGCCCCTCGGCTGGGCGGTATCGGGAGGGGTAGTTGATGATTTTGTCCCACTCGTCCGCTGCTGAGCGGGCCACAAAGACCACCAGCTCTTCCTCGCCAATGTTGAAAACCTCGTGGGGTACGCCGGGTTTGATGTAGATGAAGTCGCCCGCCTGGTTGATGACTTCGTGCTCGAGGTTCTCGCCAAAGGTGTGCTTGACCCGGCCCTGCAAGACAAGCAACATCACCTCGAAACCATCGTGAATATGGGCATAGGCAATCGCTCCCGGAGGCACGGTGGCCACATTAATAGAAAGCCCTGTGGACCCCACATTTTTGGCCGACATCCCCTGCAGATACTGGATACCGTTCCACTGCCGCCGATTGCCGCCTCCCCGAATGACCTTGATGCCGCCCAGGTCTTCCACAATACCTTGGTCAATGGGGCCGGTGCCGAGGGTTTTTTCGCTCATAGGGACTCCTGTTTCCGACGACAGGATTTGATCCACAGGTTAATCTTCCAGGGCCAAACGCACAAGGCGGTCGAGCAGGTCGGGGTAAGCAAGCCCGCTGGCCTGCCAGAGCTTGGGGTACATGCTGGTGGGGGTGAAACCGGGGATGGTGTTGAACTCGTTGAGATACAGCTCACCCTGACCCGACAGGAAAAAATCCACTCGAGCCATCCCGCGCACGCCCAGGATGCGGTAAGCAGCTATTGCAGTGGCCCGAATTTTTTCCGAAAGTTCGGGGGGGATTTGCGCGGGCAGGTGCAGCCGGGCCTTGCCCTCGGTGTACTTGGTCTCGTAGTCGTAAAACTCGGCCTGGTAGGTGATCTCGCCCACCATGCTGGCCTCCGCGTGGATGTTGCCCAACAGCGCCACTTCCAGCTCGCGCACCCCTTCCACGCCCTGTTCGACTAGCACTTTGCGGTCCCAGGTGAAGGCTTCGGCCAGAGCTCTGGCGGCATCCTGGTCGGCCTTGACCCTGGAGATACCCACCGACGAGCCGGTGTTGGCCGGTTTGACAAAATAGGGGGGCTTGAAGGGGGGTTCGGGGGTGGGCTCGCCTTTGTAGAAGGTCACCCAGGGAACCACCGGAATGCCGGCCTGAAGCAAAGCCCGCTTGCACAGGTCCTTGTCCATGCACAGCGCCGAACTGGTCACGCCCGCGCCCACATAGGGCAGCCCCAGCAGTTGTAGAAAGCCCTGAATGATCCCATCCTCGCCGACCGGGCCGTGTAGCAGGGGAAAGACCACGTCGTAGCACTGCCAGGGAATGCCAGGGGGGAAGCGGTGGGTGCCGTGTTCGGCCACCCCGGCGACCAGGGCTTCGCGGGCGTCCTCCCCCAGCAGCCACTGGCCGTCCTTGGCAATCACGGCCAACTCGGTGGGATGAGGCATGGCTGCCAGCACACCCCGGGCCGAAGACAGGGAAACCTCGTGCTCGCCGGGCGGCCCCCCGGCGATGAGTAATATGCGTAAATTGCTCACAATGTGTATTGTAGTGCGGTATGAGCGGTATGCAAACTTCAATCTGTCAAACTTCAGTTCTTTCGCTACACAGCGCGATTCAGAAATATCGAGCCACCCGGAATCATAAGCTCTTTGTACTGGACAGAACGGTTGCCGCCGTGATGGGCGGCTACGTCCGCGAAGGGCGCGATATGCTTAAGTCATGAGCTGGGTTGTGGTTTTTTTGGCGCTCTTCGCGCTCATTGCCCTGTTTGGCCTGTTCAACTACTGGGGCTATCGCCGGGTCGAAAAAGCCCAGCAGGCGTGGTTTCGCCAGGTGCTGGGCGAGGTAGACCTCGAAACATTCCTCCAATCAGCCCCCTTCGAGTACAAGCCCCTCAAGGGGAGTAAAGCCTATGGCATCCTGGACAAGCGCACCGGTGAAGAAGTCTACAGGGTCAAAACCCCCGAGGAGGCTGAAGCCTGGATAGTGACCCACACCCTGGCCGAGCGCGGGCAGTTACCTCTGGCCTCCGGTGAGCCCAGGCGTTAGGAATCCGGGTGCTTCTGCTGGATTGCTGTCACTCGACTTGCCACTCAAAGAGGCTGACACCTGGGGCAGAAGTGCGTTCCCCGCCCACCTACCACCATCTTGACGATGGTGCCGTTGCAGCCCGGGCGCTTACAGGGCTGGCCGGTGCGGTCGTAGGCGTTGTGGTGGAACTGGAAGTAGCCGGGTTCACCGCCGGGCTGCCGGTAGCTCTGGTCGGAGAGGGTCGAGCCTCCGGCCTCCACCGCTCTAGCCATCACCTCGCGGACAGCCTCGTAGAGCCGCTTGATCTCGGCTGATTTGAGCGATTGGGCGGGCCGCCCGGGGTGGATTTTGCTTATCCACAGCGACTCATCGGCGTAGATGTTGCCCACCCCCGCTACCGCTTCCTGCGAGAGCAGCACTTCCTTGATTTTTCGAGTGGTTTGCAGGAGCGATTGTTTGAACCCTGCCAGGGTGAAATCCTGCGAGAGCGGTTCGGGCCCCATGCGGTTGAGTAGTTCAATCTCGTGGTAGTCGCCGGCTTCCACCACCCACCATTTTCCGAAGCGGCGGGGGTCGGTGTAATAGAGGGTCAGTTTGGGCAACTGCAAGGTGAGCCTGGTGTGCCGGTTCGGCTCAAAACGAAAACCCCCGGTCATGCCCAGGTGCACGATGGCTTCCAGCTTCTTGTCCAGATGCACTATGAGATACTTGCCCCGCCGCGAGGTGCCCAGTACCCTGCGCCCTTCGGCCAGTTCGGTGCGGCGGTAGCGGGCAGGGTCGTTGTGCAGAAGTTTTTGAATGCGTTGGCCCAGCAAGTAGGGCTCGAGGATGCGCCGGGTGGTCTCGACCTCGGGGAGTTCGGGCATGGCAGGGGTTAGGGTATCGGGGTTGGGGGAAAGGGAACAGCCACAGGCTCACAGTTGCAGAATAGAACCGCGCTAGCGCAAACTTTGCAGCCGTTCTCTGGCAAACCCTTGTTCGAAGCGCTCGACGGCGTTGCGGGGCTGAGGCGGATGGCATGCTCGAGTTGAAGTCGTGCTTGCTGAGGTGCACCCATCTTCAACCCCCCTCGCAGGCCGAGGTGGCTTACAAAAAAAGGCTATTCAGCAGCGCGTTCCTGGGTGCGGTTGTCTTCCAGGGCCCGGCGGCATTCGCGGAACACGTACAACACCAGCACCGGGAAGGGAATGTCCTGCTCGAGGGCTTCCTGTACGGCAAAATAGCGCCCGGGATCGGCGGCACGAACCCTGGGGGCCAGCATTGTCCATAGCTTGAGCAAGCCTTCGCGGCTGTTCGGAAGGGCTTCCTCAAAGCGCTTGAGGGGGTCAGAGGGCGTGTTCATTTTCAACACGAAGGGCCGAGAAGACTCAGTCACGCCCTCAGGGTAGGTCGGCTGGTGTTTTTCAACAGTATTCCAGACTAAGCACCAACCAACCGTTTAGTTGTGAGGATTCCAGTTAACTCCACTTCTAGGGATCGTTCCACTAAAGAAAAAGCGTTGCGCATGTGAACCGGGTCGGCGGTATTGCCCATTTTGAGCTGTAAATACTGGTCTAGGGTGATGGGGCTGAAGGGCAGGGGGGAGATGAGCGGCACCACCAGATCCATCAGGGCCAGCGGGATGGGCAGCAGGGGTTTTCTGGAGCCCAGGGTATCGCGCACCAGCAGCAGCAATTCGCGGAAGGTGTACTCTTTGGGCCCCACCAGGTTGTAGCTGCGGTCGAGGGTGTTGGGGCGGTTTAGCGCCTGTTCGAATGCCAGGGCCACATCGCCCACCCAGATGGGGCGGAACACAAAACTGCCATCGCCAATTTGGGGGATGAAGGGAATGGGGGCGGTGACCAGCCCTTTCAAAATGCCCCCAAAGAACTCGTCGCCCTGGCCGAAAATCAGGCTGGGGCGCAGAATGGTCCAGTCCAGTCCGGAGGCCTGTACCAGTTCCTCGCCCTCGGCCTTGGTCTCGTAGTAGCGGCTGCCGGTACCTCGGGCGGTGCCCAGCGCCGACATGTGCACAAAACGTCGGATGCCCGCGGCTCTGGCTGCTGCCAGGCTATGGCGTACCCCTTCCACGTGAGCCTGACGGAAGGTCTGGTCGCCCCGTTCGCGGATGATGCCTACCAGGTAGATCAGGGCTTCCTGGCCCTGGGCCGCCTCGAGCAGACCCTCGTCTTGGGCGGCATCGGCCATCACGTAGCGCACCCCTGCAAGCGGGCCTTCGCCCCGCCTCGAGGCCACCGTAACCTGGTGGCCCTGCTCCAGTAGGTGCCGCGCCAGGTGGGTGCCCACATAGCCGCTGCCGCCGACGATGAGTACCTTCATAAACCCTCTACACCGCCTGTAGCATGCGGCTTTCGGCCTCGAGCTCCAGAGTCTTGCGGTCTACCAGGTAAATTTTGCGATAGCCGGTGTCCAGAATGCCCTCGTGGCGCAGGTCGGAGAGCAGCTTGCTGACCGACTCACGGGTGGAAGCGGTAGCGTCGGCGATTTCTTCGTGGCTGGCGGTGACATAGACCCCGCGTTCGTCCTGGCCTTTGGCGGCGGTGGCGGCCAGGTAGAGCAGGTAGCGGCAGATGCGGCTGCGCAGTTCGCCCCACTGAAGGTGGGTCTCGTAGGCCTGTACCTGCGCCATCTGGCTGGCCAGGCTGGCGGCCAGGGCCCGCAGGTCGTCGTTGGAGAGGGTTTTGGGGTCCACGGCAAAGGCAGCCGCCTCGGTCAGGGCTTCGGCGGTGTACTTGTACTGCCGCTCAGAAAGGGCTTCTTCCCCGAAGTAATCACCCGGTAGCACGTGGCGCAGGGTGAGCTGGCGTCCATCGGGCAGAATCTCGATGATGCGCACCAGGCCGCGCTCGAGGTGATAAAGCACATCCGCACGGTCGCCTGTCCGGTAGATCACTTCTTTTCTACGTACCTTTTTCATACGGCCTCCTTGAACAGGACTTGCGAGATTGCAACATGGCAAAAGGATGACGATTTTGCTCCACAGGGAGCGTGCCCCCTGGAAAAGCCCGGTGTTACCACAGACCCGCCTCCTTCAGGGCAGCCGAGAGCAGCTCGGCCAGTTCCCGGGGATCGTTGCCGAGGTAGCGGGCCCCCAGCCGCTCCACCGAGCGGGGGTCGTTGGCGGCGGCTCGCCCGCCCACCACGACCAGCGGAGCCAGGTGGCTGAGGGCCTGGTGCGGAAGCGACTCGAGGGAAACGGGCTGGGCTGCGGAAAGCACGATGGCTTTGGCCCCAGTGCGCTCGGCGAAGGATTTGAGGTCGGCCAGGGGGGTGTTGGGGCCCAGGTAGTGCACGGTGTAGCCGGCTCGGCGCAAGAACAGCGCGGTGATCAGGCTCCCGATTTCGTGCTGCTCCCCCGGCAGGGTTGAGACCACCAGGGTAGGCCCCAGCGAACCGCCCATCAGGCTGAGCAGACCCTGTAAGGAACCCCGCAAGTAGGTGCTGGCGAAGTGCTCCTGCGCGGTGCTGACCTGGCCCATGTGCCAGCCGTCCCCGATGCGGCGCAGGCAGAGCGAGATGACGTCCATGATGACGGTCTCCATGGGGTGGAGCTTGTAAGCCTCCGAGAGAATCCGTTCGGCGGCCTCGGTATCGGCGCGAAGCAGGGCTTCCTCGA
>CALFDH010000126.1 GCA_937950405.1 uncultured Meiothermus sp.
CTGGATGGGCGGCCACGTCTGTGAAGAGTGCGATAACCGCAAGGCGTGCAAGCACTGCTGCAAATGGCGCTGTGTTTTGCAGAAAGGGAACCCTAGAACCCATGCCCTTGACGGGAAGATTTTGCTCCAGGCCTGTACGCAGCACCCTCGAGCACCCGGCGCAAACCCAAGAACCCAGGCCCACAGACCAGACCTTGAAAGCCGGGCTGATGCGGCTTTCGGTTGGTTCGAGACTCATCAAGCCGCCATCCTGTATGTTGTGGCTATGCAAACCTTCAAAGCTCTGGTAGTAGAAACCGGCGACCCCTACACGGCCCAGATTCGGCAGGCTTCGGTGGACGAACTGCCCCCCGGCGATGTGCTGGTGCGGGTGGCTTACAGCAGCCTCAACTACAAGGATGGTCTGTCGATTACCGGCGCGGGCAAGGTTATCCGTAGTTTTCCCATGGTGCCGGGCATTGACCTGGCCGGAACGGTGCTGGAGTCGGCCTCGCCGGATTACCAGCCGGGTGATGCCGTAGTTCTGACCGGCTGGGGCGTGGGCGAGCGGCACTGGGGAGGGCTGGCGGAGCTGGCTCGAGTCCGCGCCGAGTGGCTGGTGCCCCTGCCCGAGGGCCTCACCTTGCAGCAGGCCATGGGCATCGGTACAGCAGGCTTGACCGCCATGCTGGCGGTGACGGCTCTCGAGGCTCACCAGTCAGACAAAACCAAAGAAGTGCTGGTAACCGGCGCGGCAGGAGGCGTGGGCAGCGTGGCTACAGCCCTGCTTGCCCGGCTGGGCTACCGGGTGGTGGCGGCTACGGGCCGCACCAGCGAAGAAGCCTATTTGAAGTCCTTGGGGGCCGGTGAAATTTTGGATCGCGCTGTTTTATCCGCTCCGGCAAAGCCCCTCGAGTCCGAGCGTTTTGGTGGGGCGGTGGACACCGTAGGCGGAGCTGTGCTGGCCGGGGTTCTGCCGCGCATGGCCTATGGCGGCAGCGTGGCGGCCTGCGGCAACGCGGGCGGGGTGAAGCTCGAAACCACCGTCTTCCCCTTCATCCTGCGGGGCGTGAACCTCCTGGGTATTGATTCGGTGATCTGCCCTAAGGGAAAGCGCCTGCAGGCCTGGCAGCGCTTATCTCAAGAACTGCCCAAGCCCCTCCTCGAGGCGGCCATGCAAGTTGTAACGCTGGAAGAAGTGCCTGAGCTGGCCCAGGCGATTCTGCAAGGCCGGGTGCGGGGACGGGTAGTGGTGCGGCTGTCTTGAGGGGGGCCGTTAGCCTGGGCGCTGCTTGCGCTTGGAGTCTAGCACTGCGCTTTTTGCTTATGATAGGTTCGATGTACGAGTACGGTCTTGGGGTTTACCACGGTGCTAAAGTGCTAGCTCGAGTGCTGCTTCACCTGTTATTTGGCTTGAAGGTGGAAGGTGCCGAGAAAATTCCCAAAGAAGGCCCGGTGATCCTGGCTTCTAACCACATGTCTTTTCTGGATCCGGTGGTGATGGGGGTGGCCTGCCCCAGGGTGGTGAGCTACATGTCGCGCGACGATGTGTTCAAATACCCCGTCCTGCGCTGGTTGCTCCCCCGCTTGTACGTGATTCCGGTCTCGAGGGGAGCGAGCGACCTCGGCGCCATTAAGGCGGCCATTCGCACCCTCAAAAGCGGGCTCGCCTTTGGCATCTTCCCCGAGGGGCGGCGTAGCCGCACCGGCTTTATCGAACCTTTCAAAACCGGCGTGGCCGCCATTGCCTTGCGTACCAACGCGCTGATTGTTCCGGCGGCCATTATCGGCAGCGATAAAGCCTGGCCGGTGGGGAAGGGGCCGCGCCTGCGGCGGCCCATTCGGGTAGTTTTTGGCGACCCCATCGCCCTGCCCCCTGGAAAGAGCGACCACCAGACTTTAGAAGAGGCAACAAGGCAGCTCGAGGCCGCCGTAACCGCGCTTTTGCCTCCCGAATATCACAGAAAGCCCACCGTTTAGGCATTCTGTCTGGAACGAAACAGCTACCAACGCTGCCCTGGTGCTTGCAATTTGTAGATAAGGTGTGATACACTCCGTGCTGAAGGGAAAATAAAGGAGGTAACAGTATGGCAAAAGCGGGCGCTAAGAAAACCAGAACCAAAGCTGACCTGATTGACCAAGTAGCCGCTGCCGCTGGCTTGAAGAAAAAAGATGCTAAGGCCGCCGTGGACGCTTTCCTCGGCAAAGTCGAAGATGCGCTCAAGGCCGGTAGCAAAGTGCAATTGACCGGCTTCGGCACCTTCGAAGTGCGCAGCCGCAAGGCCCGTACTGGCGTGAAGCCCGGTACCACCCAAAAGATTAAGATCCCCGCTTCCAAGTATCCTGCCTTCAAGCCCGGCAAAGCCCTGAAGGAAACCGTCAAGAAATAAACTTGGAGTCCCTTCCTGTAGAGGAGGCTATGGCCTCCTCTATTGCTTTTGGGCCAGGGGAGACCTCACAGAAGTTTTTTTGACGCCCCGATTATCTGCGGATACGAACCGATCAAGCCGAGCGAAGCCAGAGCGCTGTTCACAAATATCGAGCCATCCGGGTAATACCAGATTCGGTTGGTTCGTTACCGAATGGTGACGAACTAACCCGACCGAAGGGCGTGCGCTAGGATTCAAAAAGATAGCCCCTGGGGTTTT
>CALFDH010000127.1 GCA_937950405.1 uncultured Meiothermus sp.
CGGGGGCTATCTTTTTCGGGCCTACCCCACTGGTGAACTGCTGGACGCTGCCGCTCCCCATCACCCGGTGTTTTTGCAAAGCCGCGACCGGCACTCGGCCTGGGCCAATGGCCGGGCCCTGGAGCAAGCGGGCATAACCCCCGAAACCCCCGACCCACCGGGGGGAGCCCTGGTGCGGGACGCCCAGGGCCGGCCTACCGGGTATCTCCTTGAGAGCGCGCAAGAACTGGTCAACCGGGTGCTGCCCCAGCCCGGTCTGGTCGAGCTCGAGCGCGGTCTGCAAGACCTGGCCCACCGGGGCTACACCGCTGTTCATCACATGGGCTGGTGTCCCTACCGCCTGGCCGAACAACTCGCCGCCTCGGGGCGGCTGCCGGTGCGGCTGTGGTGGGCGCTGGATCGCGGGCACTGGCGCGAAACCCAGCCCGGCTGGCGGGGCGACCGGCTGGAGTTGGCGGCGGTCAAGTTCTTTGCCGATGGGGCCCTGGGTAGCCGCACCGCCTGGATGATTGAGCCCTATCCGGACGGCACGCACGGTATCGCGCTCGACCCTCTGGAACTCATTGAAAGCGAGGGACAGGCGGCCTTGCAGGCGGGTTTTGGCCTGGTGGTGCATGCCATCGGTACGCGGGCGGTGCAGGGGGTGCTGGAGGTGTTTCACCGCCTGAAGCCCCAGGCCCGCCGTATTTTCCGCCTCGAGCACGTCCAGCACGTGCGCGATGCCGAGCTATCGCTGTTTGCGAGGCTGAACCTGGCCCTCTCGGTGCAGCCCATGCACCTGCTGGGCGACGCCGAACTGGTGCGCTATCACCTGAAGGGTTTCGAGCTCGAGGCCTTCCGCCTGCGCGACCTGTGGAATACCGGGCTGCCGCTGGCCTTCGGCTCGGACGCGCCGGTGATGCGGCCCCTTTTTGAGCTGAACCTCGAGGCCGCTACCGCCCACCCCCTGAACCCGGCCCAGAACCTAACCCCTGCCGAGGTGCTGTGGGCCCACACCCGGGGGGCTGCCCTGGCCGCAGGCTGGCCCGAACACGGCCAGATTCGCCCAGGTGCGCCCGCCGACCTGACCTTGTGGGCGCAGGGTCGTCCGGTGGGGCGGGTGTTGGGGGGGGTGCTCGAGGTGTTCTGAAAAGCCATAGGGCTTCCTGCTAGGAGTGCAGGCCGAGGGTGACCCTCAGAGGCATCAGGGTGAACGGGTTGGGTTAGTATCTACTAAGGCAATGGACAAGAGCAAAACCTCGGCCTACCAGGCGGTGCAGCCGCCCACCCAATGCCAGGCCGAAAGCCCCAAACAGCGCACCTATCTACCGCAGGTTTCCCAAGCCTTCGACTCGAGTTTGCCGGTTGGTGCAGGTTCTGGAGGTAAAAAGGGGGTTGTGGTTTGAAGGTTTTGGGTATAGATGGCGGCGCTAGCAGCAGCAAGTGGGCCGTGCTGGACGCAACAGGCAAGATTGTGGCCCAAGGGCGCACGGCGCCCATCATCGGGCATCTGTTTAACGATGAGATGCGCGCACAGGTATGGGCGGCGTTGGACACGCTGCTGTCGGAGACCAAAACCTACGCGCCCGGAGCCGTGGTAGCGGGCATTACCGGCCTGGATGCGGGTACAAAAGAGGCCCAGCAGATGGGTGCTTATATCGGGCAAGCGCTGGGACTCCCGGAAAAGCAGGTGGGGGTGTTCAACGACATGGACCTGGTCTACCGGGCCCACTTCGCCCCCGGCGAGGGGATGGTGGTCTATGCCGGAACCGGTTCGGTGGCCTACAGCATTGCCCCGGACGGCACCGTCTACCGGGCAGGCGGGCACGGCTATCTGATTGGCGACGAAGGAGCCGGTTTTTGGATCGGCAAGACCGCCCTGCGCCACCTGATGCGCTGGCACGATGCGGGGCTGGACACGGCTTCGTATCCGCTGGCCCGGCATCTGTATGCCGTGCTGGGGGGCCGCGACTGGCCGCACATCCGCGAATATGTGTATGGCGGGGGGCGGCAGGCCGTGGCGGCACTGGCCCCGGCAGTGGGCCGGGCCGCCCTGGAAGGTGACGAGACCGCTACCCAGGTACTGCTCCAGGCTGGGCGCGAGCTGGCCGAGCTGGCCCTGACCCTGCGGCACCGCCTGGGGCCGCTGCCGGTGGTGTTGTGCGGGGGGGCCTTGCAGGTGAGCCCCCTGATTGAGCAGGGGGCCCGGGAACTGGTTGAGCTTTCGGTCAAGTACGCCTCGAGCGCCGAGGCAGCGGCCCGCATGGCCCTGGAAATGCTGAAAGAGACAGGCTAAACGCGGTCTACAGCCCTGTTCAGATGGCGAAAAGCCCCAACTTGTGACGGAGCATTATGAATAACTCCCTTTTGGCCACCGAACAAATCAGCGAAGCCCACCGCGACCTCGAGACCCGCTCCACCCCCCAGATCGTGCAGGCCCTGGTAGACGATCAGTTGCACGCGGTAGAAGCCGTGCAGCGGGCCACCCCCCAGATTGTCCGGGCCGTCGAACGGGCTGCCGAGCGGATGCTTCGGGGGGGGCGCTTGATTTACGTGGGGGCCGGCACCAGCGGGCGCCTGGGGCAGCTCGATGCTTCCGAACTCCCGCCCACCTTTTCCTGGCCGCCGGAGCGGGCCCTGGCCTGTATTGCCGGGGGTCCGGAAGCCCTTTGGCGAGCGGTGGAGGGCGCCGAAGACGACTTTGTGGCCGGACGGCGCGATGTGCAGGCCCTACAACCCCTCTCAAGCGATGTGATTATCGGGATTGCCGCCTCGGGCACCACGCCTTATCCGCTGGGGGCTTTTGCTGCCGCCAGGGAAGTGGGGGCCCTCACCATCGGCATTGCCAACAACCCCGAGACCCCCATCGTGCAGCAAAGCGAGATAGGCATTGTGCTGGATACCGGCCCCGAGGTGATTTCGGGCTCGACCCGGCTCAAGGCCGGCACAGCTCAGAAGATTGCCCTCAACACCTTTTCCAGCACCCTGATGGTGCGCCTGGGCAAGGTGTACGGCAACCTGATGGTGGACGTGCAGGCCACCAATGCCAAGCTGCTGGCGCGGGCGGTGCGGCTCACGCTAGCGGCCACCGGGGCCACTGAGACAGAAGTCCGGGCGGCCCTCGAGCGCTGTGGGTACCGCGTCAAGACCGCCATCGTGATGCTGAAGAAAAACCTGGACGCAGCCGCGGCTCAGGTGTTGCTGGACAGGGTAGATGGGAACGTGCGACGGGCGCTAGGGGGCTGAGCCCAGACTTTCCAGGCTTGGTTTATTGCTGTCCCAATCCTGAGGACAAAAAACTCTCCAAGGCCCGCCCTGCGTTGTGCACGTGGGTTCGCATGGCGGCCTCTGCGGCCTCGGGGTTGTTATCCCGCACCGCCCGCAGAATGGCCTCGTGCTCGGCACGGGAGAGCGGAAGGCGGCCCGGGATGGCAGCGGAGCTGTTGATCAGCATGCGAATCTGGCCGTCTATGGTCTCGGCGGTGGCCAGCAGGCGCTTGCTGCCCGAGGCTTCCCAGAAGGTACGGTGAAATTCCAGATCCAGGTCGCCGTAGGTATCTATATCCCCCTTTTCGGCAGCCTCGCACTGCTTGGCGAACAGTCGTTCAAGCCAGCGCTCGAGGGTTTTGCCGTTGTTCTCCACCGCCAGCCGGGCCGCCAGCCCCTCCAGCACCTCGCGCAGGCTGTAAATTTCGCGCACGTCTTCCAGGCTGGGCTCCAGGACAAAGTAGCCCCGGTGGGGCACGGCTACCACCAGCCCTTCCCGCTCCAGGGCGCTCAGGGCCTCCTTGACCGGGGTGGGGGAGAGCCCCAGGTCTTCGGCCAGCACCCGCACCACCAGCTTCTGCCCTGGAGGGATTTTGCGGGCCAGAATGGCCTGCCGGAGGGCTTTATAGGCTTCGCGGTTGAGGGTGGTTCGCGCCAGCGCCATATTTGCTTGCAAGTTTAGCACATTGACCATAAAAGATTTTAGATATAAAATCCCATCCAAAGCAAAGGAGGGTTTGTGGCACATAGAGCCTTAGCGCACAAGAGCACCGATGATGTGGCAATCGCCGTCGCCGACCTGAAGGCGGGTGAGGAGCTAACCATCCATAGCCTGGAAGGCGGCAAGCCGCACAAGGTCAAGCTGCTGGAGGATGTTCCCCTGGGGCACAAAGTGGCCCTCAAAGATTTGCCCAAGGGCCATGTGGTCATCGAGTACGGCGAGAAGGTGGGCCAGATGACCCAGGCCGTTGCCAAGGGAGGCTACGTGCACGTGCACAATATTCGTACGCTGCGCTGGAACTACGGCGAGAAAGCTAAAAGCGCCAAGCCCAAGGCCCCGGGCCGGGCGAAAGGGGGCCGCTGATGGCCAGAAAAAGCCCTTCTAAAGCCATGCGGCTCACCGGCTACCGCCGCCCCAACGGCGCAGTGGGAGTACGCAACCATGTGCTCATCCTGCCGGTAGACGACCTTTCTAACGCAGCCGCCGAGGGGGTGGCCCGGCTGATTAACGGCACTACCGCCCTGCCGCACCCCTACGGGCGCTTGCAGTTTGGTGAAGACCTCGAGCTCACCTTCCGCACCCTTGCGGGCCACGGGGCCAACGCCAACGTGCATGGGGTGGTGGTGATTGGCATCGAGCCCAAGTGGACCGACCGGGTGGCCTCGGCCATTGCCAAAACCGGCAAGCCCGTCGAGACCTTCTCCATCGAACGCCATGGCGACCTCAACGTGATTAATGCGGCCAGTCGGGTGGCCTACCGCATGGTGCAGGATGCCTCGGAGCTGCGGCGCGAGCCCATCCAGGTATCTGAGCTGGTGCTCTCCATCAAGTGCGGCGAGTCCGACCCCACCCTGGGCCTGGCCGGCAACAAGGCCCAAGGCCGGGCGGTGGACCGCCTGGTAGACATGGGGGCCTCGGTCATCTTTGGCGAGACCTCCGAGCTCACTGGCGGGGAACACCTGATTGCCAACCGTTGCGCCACGCCTGCCCTGAAGCGCAAGTTCATGCAGATCTACAACGAATACATCCAGATGATCGAGGCCCAGGGAGTAGACCTGATGGGCTCCCAGCCCACGGAAGGCAACATTCGGGGCGGGCTTTCGACCATCGAAGAAAAAGCCCTGGGCAACATCCAGAAAACCGGCACCCGCCCGGTCAACGCCGTGCTGAACTACGCCGAGCCGGTGAAGCCCGGCCAGGGGCTGGTCTTCATGAACAGCTCCTCGGCGGGGGCCGAACAGGTCACGCTGTGCGCCGCGAGCGGCAGTGTGCTGCACTTCTTCACCACTGGCCAGGGCAACGTTGTGGGGCACCCCCTGATGCCGGTTATCAAGGTCTCGCCCAACCCCATCACCTGTTCCACCATGAGCGAACACATCGACGTGAAGCTGCCCGACCTGCTGGTGGGCGATATCAACCTGGATCAGGCTGCTGACCGTATACTGGATGTGTTTATACGTACCGCCAACGGGCGCCTGACTGCCGCTGAGTTGCTGCGGCACAACGAGTTTGTGATTACAAAGCTGTACCCCAGCGCCTAGTGGCGTGTCGGTAGCGGATAGCCAAAAATCTTTTCTCGCTATTCAGCTATGAGCCATACGCTATGATCATCGTTTGCGAGTTCATCACACCCAGCGGGTTGGAGCGCCTCCGACAAGGCGGCCTCGAGGTTTTCTACGACCCCAACCTTTGGAAGGACCGCCAGGCCCTCAAGGCCAAGCTGGCAAACGCGACCGCCCTGGTGGTGCGCAACCAGACCCTGGTGAACGCCGACCTGCTGGCCGCCGCGCCGAACCTTAAGGTGGTGGGGCGGCTGGGGGTGGGCCTGGACAACATCGTGCAGCCCGACCTCAAGGCCCGGGGGGTGCAGCTTTACTTTGCCCGCGGCATCAACGCCAACTCGGTGGCCGAGTACGTGCTGGCGGCCATGCTGCACTTAGCCCGCAACATCGCGGGGGGGGCTGCCCATGTGGCCGGGGGCGGCTGGAACCGCGCCGCCTTTGGGGGCTTTGAGCTGGCGGGCAAGACCCTGGGGCTGGTGGGGCTGGGCGAGGTGGGTTTGCGGGTGGCCCGGCGGGCCCGGGTCTTCGGGATGAACGTGGTGGCCGCCGACCCCATGCGCCTGCCCTGGGAGAGCGCGGTAGAAGACCTGGAGATTCGTCTGGTCTCCACAACCGAGGTGCTGCGCTCAGCCCATTTCCTCTCGCTGCATGCGCCCCTGACGCCCGAGACCAGAGAGCTAATCCGGGCCGAGACCCTGGCCTGGTTGCCCAAAGGCAGCTATCTTATCAATACCGCGCGGGGCGAACTGGTCAACCAGGCCGACCTGGTGGCCGCCCTGCGCTCGGGGCACCTGGCCGGGGCGGTGCTGGACGTGGTAGACCCCGAGCCCCTGCCGGCGGAGCACGTGCTGCGGGGTGTGGATAACCTGTGGATAACCCCCCATGTGGCCGGTCTGACCGCCGAGGCCCAGGAAGCGGTGGGGCTGCGGGTGGCCGAAGGCGTGCTGAACCTTTTGGGGGTGGCATGAAGGTTTCTTATCCCGAGCTCAGGCGGGCGGTCTCGAGCCACTTCCACCACCTGGGGTTGGCCCTTGACCATGCCGACGAGCTGGCCGAGGTGATCCTCGAGGCCGAACTCGAGGGCAACCTGGGGCATGGCCTCACCCGCGTGGCCCAGTACACTGCCCAGCTCCAAGCCGGTGGGCTCAACCCAAAGCCACAGATGCGCCTGGAGCGCACCCGCCCCTCGGTGGCGCTGCTACATGCCGATGGCGCGCCGGGGCCGGTAGCCGGCCTTTATGCGGTGCGGGTGCTGGCCCAGATGGCGCATGAGCAAGGTAGTGCAGCCCTGGCCGTGCGCGGCGCCGGACATTCGGGGGTTTTGTCGGCGTATGTGGGCCGGCTGGCCCAGCAGGGGGTGGTGGCCCTGGCCTTTGCCAACACCCCGCCCGCCATTGCGCCGGGGCCGGTGCTCGGCACCAACCCCATCGCCCTGGGCGCACCTGCTCATCCCCAGCCCGTCATCATAGACACCTCTATCTCGGTGGTGGCCCGGGGCAAAATTATCGCTGCTTCCAAGAAAGGCGAGGCCATCCCGGAGGGTTGGGCGCTCGACAAAGAAGGCCGCCCCACCACCGATGCCAAAGCCGCCCTGGAAGGCTCCTTGATCCCCATTGGAGACGGGAAAGGGTATGCCCTGGCGGTGCTGGTCGAAATCCTGGCCGGGGCGCTGGCGGGGGATGTGCTATCGCCCGACCTCCCCCTGCCCTGGATGCCCCCCGAGCAGGCCGCCAAGCCGGGGCTCTTGTTGCTGGCGCTCGAGCCCGGTGCGTTTGGTGCGGGTTATGCGGGCCGGGTAGCCCAGCTTATCCATGCTCTTGAAGCAGCCGGAGGCCGGATTCCCGGCGCTCGCCGAGCTGCTTTGCGAGAGAAAGCTCTACAAGAAGGAGTGGAGGTCAACGAGACACTTCAAGCCGAACTCGGTAAACTAGGTGTGCGTCTACAAGGAGGAACTACATGAAGAAGCTCTTTTGGCTGTTGGTCGCTGTGTTGCTGGCATCTACCGCGCTGGCGCAACAAACCCGTTTGCGGGTGTTTGTGGGGGGGCAGCAACGCCCCGACGTAATGCGGAAGATCTTCGACTTGTACCAGTCGCGCAACCCCGGCGTGCGGGTGGATGTGGAGGTGGGGGGTGCTACCTCCGACCAGCAGCAGCAGTACCTTACCACCGTGCTGGCCTCGCGCGACCCCAGCATCGACGTCATTCTGATTGACGTGATCCGGCCCGCCCAGTACCTGGCCAGCCGCTGGGCCGACACCATCGACAAGTACCTGCCGGCGGCCTCGAGGCAAGAGCTTTTGCGGCGCTATCTACCGGCTTACTCCCAAGCCAACGTAATCAACGGACAACTTGTAGCCCTGCCGGCCTTCGCCGATGCGATGTTCCTCTACTACCGGGCCGACCTGCTGGAAAAGTACGGCTTCAAACCCCCCACTACCTGGGACGAGGCCATTCAGCAAGCCCAGACCATCCTGCAACGTGAGGGCAACCCCAACCTCAACGGCATCGGCTTTATCGGCGCGCCGGCAGAAGGGACAGTGTGCACCTTCCTGCTGCCCATCTGGGCCGCCGGGGGCGATGTGACCAACGCCCAGGGCCAGTTCAGCCTCACGGTCGAGCAGGCCCAACGCGCCTTGCAGTTCTGGGTGGGTTTGATGGATCAGAAGGTTTCTCCACCCAACATGGCTGAAAAGCCGCAGGACACCATCCGCAGCGAGATGCAGGCCGGCCGCTGGGTGTTTGGTACCTTGTTTGCCTACGCCTGGAACAGATTCCAGAACGATGCCGATAGCCAGGTCAAGGGCAAGATTGGCGTAGTGCCCCTGCCCGCCTTTGCCGGGGGACGTCAGGCCAGTTGCTTGGGTGGCTGGCAGTGGACGGTCTCCGACTTCAGCCGCAACAAAGCCCAGGCCCACCGGCTGGTGCGCTTCTTGAGTAGCCCCGAGGTCTCCAAAATCCTGGCCATCGAGGCCTCCAACCTACCAGTTTTCCCGGCGCTGTACCGCGATGCAGACATCCTCAAGGTGAACCCCTGGTTCGGCCAGGCCCTTCCGGTGGTGCAGGCCGCCCGGGCCCGCCCACAGCACCCGCGCTACGCCGAGATCTCTGAGGCGATTCGGGTCACTACCAACCAGGTGCTGGCCCGGCAAAAAACCCCGGAGCAGGGCGCACGCGAGATTGTAACCCGCTTGCAGGCCATCTACGGCGGTAGGTAAAGGTTTTGCCCAGCTTCCCACGGGAAGCCACTCTTTGCGGCTTTAGCCCTTTGCGTCGGCTTCCCGTGGACTTTTACAATCCCAAAAACCAAGGAAGTGACCTATGACCCAGCCCCAGTCCAGAATCCGCCGTAGCTTTGGCGACCTGAGCGAGCGTGCCCTGGCCTTCTGGCTGCTGGTTCCGGCAGCCCTGCTCCTGGGCCTGGTGGCGCTCTATCCGGTGGGGCGGCTTCTGTACACCAGCCTTTTTCGCCGTCGCCTAACCGACGAGACCGGCAACAGCCCGGTTTTTGTGGGCTTCCAGAACTTTGTGCAAGCCTTCTCGGACGAGCGCTTCTGGACCGCCCTCTGGAACACCTTGCTGATTGTGCTGGTTACGGTGCCGGGCGCACTGGTGGTGGGGCTTTTGCTGGCCTTGCTGGCCAACCTGCCCTTTCGCGTCAAATGGCCCATACGATTGGGCTTGCTGCTGCCCTGGGCGCTGCCACTGGTGTTTGCAGGACTCATTTTCAGGTGGTTTTTTGACAGTCAGTATGGGGTCATCAACGACGTGATTGTGCGCCTGGGCGGCGAGCGCCTGCTCTGGGTGACCACGCCCGAGCTTCTTTTCTGGGCCATTTGTCTGAGCATTATTTGGAAAAGTAGTTCCTTTGTGGCGCTTATCTTGCTAGCGGGCTTGCAGGTGATTCCCAAGGAACTCTACGAGTCGGCGGCAGTGGATGGCGCCAACCGTTGGCAGAGCTTCTGGCGCATCACCTTGCCGCTTTTGATACCAGCCATCCTGGTAGCGGCCATCTTCCGCACCATCACCGCTTTTCAGACCTTCGATATCCCCTTTGCCATGCAAAATGGCGGTAGCTCCTTCGAGACCCTGGCCATGTACGTGCGTACCATGAGCATTGAAAACCTGAACTTTGGCTATGGCTCGGCTTTAGCGGTGCTGATGTTCTTGATCAGCTTCGTGGTCACGCTGGTTTATCTGCGCTATGTGAGAGGGGCCGATGACTAAGCCAAAGCCCTGCGCCTGCAAACCGGTACCTGCTAGGCATCCCCCCGGCTGGAGGGCAGTATGAAATGGGATAATCCCCGAATATGGCTCTGGGTAGCGGCGGCCATTGTGGTGGTCAACGGCTTTTTCCCGGCGGTGTGGATTCTGCTCACTTCCTTCAAAACCGAAAGCGAGCTGACCCGCATTCCCATTACCTGGTTGCCGGAAAACCCGACCTTTCAAAATTACGTACAGGCCTTCACCAACGCCCCGATCATGCGCTACTTCCTGAATAGCCTGATCGTGGCGGGTGGGGCTACGCTGTTGTGCGTGTTTGTGTCGGCACTGGCGGCCTATGCCCTGGCGCGGCTGCGGATTCCCAACAAGACCCTGATATTTTCTCTGCTGGTGGGTATTTCGATGTTTCCCACAGTCACCTTGCTGCTGCCTTTGTTCGAGATGGTGCTGGCTTTGGGGCTCAGGAACAACTACATCGCCCTGATTCTGCCCCATGCGGCCCTCTCGATTCCGGTGGCTACGCTGGTGCTGGTGAGCTTTTTTCAGGGCATCCCCAAGGACTTGGAGTCGGCGGCCATGGTGGACGGCTGCTCCCGTCTGGGGGCCTTGTGGCGCATTGTGGTGCCGCTATCGGCGCCGGGGGTGTTTACTGCCAGCATTCTGGCGTTTGTGAACAGTTGGGACGAGTTTTTGCTGGCCCTGACCCTGATGCCCTCGCAGGCTATGCGTACCCTGCCGGTGGGCATTCAGTTTTTGCAAGGCGAGTACAGCTTTCCCTGGCCGCTCATCTCGGCTGCGCTGGTGATTGCCCTGGTGCCGGTGGCGCTGGTGATTGCCATCTTCCAGGAGCGGGTGGTGGGCGGTTTGACGCAGGGAGGGGTGAAGGGATAGGGGTCTATAGTCTATAGCCCATGGCTAATAGCCTATAGCCATTAGCTATCAGCCAATAAGTTATCGGCTATGCGCCATCTGCTTATGTTACGAATCGGTTTAGTTCCAATCGTGCGGCCCCTGTTTCGGGGGTCGCGGTTTGGCCTCGAGCGCACCTCCAAAGAAGCCCTGGAAGCCCTGGGCCGTGAGTTGGGCTTTGAACTGGCTTATGTGTCGGAGCCGGTGGCCGAGGCTGCCCAGGCCGAGGCCGCGGCCCGTGCGGCGCAGGCTGCTCGGCTGGACTTGCTGCTGGTGCAGCACGTGACTTTTGCTACCGGCGACACTTTCTTGCCTCTGCTCGAGCTGCCCATCCCGGTAGGGCTCTGGGCCTTGCCCGAGGTGTGGGAAACCGGGCCCTTGCCCCAGAACGCCATCTGCGGGCTCAACCTGGGGGTTTCGCTGGCCCAGAAACCGGTCAAGTGGTTTTACGGGGCGGTGGAGGATGCCTGGTTCCAGGCCCGCCTGAAGCTCACCCTGAAGGCCCTGCGCGGCGCAAAGGTGCTGCGCGAGGGGCGGGTGCTTGCCCTGGGCGGGCATGCGCCGGGGTTTTTTGCCTTTGCAGCCCTGCCGGAAACGGGCCTGACGGTAGAGAAGGCCAACCTCGAGGAGCTCTGGGAGGCCCTGGCCGCCGTGTCGGAAGCGGAGATTGCGGAGCGGGCGGCGGCCTTCCGCGAGCTTTCCGAATACCCGGTAGAAGCGCTCCGCGAGCTGTTTCGCCTCGAGCTGGCCCTGGAGAAGCTGGCCCAGCCCTACGACGGGCTGGCCCTGCGCGAGTGGCCGGAAATTCCCGACAAACTAGGGGTAATGGCCTACGCGGCCATGGCCCGCCTGGCCGACCGGGGTTACACCTTTGCGCCCGAAGGCGATGTGATGGGGCTGGCGGGCATGCTGGCCTTGCAGGCCGTCTCGGGCCAGCCGGCCATTCTGCTGGACATCTCGCACTTTTCACCCAGAGGGGTGATGCTCTGGCACGGCGGCGAGGCCCCCCTGGCCTGGGCCGGGGGCCCCACCCGGCTGGTGCCGCACTTCAACCGCAACCTACCGGCGGTGCGCGACATGCCCTTGCGAGCGGGGCCCATCACCGGCCTGCGCCTGCTGCCGGGGCGCAAAGCGGTGGTGCATGGGGGCCTGCTGAATGGCGAGAAGGGCTACGACGGCGACTCCGGATACCTCACCCGCCCCACCTGGGCCACCGAGCCCCTCACCCCCCGGCAGTTCTTGACGAGCTGGTTCAACCACCGCCTCCCGCACCACCTGGCGGTGGGCATGGGCGCCCACGAGGAGGCCCTGCTGGAGATGTGCGCCTGGCTGGGCCTCGAGGTGCTGCCCGCCCGCCCGGAGGAACATAGACTGGTATGGTGAAGGTTCTGACCATCGGCTGGGCCAACCTCGACCAGCGCTACTACATCGAAGCGTTTCCCCCCCGCGAGAGCCGTACCGGCGTGCGGGCCTACCGCGAGACCCTGGGCGGCCCCGCAGCCGTCGCGGCGGTGGCTGCCGCCCGCCTGGGGGCCGAAGCCCACCTGCTGAGCCGCCGGGGCGACGATGCCGCCGGCGAGCGCCTGGAGGAGATGCTAGGGGCCGAAGGGGTTAAGCCCCACTTCCAGTTGGGCGCGGCCACCCCGGTCTCGGCGGTGCTGGTGACCCCGGAGGGCGAGCGGTTTATCTTCCCCTACCGGCCTGCCCTGCCCGAGGAATTGGTGCTGAACGAGGAACGCCTGCTCAAAGGGGTGGGGGCTTTGCTGCTGGACGGGCGCTGGGCCGCTGCCAGCTATGGGCTGGGCCAGGCCGCGCGGGAGCGGGGTATTCCGGTGGTGCTCGACCTCGACCGCGACCGCGACGACGACTGGATGCTGACCCAGGTGGCCACCCATGTGGTGGCCTCGGAGGAGCTGGCCGCCAAACTGGGGGGGGTCGAGGCCCTGCTGGCCCGCTTGCAGGGGCTGGGGGTGTTCGCCGCCGTGACCCTGGGGGCCGAAGGGGTGGCCTACAACGGGGGGCAGGTGGAGGCCCACCGGGTCCACGTACAGGACACCACTGGGGCCGGGGATGTGTTCCACGGGGCCTTTACGCTGGCCGTGGCCGAGGGCAAAGGGAATGTGGAGGCGCTCGAGTTCGCCAGCGCGGTAGCCGCCCTGCACTGCGCCAAGGGCCAGCCGCCCACCCTGGCGGAGGTGCGGGCTTTCTTGGGGGCTTGAGTGGGCTACATTGCCGAACTGCGAGCGGCGGTAGGCGCACGCCCCCTCCTGATGGTGGGAGCCGGGGTGCTGCTTTTGGACGCACAAAACCGCGTGCTGCTGCAACACCGCACCGACACCCACGACTGGGCCACGCCGGGAGGCGCTTGTGAGCTGGGCGAGAGCCTGGAAGAAGCCGCCCGGCGCGAGCTGTGGGAGGAAACCGGCCTGGAGGTGGGCGAGCTGCGGCTTTTTGCGCTGCTCTCCGGCCCCGAGTACTACTACCGCTACCCCAACGGCGACGAGGTGTACAACGTAAGCGCCATGTTTGTGGGCCGCTACCAGGGCCAGCCCCTGCACCCCAACCCAGCCGAAACCTTGGATTTGCAGTTTTTTGCCCTTGACCGCTTACCCCCTTTGATGGGGCCGGTGAACCAAAGGGCGTTGGCCTTGCTCAAACAAGCCCTTGCACAAGGAGACCTATGAAGACCACCCCTGCCAAAGCTCGAGCTTTTGCCCGTATCGGTGATGGGGCCATGCGGTTTGGTACCCTGGCCATTGACCAGCGTCCCCCCCTGAAGCACCTGGTGGCCCAGGCCCTGGGCCGCGACCCCGAACAGGTAGGGCCCCAAGTGACCGAGCTAAAGGGCCTGCTGGCCGAGACCCTAAGCCGCGCCGTGACCGGCATTGTGATAGACCCCCACTACGCCTTTCCAGCAGCCATGCCCACCCTGCCGCGCGAGACCGGCCTGATGCTGACCCTCGAGCACCACCGCTTCGAGACCGTGGAGGGGGGCTGGCGCAAGAGCGCAATCATTCCGGGCTGGAGCGTGGAACAGGCGGTGCAGATGGGGGCTGACGGTCTCAAGCTTCTGGCCTGGCACCGGCCCGACGCACCCCCCGAGATTGTCGAGCACCAGCAGGAGTTCGTGCGCAACATCGGCGAGCAGTGTAAAAAGGCCGACCGCCTGTTCATCTTCGAGGTGCTGCCCTATCCGCTTCCCGGAGAGGACGCCGCAACCTACCGGGCCAAGCTGCGCGAGATGTCCCTGGAGATTGCCGCCGCCTTTGCCGACCCCGGCTTTCGCATTGACCTTTACAAGCTGGCCTTTCCGGGGGCCGCCGAGCTGGTGAAGGAGTTTGGCGGCAGCGGCTATTCGCTGGACGACCTCGAGGCCGACATGCGCGAATACACCCGGCTGCCCGCCCCCTGGCTGCTGCT
>CALFDH010000128.1 GCA_937950405.1 uncultured Meiothermus sp.
GACCGCTACAGCTATGGTTATGGATGGACACCAGCATTGCTTCCAGGTAGGTCGCCAACGGGGTTATACTCATCTTGGGGTCTCCTGTGCAGTCAGAAGACCCCTATTCTATCGTCTTTTTTGCTGGGTTGCGTAACTTGATCTCGAGTCGCTAATCTGGACTTATGAAGCCGATTCGCTGGATGGCAGTGCTGCTGTTTGGTTTGCTTCTGGCAGCTGCGCAAGCACCCCTCACCCCGAAGGCAGCCCTCGAGCGCCTCTTCACCGAACAACCCCTCAGGGCCGAGTGGTTCACCCCGGTCTTCTTGCAGCAGGTCTCGGTGGCTCAGGTCGAGGCCATCCTGGCCCAGCTTTCCGCCGGTCTTGGCAGATACCAGGCGGTAGAACCGGATGGCCCCAACTTCCGGGTGAACTTTGAGCGCGGTGTGGTCCCCGCGCAAATTTCGCTCGACGCCCAGGGCCGCATCCAGGGGCTTTTCTTCCGCCCGCCCCAACCCAGGGGCGGTCTGACATCAGAACAGTTATTGGCCGAGTACCGCAAGCTGCCCGGACAGGTCAGTGTGTTGATCCTCGAGGGCAACCAGGAACGTTTCAATCTGAACGCAGATACCGTACTGGCAGTGGGTTCAACCTTCAAACTGGCGGTGCTGGAAGCCCTGCGTCAGCAGATCGAGGCCGGGCAGCGTAAGTGGAGCGACACAGTACCGCTGCGCCCGGAGTGGAAAAGCCTGCCCAGCGGCACCCTGCAAAACCTGCCCGATGGTACTTCGCTCAGCCTCGAGCAGTACGCCACCCAGATGATCTCCATCTCCGACAACACCGCCACCGACGCTCTGATCGCTACCCTGGGGCGTGCCGAGGTCGAAAAACTCTCCCCCCGCAACCGGCCCTTCCTGACCACCCGCGAAGCGTTTGTGCTCAAAAACCCGCAAAACCAGGAATGGCTCCTTCGCTACCGGGCCAACCCCGCTGCAAGGGCCGCGCTGCTGCCCCAACTGGCCAACCTCCCCCTGCCCGATGCCAGTGTTTTTGCGGGAGGGCCGGTGGCCGTAGATGTCGAGTGGTTCTTTAGCACCCGCGAACTGTGTGCGCTGATGGGCAAGGTGCAGGCTTTGCCCCTGATGTCGCTCAACCCCGGCCTCGCCAACCCAGCCGACTGGCAGCGCGTAGCCTACAAGGGGGGCTCGGAACCGGGCGTACTCAACCTGACCACCTGGCTCACCGCCAGGGATGGAAAGCAGTACTGTGTCTCGGCCACCTGGAACAACCCGCAGGCCCGGCTGGACGAAAACCAGTTCTTTTTGCTCTACACCAGCCTATTGAGCACCTTGAAGTAGACTGACGCCATGCGTGTGCTGCCCTTTCGTTTCGAGGAAAACACCTTCTGGCTCCTGGATCAGCGCAAGCTCCCCTTTGAAGAGGTCTGGGTGCCCTGCAAGAGCGCCCAGGACACTGCCCAGGCCGTCAAGGAAATGGTGGTGCGGGGCGCTCCGGCCATTGGGGTCACGGCGGCCTACGGGATGGTGCTGGCCCATTTATCGGGTGAAGCCCTTGCCGAGGCCGACGTCGTATTGCGCCAGAGCCGCCCCACCGCGGTCAATCTGTTTTACGCCCTGGACCGCATGAAGCCCTACTGGGGCAGCCTGGAAGCCTCGCTGCAAGAGGCCAGCACCATCTGGGCCGAGGTCGAAGCCACCGAACAGGCCATCAGCCAGCATGGCGCCCGGGTGCTGAGGGGCCAGGTACTCACCCACTGCAACACCGGGCCGCTGGCCACCGGGGGGTACGGCACCGCGCTGGGCGCGATTATCGAGGCCCACCGCCTGGGACGGGTGAGCCATGTCTGGGTGGACGAGACCCGCCCCTACCTGCAAGGGGCCCGCCTGACCACCTACGAGCTGCTAAAAGCGGGGGTGCCCGCCACCCTGATCAGCGATAACATGGCCGCCTACATGATGGCCCAGGGCCAGGTAGATGCCGTCATGCTCGGCACCGACCGCATGGCCCTGAACGGCGACTTTGCCAACAAAATTGGCACCTACGCTCTGGCTATTCTGGCCCAGTACCACGGAATCCCTTTTTATCCGGCCTTGCCGCTCTCCTCGGTAGACCCCAGGCTAGAAAGCGGCGCCCAGATTCCCATCGAGCAGCGCTCGGCCCAGGAGGTCACGGTGATCCGGGGGCAGCCCATCGCACCGGAGGGCTTTCCAGCCGCCCATCCGGGCTTTGACCTGACCCCCCATCACCTGATTACCGGCATCGTGACCGAGAAAGGCGTGCTCTACCCCCCTTTCGACGAATCGCTGCGGGCGGCGCTGGGCATCGGGTGAAGCATTAGCGTTATGTAGGGTATATCGGGTGAAGCATGGCCTCGCTTTTGGGCTGGTGGGAACAACTAACCGGCGCAACCTGCCCCGGTTGTGGGCAGCCGCTAGGACAGCCGGTTTTATGTGCCAACTGCCGGGCTTTATTGGTGCCCCGGCATCTCCCCCACTTTGTCTACCTGGGCGATTACAAGCGGTTTGGCCCGCTCGCCAAGGCCCTCAAGTACCAGGGTCGGCGCGAGCTGGCCCTATTTCTGGGCCAGCAAATCGCGCTGGGGGTCAAGCAAGCTGAGTGGGGGCTTGATAGCGTGACTGCCGTGCCCACCCTGCTACACCGCAAGGTGCTGCGTGGCTACAACCAGGCCGAACTGCTGGCCCAGGCGGTAGCCAAAGAACTGCACATCCCCTATCAGAGCCTGCTCGAGCGCACCGCATGGGAACCATCGCAAACCAGGAAAACCTTGCATCAGCGCCTCGAGCTCTCCGAGGCCACCTTTCGGGCAACCCGCCGGGTGAAAGGAATCTGGCTCCTGGTGGACGATGTGCTGACCACCGGCGCCACCATTGAACGGGCCCGCCGGGCCCTGCTCGAGGCCGGAGCTGCCAGGGTGTATGGCGCCGCAATTGCGGTGAAAAGCCCACACCACCTGGCCCGGTACTCCTTATAATCTGGGCATAAAGCCCCTTTGAATTCAGGGGTTTTTGATGTGTCGCACCGGCCCCACCAACCCCAAAGGCGGTGGGGCCGTTTGATAAAGGGGGGGACCGATGCTCAGAAGACCACGTATTCGCAGGCTCGAGGAACTCCTCCCCTACATCCGAGAAGGCCGCTACCGCATTGGCCCGCACGTGGCCAAGCACATGCTGCAGGAGGGCTTCATCGAGCACGATGTGCTGCAGGCTGTGGAATGGGGCCGCGAGATGGCCGTTTATCCCGAAGACCAGCGGATGCTGGTGCTGGGCTACATGGTCTTTCCGCCCAACCTCAAGCTACCCTTGCATGTGGTGCTGGAATACCGCGAACCGCGCTGGGTGGATATCGTGACCGCCTTCATCCCCAAGAAGCCTCACCAGGTGTACTCGAGGGCCCGCATGGCCGCCATCCTGCGCTACGATGGCACCTTCGAGGAAGTGCGCTGGGTCAGGCCAAAGTTTCTGACCGCTGAGGATATTCCGCGCTAAAGGTAGGTCGATGGTCTGTGGATGATGGCCGATAGTAGGGCGCGCGGAGTGGAAGGTAAGAAGTACGATTAGACGTTGAAAACCCTCCACCTACCTCCCTTCACCCACTCCCCCTCGTAGGTTGCTGAAGGCTGGCCATACGCCTAAAGTTGATACTGGGCGCAGATCGCAGACTAGATTCCCAACACCCGACGGGCTGCCTCAGCATCCTGGGCAAGCTGGGCCTTGAGGGCTTCCAGGCTCTCAAATTTCTTTTCGCCGCGCAGCTTGGTGAGGAACTCCACGCTCAGTTCCTGACCATATAAATCGCCCGTGAAGCCAAACAGATGCACCTCGAAGCGCAACACCTGACCCGAGACGGTCGGGCGGTAGCCCACATTGGCCA
Organism: uncultured Meiothermus sp.; assembly: GCA_937950405.1. GTDB lineage: Bacteria > Deinococcota > Deinococci > Deinococcales > Thermaceae > Meiothermus. The sequence continues at coordinate 3,892 of CALFDH010000128.1, forward strand.
TGCCACCCAGGCGGCCTTGGGGGGTCTGCACCCGCACGGCGAACACCCCCATCGGCAGAATTTTTAGGGGGGCTACTTCGATATTGGCGGTGGGAAAACCCATCCGCCGCCCGAGTTTGTCGCCCTCCTGCACGATGCCCCTAGCGGTGTACGTCCGCCCCAGCAGCAGCTTGGCCTCGTCTACCTCGCCCTCGCGCAGCAGGTCGCGGATGCGGCTCGACTTAACCGGCCCGCCGCCGAGCTCGAGCAGAGGCAGAATCTGGGTGGACGCTACCGTGTTCAGGTCTTCCAGGCCCCCGGCCCTGGCCTGGCCAAAGCGGAAGTCGGCACCCACGTAGATGCGCTGGGCCTCGAGGGCGCGCAGGTCGCCCAGGAAGTCCTCCTTGCTGCGCCTGGAGAAAGCCTCGGTGAAGGGCACGATCAGGGCGATTTCGACCCCCAGGCCCCGCAGGAGCTCGAGCTTCTCCGACAAATCGGTCAGGAAGCCCTCCCCTCGCATAAAAACTTTGCTGGGGGGGTCGAAGGTGTAAACCAGCAGCGGAATGTGCCGGTTCTTGGCCTCCTGCTGGGCCTGGTGGATCAGGTGCTGGTGCCCGAGGTGCAAACCATCAAAGCTACCGATGGCCACCACCTTGGGGCCGGCTGGTGCGTCGGAGGGGTCGTTTATTAGTAGCATGATGGAAGTAATGGGGTTCGCACAGGTCTACTGGGCAGGCCAACGGCGGGCGATGAAGCTTGGCTCAGGGAAAGCACCCGGTACGTTCAACTGAACAGCGGGGATTCGTGCCGGGTGCAAAGCCAGATTTCTATCCCAAGCCCGCAACATCGCTGCCTAGAACCCTCTCGCTAAGATAAAACAAAATCCCCGCCATGGCCGAGGCCGATATCTGCACCCTGCCGTCGCGGGCTTCCTGCAAAACCTGCCGGGGGTCGCGCCACTCAATGGAGATTTCTTCGTCGTCATCGGGTTGGGCATAGGCCGCCCGGAGGTGGGTAGCGCGGAAGACGTGCAGTTTTTCGTCGCAAAAGCCCGGCGACAGGTAGAAGCCGGTGAGGTAGTGAAGTTTTCCGGTGAGTTGGGCCTCCTCGGCCAGCTCGCGCCGGGCCGCTTCCTCGGGGGTTTCGCCGGGGTCTATGAGGCCCGCCGGAATCTCCAGGGTATCGCTGCCAATGGCCGGGCGGTACTGCCGCACAAACAGAATCTGGCCGTCTCGCTCGACCAGCACCGCGACTGCGTGGGCATGTTCGACGATCTCGTAGGGGCCCTCGAGGGCCAGGTTCAGGATGCGGCCTTTGTAGAGGTACTGCCGTTCGGGCATGCCCCCAAACTAACGCCTAAAGAAACCCACGTCAAACCATGAAATACCAAAACTGCCCAATAGTGACCCAAAAGCGATATACAAGTCCCACGGACGCGCCCCGTGGCGCGGCAAGTGAGGGGCGCGTTTAGCGCCACTCACACGCAGAGTTGGTAAAACAACCTCAGGGGACTACCCTATACACTAAGGGTAACGCCTTCGGAGCCTTACCATGACGCCCCTAGCCCAGTACGTCGCCGGTTTCCTCTTCACCCCCGACAAAACTCGAGTGGTGCTGATGCGAAAGCACCGGGCCGACCCGGATGCACGGCTGTTCAATGGGGTGGGCGGCAAAATAGGGCCTGATGAACTGCCCAAAGCCGCCATGTCCAGGGTATTCAAGGAAGAAACCAGCGTCGCTATTCCCCCCAAAGAATGGATGGCGCTGGCAAGGCTGGAGGGTTACGCCTTTCAGGTTTACTTCTATGTGGCCGTCTCGGAGCTGGCCCTCGAGATCCAGGCCAAGGGCATGGACGAAGTGGGTATTTTCGCCGTGAAAGACCTTTTTGCCGGCCCTGTGGTGTCCAGTGTGCGCTGGTTGGTTCCCCTGGCTTTTGATAACCGGGTGCGCTTTCCGGTGATTTTTGAGGGCTCGCCCTAAAGGAGTAGGCGCCACCTCCGCCAAGCTCTGAACATTTGGGAATCAGTTCCAAACCCGATACACTATCGCTGGATGAGTGAGGATCGGCTGTTTGATCAGCTCAAGCGCGAAGTCGGTATCTTAGGGCGGGCTTTGGGAAAGGCCATCCAAACGCTTTCGGGCGAGCGCATGCTTGAACTCGAAGAACAGGTGCGCGAGCTGACCAAAGCCCTACGGCAAAACTACAGCGAAACCACCCGCCAGCAGCTTCTCGGCATTGTGCGGGGCCTCTCGTTGGCCGAGGCCGAAAATATGATTCGGGCCTTTTCGACCTATTTTCATCTGGTCAATCTGGCCGAAGAACGCCACCGGGTACGGGTTAATCGGGAGCGGGAGAAGAAAAGCACCCCGCAGGCCCCCAGGGGGGAATCGTTTCTGGCCCTGGTGGGACAGCTCAAGCGCCAGGGTTTGAGCTACGAGCAGGCCGTAGATGTGCTCTCGCGGCTTCGGCTGCACCTGACCTTTACCGCCCACCCCACCGAGACCCGCCGCCGCACCCAGCGGTATCACATCAGCGAGATTGAAAAGCTCTTGGATGCAGCCGAGCGAGGGGGCCCCGAAGACACGGCGGAGGAGGCTGCTTCAGCGCCCATTGCTGATTCCAATCCCCAGTTGGATGCTCGAGTGGCCCTGCTGTGGGGCACCTCCGAACTGCGCAAGTCCCGTCCGAGTGTAGAGGACGAGGTTAAGGGCGGTCTTTTCTACACCACCTATACCCTGTGGCAGGCCATTCCCCGGCTGGTAGACGGGCTGGAAAGTGCGCTCGAGGCGCACTATGGCCGTCGCCCCGATCTTTCGCCCCCGCTGGTGTTTCGGAGTTGGATTGGGGGCGACCGGGATGGCAACCCCAACGTGGTACCGGAAGTCACGAGCTGGGCCCAGAACTACGCCCGTGAAACCGCCTTGCGTAAGTTTGTGGAGGACGTGGACGGCCTTATCCGAGACTTATCGCTCAGTGAAGACCGCATTACCATTACCCGTGATCTGCGGCTGGCCTTGGAAGACCACACCAAGCGCTTAGCCCTGCCCGAGCGCTTCCAGGGGGAGCCCTACCGTCAGTTTGCCATGGGGCTGCGCCACAAGCTGCGGGCCTCGTTGGGCGAGCAAACCGGCCCTGGTTATAGCAACACCCATGAGTTTATCGGGGATTTACGCAAGGCCGAGGCCAGCCTCAATCAACTTGGCCTGAAGGAGATTTCTCGAGCCAGCGTACGCCCCTTGCGCCTGAACGCCGAGGCGTTTGGCCTCGAGCTGGTCAGCCTGGATTTGCGGGAGGAGTCCCGCGCACTGACCGAAGCCGCCGCCGAACTGCTGAAAACCGCCGGGGTGCTCGAGCATTATGGGGCGCTGGAACCGCTGCAAAGGGAGGCCCTGCTGACCCAGGAATTGGCCACAGCCCGGCCCTTGGCGCCGGTGGGCTACCGTCCCCAGACCAAGGCCCTGCAAACCGCCCTGGAAGCCCTGCGCCACTGGAGGGCGCGGGGGGCCCACGTGGTGTCGATGACCCACCACCCCAGCGACCTGCTCGAGGTACTCCTGCTGGCGCGGGAGGTGGGTCTCTACCGCCCTGGGCGGGCCCTGCCTTTCGATGTGGTACCGCTATTTGAGACCCTGGGCGACCTGGAAAATGCGCCTGAGGTGGTGGCCCGGCTGCTGGACAACCCGGTGTTTGCGGCCCATGTGCAGGGCCGGGGGGGCCTCGAGGTCATGATTGGCTACTCCGACTCCAACAAGGACGCAGGCTTTCTGGCCGCCAACTGGGCGCTCTACCGGGCCCAGGAAGCCATTACTGCCACAGCAAAGAGCCGGGGCGTGCAGGTCTACTATTTCCACGGGCGCGGCACCTCTACCGCTCGAGGGGGTGGCACTGCCGGGCGGGCCATTGCCAGCTTACCGCCCGGCACGGTGGGCAGCCGAATGCGCCTGACCGAGCAGGGCGAGGCCCTGGCCGACCGCTACGCCCACCCCGACCTGGCCTACCGGAACCTCGAGCAGATGCTCTACCACACTGCGCTGGCCTCGGCCCGCGACCTCTTCGGCCAGGCCGAGCCCCTCCGTGAAGCGTGGCGCGAGGCCATGGCCCGAGCCGCCCAGCGCTCCACCGAGGTCTACCGCGAGTTGCTCCTGCGCCCCGGCTTTTTCGAGTTTTACGAACAGCTCACCCCCATCCGCGAGATTGGCGCCCTGAACATTGCCAGCAGGCCCGTGTATCGCTCAGGGCGGGTACGCGAAATCAAGGACTTGAGGGCCATCCCTTGGGTGATGTCCTGGACACAGGTGCGGCTCTTGATTCCCGGCTGGTACGGCCTGGCCGAAGGGCTGGAAGAAATTCCGCTCACCTTGCGGCGGGAAATGTTTGCGCAGTGGCCCTTCTTTGCCACCACCCTGGATAGCGCGGCCATTGCCCTGGTCAAGGCCGACCTGGGCATTGCCCGGGAGTACCTGCGCCTGGTTGAGCCCTCCCTGGCGGAGCGCTTCTTTCCCGGCATTGCAGAGGCTTTCGAGAAAACCAGGGCTATTTTGGAAGAAACTTTTCAAAACAGCTTGCTCTTCAACCATCCCGTACTGGCCCGCCAGACCGAGCTACGCAACCCGTATGTAGACCCCATCTCGCTGGTTCAGGTGGAGTTGCTCGAGCGCTACCGCCGTACCCCCCCCGAAGCCCCCGAACGAAAGGGGCTCGAGCGGGCTTTGATGCTCTCTTTGCTGGGCATTGCGGCGGGCTTGCGAAATGCAGGCTGACCGAGAAAACGCCGACGAATCCGTCTGCGATTCCGATGTTGAGTAGCCCTCTATCTCCCAACGCTTATGCCTGCACCACAGGCGGCAAATAGCCGCCGCTTACAATAGGGGCCGGTATGGTCGAGGTGCACGCTCGCTCCGTAACCTTTCATCCCCCGGCCCAGGCGAAATTTCTGGTCGGCGACTTTACCGACTGGGACAGAAAGCCGATTCCCATTGGTGGGCCGCTCACCCTCGAGTTCCCCGCCGGAGCCTATATCGAGTATGCCTTTTTAGACGCCAACCACCAACCCTTCCCCGACCCCGATAACCCCCACAAGGCCCAGAACCCCTGGTGGAGCTACCCCAGGGCCATCGAACTGCCGGGCTTTCACTACACCCCCCCACACCAACCCTCCCGCCCGGTGAACGTGCACCGACATCGGCTGGAGTCGAAAGCTTTTGGCAGTACCCGCCGCTACTATGTGTTCAACCCCCAGGAACCGGCCCAGGCCACCCTGTATGTGCACGACGGGGTGGCCTACTACCGCACCGCCAGGCTGGCCGAGGTGGCCCAGGGGCTTTGTGAGCTGGGCGAAATCCAGCCGGTACGAATTGTGTTTATCGAACCTGAGGACCGCCGCCGCGAATACTGGTTCAGCCCTACCTACGAAGAGCACGTGCTGAACGAGATTATCCCTGCGGTGGAGTCGCACTACGGCCCCACCCCGGAGAAGGGCCTGATGGGCGCCAGCCTGGGGGGGCTGGTCTCGAGCTGGCTGGCGCTGCGCCACCCAAAAGTGTTTCAGAAGGTCGCCACCCAGTCGGCCTGCCTAACCGCCTCGCCCGAGGGGGGTGATTCCTACAACGACCCCGAGTGGCTTACCGAGCGGTATCTGGACTCTCAAACCCTGCCGCTGCGGTTTTATTGCGAGACCGGCCAGATTGAGTGGCTGCTGGCCCCCAACCGTCGCTTTGCCGCCATGCTGGCCGACAAGGGCTACCCGCACGCTTACCTCGAGCGCCCCTCTGGCCACAACTGGATGACCTGGCGTCAGGGGCTGGCCCCGGCCCTGTTGTACCTGTTCGGAAACTAAAACCAGATGATAGGCTTTAGGTTATGGAGTTTGGTTCGGCTTTTGTAGCCATTCTAATCATTGTGGCCCTCGAGGCCGTTTTATCGGTCGACAACGCCATGGTGCTGGCCGTGATGGTGCGGCCCCTGCCGGAGCACCTGCGCTCGAGGGCGCTCTTGTATGGCATTATTGGCGCTTACGTGCTGCGCGGGCTGGCTTTGCTGTTTGCTACCATCATCATCCAAATCTGGTGGATTCAGCTCCTGGGGGGGCTTTACCTGGTGTATCTGGCGGTCAATCACATCTTTCGCCGGCAAAGCCACAGCGAGGCCGACCACGCCAGCGCACAGCAAGTCGCTGCCGCCAGTTTCTGGCGCATCGTGATCATGATCAACGTGGTGGATCTGGCCTTTGCGGTGGACTCGGTGCTGGTGGTAATTGCCTTTAGCCGGGATTTCTGGGTGATCTTTACCGGGGTGGCCATCGGGATTCTCTTGATCCGGCTGGCCGCCGGCATCATGGTGGGCATCATCGAGCGGTATCCGCGGCTCGAGACCGTAGCCTATGCGGTGGTGGGCTGGGCCGGGCTCAAGCTTCTGCTCGAGGGCTGGGGCCACGGCAGCGAGGTCTGGCTGCACCGCCCCGAGCTGGCCCTGCACCTGCCACAGGCTTTTTTTCTGAGCGTAACGCTAGCCATTTTAGTACTGGGAACCTTTTGGGCCTTTCGTCGCTCTTCTGAAGCCTGAGCTATGCCTAAAGACTGGGACAAGCACTACCTGAACCAAGCCCCGCTGACCGAGCCGGCTCAAGTAGTGGCCAGCTACGCCGGTAGGCTGCCGCCAGGCCCGGTGCTCGACCTAGCCGGGGGCACCGGGCGCAACGCCTTCTTTCTGGCCAGACGGGGGCATCCGGTGATTTTGCTCGAGCGGAGCCGGGTAGCGCTGGCGTTTGTGCAGGCAGAAGCCCTCCGGCAAAACTTGCAG
>CALFDH010000129.1 GCA_937950405.1 uncultured Meiothermus sp.
AGCCCGGCAGCGGGAAATCGCTTCGCTCCGGCGGGCCTTCACGTTGGCTTACTACTTTTCGGTGCCGCTCTTTTTGCTGGCCATGCTGCCGATGCTCTGGATGCCGGCCCACATGTTCTTGCTCTCGCTGGCCCCCGAGGCAGTGTGGAACTGGGTCATGCTGGCCCTGGCCACCCCGGTACAGTTTGGGCCGGGGCTGCGCTTCTACCGGCATGGCTTTTCAGCCCTGCGGGCTCGATCACCCGACATGAACAGCCTGGTCATGATCGGCACCTCGGCGGCCTACTTCTATAGCCTGGCGGTGGTGCTCTTTCCCCAGGTTTTCCCGCCCAAAGCCCAGCACGTCTACTTCGAGGCGGCGGCGGTGGTCATCACACTGGTATTGCTGGGCAAATACCTCGAGGCCATCGCCAAGGGCCGCACCAGTGAGGCCATGAAAAAGCTCCTGGGCTTGCAGGCCCGAACCGCTAGGGTGGTCAGGCAGGGCCAGGCCGAGCTGGAAGTGCCGGTGGACGAGGTGCTCGTGGACGACCTGGTGGTGGTACGCCCCGGTGAAAAAATCCCGGTGGACGGGGTGGTGGTCTCGGGGCACAGCTACGTGGACGAGAGCATGATTACGGGCGAGCCCGTGCCGGTGGCCAAAAGCGAGGGTACTCGAGTGGTGGGGGGTACGCTTAACCAGAATGGCAGCCTGACCTTCCGGGCCACGGCAGTGGGGGAGGGTACGGTGCTGGCCCAGATTATCCGGCTGGTCGAGAACGCCCAGGCCTCCAAACCCGCCATTCAGGGCCTGGCCGACCGGGTGGTGGCGGTCTTCATGCCCATTGTGCTCATCATTGCAGCCCTCACGGCGGGGGTGTGGCTGGTTTTTGGCGGCGAAAACGCCCTGACCTTTGCCCTGGTGAACACGGTAGCGGTGCTGATTATTGCCTGCCCTTGCGCGATGGGGCTGGCCACCCCCACCAGCCTGATGGTAGGCACCGGCAAGGCCGCCGAGATGGGGGTCTTGTTCCGCACCGGGGAAGCCCTGCAAACCCTGCAGGAGGCCCGCGTTGTGGCCCTCGACAAAACCGGCACCCTGACCCAGGGCCGCCCCGAGCTCACCGATTTTGAAACCCTGGACTTCGACCCGGCAGAGGTACTCAGGCTGCTGGCTTCCCTCGAGCAAAAATCGGAGCACCCCATCGCCCAGGCCATTGTGCGGGCCGCCCAGGCTCGAGGGCTGGAGCTGCTGGAGCCGCTCGATTTTCAAGCCCTGCCGGGCCTGGGCGCAACCGGGCAGGTCGCTCACTACCGTGTGGATGCGGGCTCGGAGCGCTACATGGCCCAACGGGGGGTGGATATCGCCCCCTTCAGAGCGCAGTCCAGGCAACTTGCCGAGCAGGGCAAGACCCCGCTCTACGTGGCCATCAACGGCCAACTGGCGGCTGTTCTGGCGGTCGCCGACCCCATCAAGACCGAGACCCCGGCGGCCATCCAGGCCCTGCACCGGCTGGGCTTCCGGGTGGCCATGATTACCGGCGATAACCGCCGTACCGCCCAGGCCATTGCCCGTCAACTGGGCATAGACGAGGTGCTGGCCGAGGTGCTGCCCGAAGGCAAGGCCCAGGCTGTGCAACAACTGCAACGTTCAGGGGCCAGGGTGGCCTTTGTGGGGGACGGCATCAACGACGCCCCGGCCCTGGCCCAGGCCGATGTGGGGCTGGCCATCGGTACAGGCACCGACATTGCCATGGAGACCGCCGACGTTATTCTGATGTCGGGCGACCTACGCGGGGTGCCGAATGCCATTGCGCTGAGCCGGGCCACCCTGCGCAATATCCGGCTCAACCTGTTCTGGGCCTTTGCCTACAACGTGCTCTTGATTCCGGTAGCGGCGGGGGTCCTGTATCCCTTTACGGGCTGGCTGCTCTCGCCCATGCTGGCTGGGGCGGCCATGGGCCTCTCTTCCTTGTTTGTACTGTCCAACGCCCTGCGGCTGCGCTCCTTCAGAGCGCCGCTGGGTTCTCGAGTGGAAGAGCGGGTGGTGCGAAAGGCGATTCTCGAGGCTTGAGCCATGAAATCATCTCGAGCTCCCGCACACATGACCCGCATCATCGGGGTATGCGTCTGGTTGCTCTTGCAATGCGTACTCGCCCACCCGCAGGCTTTGATGCTTCACTGCGTCCATGCCGATGCGTCCCCCAGCATGACTGGTCACGAGCCACACCACAATGCGGTTCCTTGTCTCGGCTCGGATATACCAGTTAGCACAGATAACTTACAGCACTCAAGCTGCCCGGTTGGGGCGGTGTGTTGCGGCTTCTGGGCCGCCGAGATCGACGTGCTGGCATGGGTTCTCTCCTGGGGAAAACCCCACTCGGCTCCCCGGCTACCGATAGTGGTTTTGCCAGTTCGTGATCCTCCTCCCAAATCCCTTGGTGCTCGAGGGCGGTTCTCAACGTAAACCTCAAGAAGAATGACCTGGTGCGCATCGCCGTCCCCTTGCGCGACTTCAGCGGCATTACCGCCTACCACTGCCATGTAGTAGAGCATGAAGATCGCGGCATGATGGGGGTTTTGCAGGTAGAAGGCCAAGGGGGTGCGATCTGGCATAAAACTCCCACTAAAGAGGTAAACGATTCCGAGGAGGTCGCTAAATGAACGCTAAAATCCTGTCAATACTGGTTACCCTGCTGCTCGGGTGGGGCCTGGCCCAGACCGACCACAGCGGCCACGGCAGCATGGCCATGCAGTCCATGAACGAGCTCAAAAAGCTCTCGGGGCGCAACTTCGACATTGCCTATATGTCCATGATGATTGAGCATCACAAAGGGGCAGTGGAGATGGCCGGGGCCATACTGAAGGTCTCGAAGGATGCCCGCATCCGCAAGGCGGCCCAGGAAATTGTGGCCGTGCAGAACAAGGAAATAGCGCAACTGACCGGCTGGCTCAAATCCTGGTATGGCGTAGCCCCCAGCCAGCGCTACATGCAGATGATGCGGGCCGATATGAAGCCCATGATGGAGGCTTCCATGCAGGGGATGCAGACTATGCCCGGCCACGAGATGCCGGTAGACCGGGCCTTCCTGGAGGGTATGATTCCCCACCACCAGGACGCCGTGGACATGTCCAGAGCCTGTTTGCAGCAAGCATCCAGGGCCGAGCTCAAGCGCTTTTGCCAGGGGGTTATTACCGTACAGAGCCGCGAGATTGAGCAGTATCGGCAGTGGCTCAAGATCCTGCCCTAGCCTTTGATGCAGATGAGGGGCTCGAGCCGGGCCACCTTGCGGGAAAGCCCTGCAGCGTGCGCGGCGTCTACCACGGCGGTCACGTCCTTGTAGGCGCCGGGGGCCTCCTCGGCCACGCCCCTGGGGGAGGGGCTCCGTACAATGATGCCCTGCCGACCCAGCTCCCGCACCAGCTCCCTGCCCCGCCACTGCTTGAGGGCCTGGTGACGGCTCATGGCCCGCCCGGCTCCGTGGCAGGAGGAGCTGAAGGACCTGGCCTCGCTTTCGGGGGTGCCCACCAGAATGTACGAGGCCGTGCCCATGGTTCCCCCAATCAAAACCGGCTGGCCCACCGCTTTGAAGGCGTCGGGCAGGTCGGGGTGGCCGGGGCCCAGGGCCCGGGTAGCGCCCTTGCGGTGGACGTAGAGCCGCTGGGGCTGCCCGTTCACGAGGTGGGTCTCGAGCTTGGCGGTGTTGTGCGAAACATCGTAAATCAGGCGTAAATCGGCTCTGGGCAGCAGGTAGGCGAAGGCTTCGCGGGCCAGATGGGTCAGGATCTGCCGGTTGGCCAGGGCACAGTTGATCGCGGCCCGCATGGCCCCCAGGTAGGCCTGGCCCTCCTCGGACTGGATGGGGGCGCAGGCGAGCTCGAGGTCCGCGAGCTCCAGGCCGTACTTGTGAGCGGCTTCGATCATCCGCCTGCCGTAGTCGGTGGCAACCTGGTGGCCCAGCCCCCTCGAGCCGCTGTGGATGCTAACCAGCACATCACCCACCGCCACCCCAAAAGCCTCGGCGATGGCGGCGTCAAACACCTCGGTCACCTGCTGGACCTCGAGGTAATGGTTGCCCGAGCCCAGGGTGCCCATCTCGTCGGCCTGTCGCCGCTTGGCCTGCTCGGAGACCAGCTCGGGCCGGGCCCCTTCCATGCGGCCATGCTCCTCGATGCGCTCGAGGTCCTCGCGTCTGCCGTAGCCCCGCTTGACCGCCCACTCGGCCCCGCCTTGTAGCATGGCGTCCATCTCGGCGGGTTCCAGATGAATCTTGCCGATGCTGCCCACCCCTGCCGGCACATGCCGGAAGAGGCCCTGGGCCAGGT